>JAOMEV010000073.1 GCA_028346125.1 Bacteriovoracales bacterium | reverse complement strand
GGAGATAATATATAGGGAAATTTATAAAGGAAAAAGACATAAGAGCAAAGTTTGAGGTGCAAAGACCTGTGAGGATTGATGATATAATAAAATTCTTTTTTGACTCTTCTCCATTAGTCTCAAGGGAAAGAAATAAGAAAGTTAGGGACGAAATCCATAAAACTGTGGCCAGAGGCCAAACTTTTCCTGTTTTTCCATAGGTAAGGACAATTAGATTGAAAAATGTAACAAATAAAATTGTCCATCGAGTTGAATTTTCCTTGATTTTAGATTGTAAGAATTTATTTAGTAATACAAATAAAAAAATGAAAGATAGGGTTGAGATTATTCTAGGAACTAAATAGAAGTAGTGACTGTTCAATGCCATCCAATCTTTTAATGCTCCCAAATTAAATTTAAAAAAAGGTATTAATAGCCCAACAATTACCGAATCGATAAAAAAGTTAATATAATAAAAGATAATACCGTAAGGAATTTCTTTACCAGGTAGAATTGAGAATTGACTAAGATTTCTGAAGACTCCTCCGACAAAATACATTTCATCGTCAAATATATTTTTTAGTGGCAGACCATGCCAAATTCCGGCTGAAATAAAAATAAAGAATAAAAAAAGTAAAATTGTATCAATTCTTTTCCTAAAAATCATACTGGCCCTTGCTTCCGTGACAAAGTTATTACCCATCTAATAATAAGGTACGAATAATTATATTGTGAACGAAAAAATAATTAAATGAGTGTTTATGATTTTTAAGGGAGCTCTAGTAAATTGAACCCTTTTTTGTGCGATGCCTGTTTCCGCTAACGATAAAGTTCTTAATACCCTTGGAGAAGGTGTTGGAATCCAACAAGACTCAGTGAAAGTAATCTAAAAAGCCTTAAAATATGGCCTTTAATTTTTTTATGGTCCGGTCTGGGTTAAGAATACTTTTACAGAAAAACTTTTCAAGGGATAAAATTAGGAGATTGTGGGTTAATTTGAAAATTCAAGTTATAAGTCACTAGTTAAATTTTCTCACATTTGTTAACACGAGTTAAAGATGTTGCTTTTGAGGGTAGGTATGTGTAATGCGTTAGGGGGCGGTTTTTTATGAGACGTTTAAAGATTAGAAATTACGGTAAGTATGGATTTTGATATTACTTTAATTATATTTTTATCTAAAGAGAAATATTAACCTTGTTATACTTCATTAAAAGAATGGCGTAGCTTAAGTAAGACTGAATTGATCTAGAGGGTGAGTCAGTAGTGTTATTGACCTCTATGATTAGTTTTTCCCAATTGACGTGTTCATCATATTTTTGAGCATTTATAAAAAGTTCTAGGATAAAGTTTTTCATACCAGCAAACCAATGTATCCATGGTGGCCGATATCCCCACTTCGTAGATCTATTAATGATATAGTCGGGAAGTTTATTTTGGTAAAGTTGCCTTATAAATATTTTATTATCTTTCTTATTCAGATAACTATCACCACGTAGCTTTTTATCAAAAACGACATTTAGTGGGAAATAGGATAGCGGAGATCGATTTTCGATAGATTGATTCATAAAAATTTTATCACCTCTATGGAAATTTTCTGAGGGTAGCCATACGAGTCGATCCATGAGCATTGTTTCATGAATAAGACAATTTTTTTGAGGAAAAATTTTAGAAAGGTCGTCATAGAAGTACAAATCTGAGATATTATTACTTTGTGTTTTTAAATAATTTTCCTTCATTGATCGGAAGTAGTGCCACCTTTGAAAAAAGCTTTTATAGTTGATATAGTTTTTATTTTTTATGTATTTAAGTAAGTTGTAGATTGGGAATGGCATGAATTTTAAATATCTTTTTACTTCTTGATTTCGTTCATAATAATAGGTATACCCACCGAAAACTTCGTCACCGCCATCTCCGAGTAGTAAAACTCTATTTTTGTCTCCTTGTATGCCTTGAATTTTTGCGGCTATTAATGTGTTTGACAGGTTAAGGTTATAGTTTGGCTCTTCAAGAATCCAATGAGATTCAATAAGGTTAGATTTATACAATTTTTCTGAAATGTAAATTTCTCTATGTTTTGTTTTATAATCTTTTGATAATTTTTTTGCGAGTATTGATTCTTCGTTAAATATCTTGTTTTGAGTTTCAAACTTTTGCGTATAGGTGAATATGTCAATGTCGTTTTTGGAAGCTTCATGGAGAATGATACTGGAATCTAAACCTCCACTTAAATTTATTCCAAGCTTTTTTTTAGACTGAATATGAAGCTTTACACATTCTGTTATCGCTTGGTCAGGGTTTAGTTTAAAAAAGTCGCTTTCATATTCCGTTAATATTTTTTTTCTTATGGTTCTTCTTGTTAAGTCAAATTCAATTCTTTCCGAGGGTAAGACTTTAAAAATATTTTTGAAAATACTATATGGCGCAGGAATATAGCCCAGGTCATTTAAAAAACTAAGAGATTTTTCATTTACCCTTTTGTCTACACCTAGATTAAGGATTGGAGCGATCTCCGACGAGAAGGCAAAGTTTTTGTTTTGCGTTGTGTAGAATATAGATTTTTGTCCAGACTGATCTCTAAAAAGGTAAATTTTTTGTGACTTTTTATCGTAAAGGCATATGGCATACATTCCGTGGATATATTTTATGAAGTTCAGACCAACTTTGTTTACTAACTGAAATAAGATATCTGTATCAAGATCACTTTGCTTTAAGCTAAATTTTTTTGTAATTTCCTTGATATTATAGATTTCGCCATTAAAGCAAAGGGCCCAATTAATATTAGAGAAAGGTTGAGTAGACCCTTTCAAATCATTAGACCTTATTGATAATAGAGTGTGTCCGATAGCAACTTTTTCATCTTTAAAGTAGGAGTCACCATCTGGTCCACGATGTTTCAAACTTTCATTCATTTGAAATATTTTTTCAGGTGGATATCCTACAATTCCATTTATACCGCACATTTACATATCTTTAAAAAGGTCATTAAACTTTTCTGAAGGGAATAATATCATTGAATAAATAAGTTTCAAATATTTTAATTTCTATCAAAAATTAAAATTCAACAGTTGCCATATTTAATGGGTCTTTTATAAAAGGCTGGACAAAATTACTATAACCATAGAAGGTATAAAGAGCTTTTATATAAAGATAAATATTAATTTATATTTTATACTTCATTTATGAAAAAAAAATATCAGTATAGTGTAGAAATTGCTGGCAGTTGCAATTTCAGATGTCCCTCTTGCCCAGTCGGGAATATGGATAACCGACAAAAGGCAAAAGGGTTGATGGACTTTAAGTTATTTAAAGATATAATTGATAAAATCTCGATTGAAAAGCCTTCTGATAATACTGTCGTTTCGGTTTTTGATTGGGGCGAGCCAACTCTTCACCCTGAGCTTCCAAGGTTTATAGAATACATAAATAGTAAAGGCCTTATTTCTAGGGTTTCTAGTAATTTGAATACTAATGCTGATTTATCTCGTATCATTAAAGCGGCACCTGATCAGTTTAAAATTTCTCTTTCTGGCACCCAAAAAGAAACATATGAAACTACCCATAAAAATGGAAATCTTTACCTTTTAAAGTCCAATATCAATCGACTAAAATATTTAAAAGATAAATTCTCTTCCAAAACAGAGTTTATCTTTGGTTTTCATGTTTATAAAAATAACCTCTATCGTGACTTTAATGAGTTAAAAGATTTGGCGAAAGAGTTAGATTTTAAATTTGAACCAATTGTAGCTAAACTAATGCCGATCGAAAAAGTTATGGCCTACTTACTTCAGAAAGGTATTATTGGTAAGGAATACTTACAAGGCATAAAAACTACTATTACAAGTAAAGATTTTGAGTTAATAAAACTTTTAATATTTTCTCCAGAAGCCGATCATAAAAAATGGATAAGTTTTGCCGATTCCGTACGTAACTCTCTTACTGGTTTTTGTAAGAAAAGAGAGCTAAAGACATCTATTGCTGTTGATGGAAGTGTTCCTTTATGTTGTGGAACATTTGAAAATCAATTTAAAGTTTCCAAAAATTTTCTCGATGAAACTACTGAGAATTTACATAAAAAAAGGCTTAAAAACCCATTCTGTAAAACTTGTATGGAGCTTGGCCTACACTTAGATTTAGCTCGAAGTAGAGTCATCGATTATTCTTTTTCAGAAAGACCATTTTCAAAAAGTATCAGGCGTATTGCTTCTGAATTGATTGGGCGTCCTAGTAGTTAAGGGCCAATTATTAAATATCGAGTAATAGTTTCGGTAAATTTTTCTGTTATGATGCTATAAAAAGTTTTTGTTATGAGTGAATCCTTAAAAAGTATTGGAGCAAAGTTTGTAGTTAATAACTTTCTCATACTAGGCCTCGCCTTTTTTAAATCAATATTAATTATAAGAGTTCTTCAGGAAAGTTTTTATGGAAAATACCAATATATTTTGGCGATTTGCTATTTTACTGAAGTTTTGACGGGCCCAACGAATTTTCTTGTCCAAAGATTTTATAAGATCGATGTTGAAAATCGATACAATATCATGTGGGGAAGTATAATATTTAAGCTTTTGT
This sequence comes from Bacteriovoracales bacterium, assembly GCA_028346125.1. Classification (GTDB taxonomy): domain Bacteria; phylum Bdellovibrionota; class Bacteriovoracia; order Bacteriovoracales; family Bacteriovoracaceae; genus UBA7317. The sequence continues at coordinate 4,703 of JAOMEV010000073.1, read as the reverse complement.
TTGTTTTTGTACTCGTTTTTTTCGGGCTTTTTTTAGCACATTATTTTAATTTTTCTTGGTTAAGGCCTTTAAGTGATTTATTACCGATTACAGTTTTAATTTTAGCTTCAATTTTTTTTAATACCTTTCTGAATTCTTTTAAAGCGATTCTTGTAGGTATGGAAAGCTATGATGCGTCGAACATGATTAACTTTTTTGAGCATTTGGCCTCATTTCTTTTGGTCGTTATTCTTTTTATGTTGAAGGTAGAAAAGGTTTCATTTCTATACTTATTTCTATTTTCTAATTCAATTATTTTTTCCATTGAAATTTTTGTTTGTCGCAAACTTTTGATTGAAAAAAGTATTTGGCCAAAAAAGAATGGTTCTCTAAAACTATTTGAATTAATAAAAAAGGGAGTATGGAGTTATAAAGGTTATTTTTTACCTCTAATAGGGTCATCAGGCCTTGCAGGGTATTTACGAAAGTATATTGCCTCATTTATTTTTGGTATAAAAGAAGATTTTGTTACCGTTACCTATTACGAGGTTTTGAAAAAGATATACGATATTATTAGAAAGGTTATTCCTAGTTTAATGCTTTTTATTGTACCGACTATTACTCCCAAAATTCACGACAAAGACTTTTCCGAAAAATGGTCTCGATATATTAAGTACTACTTTTCTGTGAGTTTAATTATAGGAATTTTCATAAGCCTTCTCCTTCCTTTTATATTGAAGGTTTATGGTTTAAAGGAATTTGAAAACTATGAGTTAATCTCCTTCCTTTTTAATTTAAGTCTAATTTTTACGGCCGGAACCACATCAGTAAGTTCTTTGATTTTTACGCAAAAAAAGACAACTATTTTGCTTTGGGGAAATATTGGGAAACACCTTTTTTTATTAACAATGATTTTTCTTTTTAATGGTCAAATTAACATGTTACTCTTTTGCCTTTTTGAAACTCTGTCTTTTTTACCTTTAGTACTAGTTTTTTATGTGTGGTGCTATGGTGCTCTGAGCAATTACAGAGAAATGCTAAAATGGAATTTAATTTTGATGGTGCTTTTTGGGTATTTTTTATTTTTAAACAAAGGGATTAGTCGCTATATGATTAGTATCATTTAACGACCTCCCAGAGAATTATTTTTTGGAGATAGCAGAAAAACATGATCCAAAAGCTAAATTGTACAATTGGGAATGAGGAGAATTATCTAGAGAATACTTTCGAAACTTTTTGTTAAAAGGAATTGCTTTTGGAAACTTTCTATGAAAAACGGAAAAATCTGAAACACTAATATCAAATGATATTTTGTCAAAATGTTCTTTTAGTAAGTCCTGTACTTCTGACAAAGAATAGAACTTCATGTAGTTAGTTTTTTTTCCTTTAAAAAATGAAATAAAGTTACTTGGAAAACTTCCGAGCCCATAAAAGTTGGGAAAAGATCCAATAAAATGAACCTCACAACCTTTTTTGGCCACTCTATTTAATTCCTTTAAAGTGAAAATAACACTTTCTTTATTCATATGTAAAAAAACTGCACTTGATATAATTAAATCAACTGAGTCATTTTCTACTGGCAGAGAGGTGTTTTCTTGTCTGATTAACTTTCTATTGGGAAACGTGTCGTATTTGTCAAAATAGGAATCGAGTTTTTTAAGCATGTTAATAGATATATCTATACCAGTGTAGAGGTTGCATTGGACATCTTTTTTCTTGCTTAAGTAAAGAGGGATGCGTCCGTAGCCAGGTCCAAATTCTAAAATATGTCCATAATGTTTTCCGCTTTTAAAGTTTTCATAGAATTGAGGAATTTTCACTAATAGTTGATCAATCTCATTGCCTTTTTGAATTCTATCAATCCCAGCAGCGGACTTTACTGAGTCTTCACTTGCTTCTTTTTCCCAAACCTTTTGATACTCAGAGGTTTTATTGCAGGTAATGATATTTTTGGATATGTCATCATAAGAATTGGATTGGAGGTTACTCAAATTATTTCCTTTGACGAATACATTTAATTAATTCTCATAATCGAAATACTATCCACTAAAATTAAGACTTATTTTGCTATATGCAATATTGTGATCTTATTTTTTTCCAATGCCGTAATTGCCTGCAGGAGTCGTTTGAACTTCTATTTCCTTGAAACCTGCGTCCTTAAATAAATTGTAAAATTCATCAAGTGAATATCTAAAGTTGACGGAAGCAAATAAACGGTCTTGTAAATCTCTGATAATGCTTTTTGGTGTTGTTCCCCAATACAAGGGGAAGGCCTTCCAAATTTTTTCATTTTTAGTCAATATTTTAAGAACTAAAGAGGGGTAGGAAAATAATAAAAGAGCAATGGGTGAAATAAGATAACAAAAGGCCTTCGCCATACTTATTGGTATTCTAGATGTAATTTTCATAAGTATATTTTCACAAATGATCCCAAAATACTTTAAAGGCATTTCTTTATGGTTTTTATATAAGTATATGGCCAGAGTTCCATCTTTTTTTAAAACTCTATAGGCTTCGTTCATGCATTTGGAAGGAGAACTCGTATGATGGAAAACTCCATAAGAAACTACAGAGTCTATTGTATTGCTATTTATTGGTAAATTTAAGGCATCGCCCCTCATATAATGAAGGTTTTTAATATCTCTATCTCTGGATGAAAGGTAATCTACGTTTGTTCCAAAATCTAACCCGAAAAATGTTTTATCTTGGTATTTTTTTGCATGACTTTTGATATCTGTTCCTTCTCCACATCCAATATCTAAGGTGACCTTTCCGTTTAAAATACTCCTACCGTTTAAGGCAGATCTAATTGTATGATAATGATACTCGAAGGGGAGGACCCTTTGTTCGGACTTATCATGTAGAGTCTCACCCCAGTTTTCAAGCGCCCGTTTCTCGATTGAGTTGAATTCTTTTTTGGATTCTAGGAAATCAATGTAGTTCTCATAAATTCTACAATTATTATTTTCATGAGAGGTTATTTCCCTTAACTTTTCAATATGGATGGACATCCAAAGTCTCCCTCTAGATTAAAATTATTAAGCTTGAATTTTATCTTTTAAATTTTTTTCTGGGAAGAGTGGTAAACCAGTTAATTTTAATAAATTTAGTTTAAAAACCTTACTTTTTTTGTTCGCATATTTAATTTCTTCAGGTTTTAAGAAATTTTTAGGGACCTTCCATGACTATCTGCTTCTTTATTGTCTGATTTCTTTACAAAATTTTTTATCTATCCTAATAAATCATTAATTTGACTTACTAATGCGCTTACTATCTTTCAAAAACCTTATATAGAAGTTCTGTAGTATAATAAATTTTTTAAAAATTAGAAACTCTGACCGAAAATTGATGGCCAGAAATACCTCAAAAAATAAATGATTAATTATTTGATCTGGTAAGGATAGATTTAAAAAAAAAGTGATTTTTAATATCTTTAGTCCCTTCCAAAGGGCGATCCTCAAAACTTTAGAAAGACCTTGGAAAGATTTTTTAATCGTCTAGCTAAAACATTTTTAAAAGCTAAAAAATTAAATTCTAATTTTTTACAATCAAAAATTAGGGTATTCCCGTCCATGTCAATAGTGTGTAAGCCTTTATTGTATGGGTAATTATCAACGGCTTCTATAACATCAATAGGTGTTTCTTTATAAGTATATGGAGATATTTCCTCTATTCTATTTAAAACGACCCGCTTGCCGTAACTGGATGAGCAATCCTGTGATGGCCTATATAAGGCACCACCTTTTTTAAATATTCTACCTGCAGGACGTGAAGAATTAACATCCACCTTTACTGGGTTCATAATATGAGGTTTCCAATCTCCATCTAGGGTATTTGAATACCAGATATAAAGATGAGAATTAGCCCCCTTATCCTCTGAAGTATTGAAAAGATACCATGTTTCCTGAAAATGAATGATCGTATTATCAACACCTCGAAAATCTTTAATTATATCCTTGACAAGAGCCCATTGAAACGGGAACTTAGACGCTCTGTATAGTGTGACTGAAGAAGTTGAACTCTTTTCAGGTACGCAATAAATCTCCTTACCATTTTGGAAAATAAATGGATAAGATATATGGAAAGACTCTTTAAGGATGGCTTCTGTTTTGATTGCCTCATCTTTTTCATTTAAAATCGAACATTTTATATGACCCTTAAAATTTTTATAGTCATATTCCTCGAAAAATATAGCTTTCACTCCTCCTGTTTTAAAATAAAAACTATCTGCCCAAAAAAGATTTTTTGACTTCGGTTGAAGCCAAGAAATATCGCTGTTCCTCTTTATCCCAATCATCCACTTTTCAAAAAAGAAGAGACTTAGAATCTCTTTTTTTATAAAATTTATGGTCAACTTAAAAAGAAAAATAAGAGTATCAATATTTTTGGGCGTTTTGTATATTGGAGCAGATGTTTTAGATTCTTCGGCTTCTTTTAAAACATCAATATTATTTAAAATTTGACGAGCGCAACAGGAGGGCCAATCTACTGAACTTTTGAACATTTGATCAATCTGTTCATTATAGGAGTAGTCAATCGTTTTCATAAGCCCCTTTTTAAGAATAATACCTCCATCCAACCTTTCAGTCAGTTTTTGGAGAACCACTCCTGTAGTTTTTTCACCAAAATATATTTCCCAAAAACCTTGAGGACCTCCTCGGTACTTTAATTCATCACCATGGTGAAAAGACCAAACACCATATTTTGCAGATTTAAGTATCTCT
>JAOMEV010000072.1 GCA_028346125.1 Bacteriovoracales bacterium | reverse complement strand
ATGACTAATTTGGTCAAAAATTAAAAAAAAATTCGTTTAGAAACATACTTACCTAAGTCAATGTAATCATGACATTTTAAAAATTAAAAAAAAGCATAAAGATTGGTTTAAGAGACAATTTATAAATGGAGAATAAAAAATTGATAGGGTTTTAATAAAAATAAAATTCAATTTATAATTATTCTTAGTAGCGGTGGCGCTGGAGAAACTATGTCAGAAGAAGAGTACTTACTAGCGATGACCAAAGCCATTCAGAAGAAAATTAGAGACTTAGATGAGCCTTTGGAAAAACAATCAGAACACTATTTAATAAATGTCATAAAAATATTTCCAAGGTTTTGTAACGATAGGAGTTGGAGAAATAATCAGGTAAAATTGATGGAAAAATTAATATACAAATATTGCATAAAGGACTTATTTGAATCGAATTTCTCTGGAAAAATATGTCAAACCAATGAATCCTTTATCAAATTTTTAAAAGACAAAGTTGGTTCCTGACCCCAATTACTGAATCAATCGGTAAAGATATTGTTCTCCCGTTAACCCTTTTAATTTTTAATAGAGGCTCGCCTTAATCAAAGAAAAACGAGATGCCCTGGCACGTATGTTGTGCTTTTTTTCCTAAACTTTCATTTATTTTCATGGAGGGTTTTAATCCATAATCTTTGTCTATTACAATGGGAACCTTAAAAATTATTTTTGTAAGTGTTTATTTTCTAGGAAATTGACCCCTCTTAGATCCCCGATTCATGTGCTTTTACTTTGTGTTTCTTTTCAAGCATCAGGACGCCTAAGTTTGTTCCATCTCCTTTGTTCTAGAATGTCTATTTCAATCAGGATTGAACAACTCACCTGGTAGTATTGTATGACGCCTTAGGTTGATGGTAAGAAAAACAAAAGGACATTTTTATTTACTTCCTCAACTCTCTCACGGACTCACCACAGAACTTAAGAAAACCCTTACTTATAGCACCTGCTTTATAACTCCTAAATTAGTCGATCGTGTACACTGTAGTGACGGGATGATGGTTTGAAGGCCAAACAAGGTCTCCCCAAATATTTTTATATTTCTTTTTGTCTATCGTCGAACTTTTTCTATGAAGATTATCTCCAGCACTTAAGGTCCAATCTTCAGGATATTGAGGGCTGCCAAACCGTCCCTTAATTGTTCCAAATTGATGAAGGGTCTCTGAACTGTCTGGGAGAAAACCTGTCGGTATCCCTAGAACTCTTACTTGATTGAGGTAAAAATAATCATTTTTAAGAAAGTAATTCCCATGAGGCCATGAGAGAACGCCAGAAACGGGAAGATTCATATAACTTGTATGATAATTTCCAGTCACAAAAACAGGAGTCATTTGATTATTTTTATGGGCCTTTTTAAAAATATAATCCCGGAGAAGATTAACGGCAAAAATCTTGGCCGCCAAAACGGACATATCATTGGTTGTCTCTTTTGTTTTATCTTTATAAATTTGAGTATTAAAAATAAACATCTCCTTACCGGTTCCCTTGTCTCTAAATTTCCCCCAGGAAAACATTCTTGTTTCAAACTGAGAAAAATCTATTTCAACCTTAGTCCAATTAGGGAGTTTTTGGGTTCCCAAATTAAGAGTGACCTCAGCGATTTTTTGCTCAACTCTCGCTAAAGTTGAATTCTTTTGGAGTCCTGTCACCGAATACCAAAGATTCCCTTTTTCTAAGACATCAAATCTATTTTTTTTGTAATATATGGCATTATATTTTCCCGACCGTTTTATAATAGCTCCACTTGCATCCCCCTGACCTATCCATTTATATTGGTCATTAAGTTTCATCTTACTTTTCTTCCATAGCTCAATAAAAGAAAATCCGTTATTATCACCTTTATGGTGAAATCCTCTATCAAGTGACTTCAACTGAGCATGATTTCCCTCTTGTGTTCCTATAAAGTCAGGTTTATTGGCCTTAATGGCGCGAATAACAGCGCCGAACCGGCCCACCCATTCCTGTTCGGGCGCTTTACCAATCCCCTTGTTTCCAATATTGAAAGTCATCACTTTATAATTGTTTGATAAAGGGGGAGTTTTTTTTCCGAGAGCAAAAGCTGCACTTGGTATCAATAGAATAAGGCAAAGTAGTCTTAAGGTATTTTTTTTAAAAATCATAAAAATGCCCCTCCCTTAAAGAAACATCATTTGGAAAAAAATGAAGTCATTAAAATTTTTTTATAAATAAAAATTTGTCGATTATAATTAAATAAATTTAATGGGTGCTCCAATATAAAAATATTTATTTACTCACTTCCAGCAAAGGTTAAAAAAAACAAAGCACGTTTTTTCTCCACCCTCGTCGACTTACTTATCGAATCTTTTATAAAAACCCTAAGACCGTACAAGAAAAACCATTTAGAAGTCGCTTAATAGAAGTTCGTCTTATTTAAGTAAAAAGGTTGTGTCCTGGCACGTATGTTGCGTTATGGGGTCGCTTCTAAAGATTTTTTCTTGTCCTGCTTTAGGTTCGGTGGATTTTAATCGATGAATGGGTCGGGTGGGGTTGAAAAAAATGGTGCTTTGTTTTTCCTAACCTTGGGGGCGGTCCTAGATTTTTTTTAATTACGATGTTGAGTTTTTGATAAAATAATCGATTAATGATTGGTGTGGGTTAGTTAAAATAGGTATTTTTTTTTTCCTAACCTTAATGTTAAAATATTTTTATAAGTTTTAAATTAACTTTTAGGTATCAATTCATGAAAATTACTTTCTTTTTATTTTTTCTTATTACTTCTCCATTAACCTTCGCTGGTAAGGAATCATCATGTAAAAGAGTTATTCTTCAAAGGGAAAAGTGGGGAGATCTCCAGTATAAAAATATGCCTGTGTACGATCAAGGTCAACTGGGTATTTGTTATTCATATGCCGCCATTCAATTAATTGATTATTGGAGAAAAACAAAATTTTTTAAAAAAGGAGTCCAATTGGCCCTTGGGATTAAAAATATGCCTCTCAGCTCTCCTTTCTTTGGGGCTTATTTACAAAGGAAACAGGCATGGGGTTTATTTTCAAGGGCCGGAAGGAGAAACATTGAACTTGGATTTATCGAGGATGTCATTAATGCCGTAAGGAAGGGGGGGATGTGCCGTATTGATATAGTTAACCAAGGATTAAATACCATGGCAAAAAAATATGATATTCCCCCAGAAACTCTAGTTTCATTTACCCACCAGTTGCTTCAGGAATATAATGAGCAAACCAATTTTTTTCAACGTTTATCAGATAAATCCCCTCAAAAATTTGTAAAAAAGTATTTACAAAGAAAATTTCAATGCTCGGGACCACCTTATCAGGGAATATGTGTAAGGCACTTTGAAGTTTTTAGTCAATTTTATCCATTATTTAAGAAGAACAATTATATTTCTTTTTTAGATGAAGCTTTCAAGGATTGCTACAAACCTAACGGAAAATATCCTTGGGCAAACAATCTACCTCGACCAAAAAGATATAAAACTATCTCAGCAAAAAAATTTCAAAAAAAATTAATAGAACTATTAACCAGACCTAATCCTCAACCTATTGCTATTGGATATTGCTCTAAATTTCTCCTTCGGAAAAATTATATTGGAAAAAATCGAATTGGTTTTACAGATTCTGCTTGTAAACCCCATGCCTCAATTGTCATCGGAATGAGAGAAAGAAATCAAAAATGCGAATTTATGATTCGAAATTCTTGGGGAAATAGCTGTAAAGATTATGTATGGGACTGTGAATACACTAGGGGTAGAGCTAGATCAGAAGGTCATGGGATTTGGGTTGATGGAATGGCACTCACCAAAAATATATTAAAAATCACTTGGCTTGAATAATTTTCCTCCCGACATTTTTAAGATATTTAAATTTTTCCTAATCTTTTTAAATATTTTGTTGGAAAAATATCTCTTTTAATTGTCGATCTGAATATGCCTAAAATGATGGAAAAAATGACTAACCTTTCAATAGGGCTTGAAATTCCCAAAATATTAATTACCTCAGAACCCCCAAATAACTTTGATGTATTAAGAAAAACAATCCCCAAACTTAAATGGAGGATGGTTAAACCAATTGTAGAAAAAAAGTTTTCTTCCGTTGTCAATAAAGTTATTAACGAGGGTTAGAATACAGATAAAAAAAAATCTTAATTTTATAAATGACTTTTATCTAAAATTTAGATCTAATTTAAATTAGGTTTTATAAAACGAGGGCCCATATTTTTAGTAACCTTTAAAAAGACTTATTTATTATGCAAAAATTCCATCCTCTCTTTCTTCAATTAGCTGCTCTTTACAATATTTTATGGGGCGCATGGATTGTTCTTTTTCCTCTTCATATTTTCAATTTAACGGGAATGACTCCTCCCCTTTACCCTGAAATATGGCAATGTGTGGGAATGATCGTCGGTGTGTACGGAGTTGGATATTATTTTGCTTCTAAGGCGCCAACATTACACTGGCCCATTACCTTGGTTGGACTACTTGGGAAAATTTTTGGCCCCATTGGCTTTCTTCACGCCTTATTGATGGAAAGGTTTTCTCCTCTTTTTGGTCTGGTTATTTTAACCAATGACCTTGTTTGGTGGATTCCCTTTGGCCATATTTTATGGGTTACTTGGAAAGAAAAGAAGGCCCAACAGTCAATATAATTGTCGGCAGGGCCTTCCACAAAATCTTTATTTTAATAGGATCATCACTTCGTTTCTTCTCTTCCATGGCAATGTCCATGGAGAATCATAGCCTTAATAGAAGTTCGTTTTATTTAAGGTAAAGCGTGCGGCCCTGGCACGTATGTTGCGAAATGGGGGCGCGCCTAGAGGTTTTTTTTTAATCTGTTTCAGGTTTTTGGACAAAATAATCGATAAGTGAGTCGTGTAGGGTGGAGAAAAATGGTGCTTTGTTTTTCCTAACCTTCTAAAAGACTCTTTTTGGGGTGCCATAACTTTTGTCTCTTGTTTTATTACCGCTAAATCATTTTATGGCGTCTATATAGGAACTATCGGTAAAAATCTCCAAGCTAGCTTTGGAAACTTCTACACCCTAGTGATAGGACTTATATGGATTTATGTTTTAATGGGACCTTTCTTTTTAGGTGCCTGTGTTGCCTACGCAAATAGAAGCCTGTCAGTGAAAGGGCCAAGTGAAAGTGATGATAAGGCCGATTAAAAGCCTATTTTTCACTGAGGCTTCTTTTTAATTTTTTAATAATTAAAGAAAAGAAAACTGAGAACGATCAAACGAAGACTCCAAGCTATCGTTCTCACCCAATTAGTTTGAGTCAACTCGTTAATGAGCTTAAAGTCCTTACCCTTTCCAAGTTTATCGTGAAGGGGGACACTTATACTAAATGTTATTAACCATGTAATAAAAAGAATGATTAAATTAGAGATAAAACCAGCTTTATAGTAAAAACCCCAATAAAGGGAAATAAGAAGAATTCCCGATAAAAGCTCTATAATCATCATAGGTAATACGATGAGACTTATATTAAATGTATGGAATTTTTCAAACTCAACAAACTTCTTTTCTTCAATAAAATGAAAGGCTGGATAGTGAACTAATTGAACGATCCAGATAACCCCAGTCATAAAAACGGTACTTATAAAATGAAGACCGAAAAGGATATCCTTATCCACTTAGGCCTTCTTTTTGTTAAATTGACTTTCTATTTCATTTTTAAAGTCATTAAGCATTCCGGGAAAATATAGATCCATGGCCTTATCAATGACTTTTCCAACCGCAAGGAGGGGTAGTTTTACATGGATAATATAGTCTGCACTGACTTCTCCATCTTTTTCCTGAAATTTCCACTCACCATCTAATAAGCTAAAAAACCCTTTTTTTTGTTTAAAAATAATGTGGTGGTCGGATTTTTTAATTGTTTCTATTGTATAATCAAAAGGAAAAACTGAAATCTTTGCTTTATAGGAAACCTCTGAATCCAATCCATTTCTTGAAATGACATTTGCCGATTGAATGGACTCAATATAATTGGGGTAATTCTCAGTTTCCAGTAAGACTTTAAGAACAGTTTCCAAATCTGAATTAAAGATTACCTTCCTTTCCATGGTGAACTTTTTTGCCATTTCACGACCTTAGTTTGGATAAATTAATTGATTTAATTTTAACAGCATTATCGAAGATCACAAAACCAATTTTTTTATCAAGACAAAACAAAGATAGAATTCCTTACATTAAAGCCTATTAATATTAAGCCTCCCTTAATAGAAGTTCGTTTTATTTAAGGTAAAGCGTGCGGCCCTGGCACGTATGATGCGAAATGGGGACGGGCCTAGAGGTTTTTTTTGATCTGTTTCAGGTTTTTTGAAAAATGATCGATAAGTGAGTCGTGTAGGGTGGAGGAAAAACGTGCTTTGTTTTTCCTAATCTTACACCTTGCTCATGAAGATAAAGGATTTAATGAAAAAGAATCTTTTTGGAAACGAGTTAAGGATAATGACAATTTAGATTTTGAGCCTGGAAAGAAATACAAGTATTCAAACCTTTCTTACGCCATGCTAGGACAGATTCTAGAGTTTGTAAGTAAGAAGTCTTTATTTGAATTATTTCAAGACGAAATTAATAAATCATTAGGGATTGATTCAAAGGAACTTCGATTTGATTACATTGAGAATGAAGACTATGCTTCTGGTTATTTGAAACGATGGAGCTTTATCAATTTTGCGAAGTATTTTGTAGTTAATAGCGAGATGTATAGTGATTATGAAGATGGGTGGCTCAAACTCAATCAACATAATGTAGATTACAAGGCCATGGGTGGGCTTATAACTAATGCGAAGTCTGTAGGCCTATTTCTCCAGGATCTTCTTAAGGAAGAATCCAAGCTACTAAAGCCGGAGACAAAGAAACTTCTCAATCAAGTGGCGAAAAATAATGATGGTGAAGAAGCTGAAATGACTCTTGGCCGGCACGTGGGAGAGCTGGGAGGAGCCGGTTTTCATTGTGAGATGAGGATCTATCCTGATAAAAAAATTGGCTCTATTGTTATGACCAACTCTACAACCTTTGATGTGAAGAATTTTTTGAATAAAGTAGATGTAGTTTTTTAGCTTAAAACTATGCCCTTCTAGTAATCTGTATTACTTTCGAATTTTATCTCAAAAAAAACAATGATTTAAATAACCCTCATCACCTCCACCAATTGCTGGCGAAACTTAATTAATACACATGCCGAATACCCAAGGGTCGACAAATGGTAAAGTAGGGATTTGTTTCTTTTAGTAAAAAAGTACCTTATGAGGAGCAACTCATTTTTGAATATCCACCGAGATTGCACAAATTCTGATCAACCTTTTTGTAGTACTTGGCCTCCATTTCTGGGGTTTGCTCGGCATAAGGATCGTTGTCAAACAATTGTTGAAGAGTATGAATTTCTTTGAAGTCACTGAGGTCACTGGCATCTCGATAGGCTTTGATCAGCATCCATTCACGAGGAATGTATTTGGGATTTACCCCTTTCATTTTACCAGAGACAGTTTCCAAATCTATGTTTGCAGAGGAGGAAGAATCTAAATTCTCCTTTTTAAGAACATCGTGCCATTGCACTAGCCATTTGGTCCACTCCTCTGCAGCAAATTTAAAGGCAGCATTACTATTAACGTTTTTTTCACCTGTTGTATTGTCATAAAATGCATCACGAAGTTCAACTCCCTCTTTGGGGATATTACTCAGTTTACGCCAAAAGATGGTCCAGTCCACGCTTATATCAGGCGTGGAATTCATAGTCTTCATTAGTGATTCGTACAAATGGGGGGAGAATTTTTTAAGGCCCATTTTGAGAGAAAAGGTGTGCTGAACTGCTGCCTTCATAACATTTGGGAAATCCTGTAATAACTTCTCTAATTGTTCTAGCGATTTTTTTTCCCCATCGCTGCCGTCGGCCAACAAAGGCCTTACTGCAACACATAACATCTTAAAGTTTTGGACAGCTGCATTTGGTTGCTGAAGGAAAGAATAGTGAAGTCCCCCTCCAGTCCAGGGCTGATAATTCTGATCAAATTTCTCCATCAGACCAAAGGGACCATAGTCTAAAGTAAATCCACCAATGGAGCAGTTGTCACTGTTGAAGTTACCTTGGCAGAAACCAACACGAATCCAGTGGCCCACCAATTTAGCAAGCCGCTTGCCGAACGATTCAACGAACATTAAAATTTTTTCATTAAAATTTAGCGCGTCGAGGGCCATGCCTTCTGCAAGATCAATTTCAAGATATTCGTTTTGAATTGCAAAGCTGACAATATCCTTCAATTCCTTCATAGCATTGGGATGTTCATTTTTTCGGGCCCTTCGACCAAAGAGCTCTATCTGACCTACTCGTAAAAATGAAGAAGATACTCTCGTCGTTATGGCCGCCGCATTTTCTAGCATCACGTCGGGCTCTTCACTTCTACTACCTTCTGAATACCACGGACGGGCAATTTTTTGACTTTTGGAGACGATTAAAGACAGTGCCCTTGTGGTAGGTACGCCGAGTGAGGCCATGGCCTCAGAAACAATAAATTCTCGAACACTAGACCGAAGTACCGCACGTCCATCTGCCCCTCGACAATATGGAGTTCTGCCACCTCCTTTTAGTTGAAATTCCCATTGAGATGGTCGGTGGTTCCCTCTAGTACCAAAAAACATCTTAGGTGCTGAAATGATGGGTAACTTTAGTTCCAAAATAGAAATGGCCCGTCCATCACCATATCCGTTACCATTTTGAAATGGACATTGGTGGTAGAGTTCTTCCCCCATTATGCTCAACGCGTATCCAGAGGCCCACCCAGTGGTATGTAATTTTCGAAAATTATTGCTCGATTCATTTTGTACTTTTTCGCCGCTCTGATGAGCTTCAACAATTGCCTTTAGATCTCCAGAGAAGAACTTCACAAAATCCTGTGTTGTGGCAAGTTCTTCACTAAGGCCCAACTCCCGAAATAAAGTCGTGCTATGGGCCACATACTGAGGTGCAGGGAGGGGAGTAGGTGCAAGTTCCACGTAATGGCCGGAGGTCACTTGGCGTGGCGTTTTATCGGCTCCATGATTGGTCGCATGTAAGTTTTTCTAATAGCGAAAAATGAACATCTTGAACGATAGCTTGATAAAATAGACTTTTTGTTTTTAAGCCGCCAACCATTTTTACTTCCTTTCCCAAAAAACATGAGCAATAAGATTTTATTTTTTATGTATTAAGTAAACATTTAATATAATTTCTACTCTATGAACAGCTCAAGAGCGCCACCTCAAAAAGAAAGTGGGGATTTTGATGATTCCCACGAATTTGAATATCAAAGCGAATATGATGACTGTTTTGATGCTGACTATTCTGATCAATTTTAGTTTTTCTTTTTGAAGTCGATTAAATTTTTTTACCCTTTTGTTTTGGCAATTAATAGAAGTTCGTATTATTTAAGGTAAAGCGTGCGGACCTGGCACGTATGACGCGAAATGGGGACGGGCCTAGAGGTTTTTTTTTGATCTGTTTCAGGTTTTTTGAAAAATAATCGATAAGTGAGTCGTTTAGGGTGGAGAAAAAACGTGCTTTGTTTTTCCTAACCTTCGAAAAAAAGGGCCATAGGACCCTTTTCCTAGACTACTTGAAATATTCAAGAACGCTTTTTCCAAACCTTTCCCTACAATTGACCATAGAATCATAATACTTATAGATTGTTTGAGTATGCAAATGCTTATATTTCTCCTTGCGGTCAAAATATGCAAGGCTATTTTTCTTAAGCTCTCTTACAAGATCAACATATTTCTTATCGTCCATGCATGACTTAAAAACTCCCCTGGCACAGCTTTCAATATTAAAAACTCCCTTAGGGTAACCATCTTCTTTTAACATAGGGTAAAGCTGTTGAAAGTTAGGGTCATAAATTAATTCCTTGAGGTAATAGCTACACATACCACGGGCCTTAATACTCGCGTCTTTTGCACTACTACCAAGGTTTCTCGCCCACTTGCCCGGATTTTTTTTCCAATGGTTTTGAATTCTTTTGTAAAGAGCATCTATATGCTTTTTACCTCCATCCCCATAAGAAAATGAAACATAAAAAATAGAAAGTAATATTATTAATTTCATTTTTTGACTCCATACGGTTTTTAAATTGGGCCTTTAACCAAGCTCAATAAGTGTACATATAATCTCGACAAAAAATAAAAAAAACTTAATAGAAGTTCGTCTTATCTAA
>JAOMEV010000071.1 GCA_028346125.1 Bacteriovoracales bacterium | reverse complement strand
CAATTTAACGTATTTTCAACAACTTACCTTAAAGGTAAGGCAACATCTTACGAATTCTACTCTCATCTGCGGCATGAACATAGTCTGTTGTACCAGCGATGGTTTTAGACTTTGTAGACCTCTTTCCAAGGTTGTGCCTCAACCCGCCTCTTCTACGCTTTATCTTTCCGCTTCCTGTACTTGAAAAACGTTTCTCGGCAGCTCTTTTCGTCTTCATTTTTGGCATAATAAAAATCCCTTAACATATTAATAAAATTCTACTCAGAGGTGGTCGTTCTATCAGCTCCAAATAGATTTGTAAATCTTAGAAAGTCCAAGATAAAGCCATATTTTTAAAAAAAAGTATCTTATAGGCTTTATATAGTCATTTTAGGCATTTACATCATTATCAGCTTTCTTAGACGCATTGTCCTTATCACTCGAGGACTTACTTCCGCCCTTTTTTACAGGCTTCTTGTTAGAAGCAAGTATAGCAATAATTCTCGTCCCCATCATTTTCGGTTCTGACTCGACAACTGCCCCATGTTCTTGAACACGTTCAATAATAGAGTTGAACTTCTTCATTCCATTATCTCTATAGGCCATCTCCCGTCCTCGGAACTGGAGCACCATTTTTATCTTATCTCCCTGATCGAGAAACTTGTAAGCCCTTTTAAGCTTTGTTTCCAAGTCAGCTGCTTCAATATTCGGGCGAAGTTGTATTTCCTTAAGCTGAACAGTAGCCGTTTTCTTTTTGGCCTCATTCGCTTTTTTCTGCTGAACATACTTAAACTTCCCATAATCAATAATTTTTACGACAGGGGGTTTTGCTGTAGGTGAGACCTCAACTAAATCAAGGCCTTTATCTTCAGCAATTCTTTGTGCTTCAGTCATAGAGACAACACCGTACTGAGTTCCATCGTCACCAATCAGACGACATTCTGTAAGTCTGATGGCTGAGTTTACTCGTGGTCCTTTTCTCTTGCTATTGTCTCTTCCTTTATTCTCTCCGATGATTTACCTCCATTTTGACACAGGGTTTACCTTATTCAGATATCATGAGCAACCCATTATAAAAAGTAAAATTTTTTAGTTTAAGTGCGCACCGCACCTTTATTTTAACAAATACTGAACCTCAGATTCCCATTCTTCTAGAGAATTCCCATTCTTAAAAAAGGAGATCTTGACTCGACAAGAAGTAACCCTTTCTTTTTCTTCTAAGGAAAGCTCACACCAACTCTCTTCAAAGAATTGATCGACTCCACAAATTTCATCCCCCCTCTTTACGCAGGATGAAAATGCCTCGGTCTTCCCAATATCCAAAAAGTAACTGTCCTTAGGGAGAACTGCGTGACCAGTCACTTCACGTCCGACCCAAACATCCTTACAAAAATCTTTACTCCCAGGGACAGATGCTATGTGAAAATAAAAACTAGAGGACCCAAAGTCTAATAAATTCGAAGATTTAACGAGATAGTCAACATCTGCCAATAACTCATTCCAAAAGTTAAAAAAGTCACTCGTTTTTTGGTAAAGAAACCTTGTATTTGGAATAATAACAGACTTTAAATTCATGACTCTCTTTAGCACCACAAGAACCTATTTTCAATCACCATGATGATTTTCTTCATAGAATACAATATGAACAGTTACAGTAATTTTTCAAGAAATCTCTCAATCAAACTTTTTGCCTCATATCCCTTCATTAAATTTTAGGATTCACGTTAAAAGTTAGACCATCCATTAGGTTGCCTTCAAACTCTCCAATAAGAGAGTCCAACTTGGAATTGTTGACAACAAAATACCCCCCCCCAGAATTTTCAATAACACCTTGATGGGTAAAATACTTAAGACTTGTTTTCATTAATGGAAAAGAGCAAGACTCAGGGTATTTTATAAAGCGCTCTAGAGTTTTTTCATCATTATAAAGGCTTGTAACTTTTTTCTTAAAATGATCAAACTTAAAACCATCAGTAGAAGACCTCTGACCTAACTCTTTAATGGCCAAAGCCGAAAGGTAATAACCTTCAAAAAGGTAGGCTCCTGAACGAGCAAATAGACCCGTTGAAGAGGCCACAAGATAAAGTTCTTTATATTCTAACTTCAAGCACTCTTCCAAACTTCTAATTTTTCTTCCAATAATTTCAGAAATCACAGAAAGTGTGTTTTGTAAAAACTCCTTAGTTGTAGGAAGGTAAAACTCGTGCTTAAGCTGGTCTCTTTCTCTTAGAAAAAAGGCCTTTAACTCTTCTACATTTTCTATGCTTCCCTTGAATACTTTGATCCATGCAGAGTGGATGGTCCAGGGGATAAGAAAATGGTGAAGAATGGAGTTTTTAGAGTAAAGTAGCTCTTTACGTGCATCAGCTTTTATCGAGTAAAAAATATTTTCAGAGTCTCTTCCCTTAATAATATCTACTTTCCCATTTCCTTCTAAGATCTCCATTGCTCTTTCTATTGTATGGCCGAAGTTTTCTGGATTTAAAGAGTTTACAAAAGGAACCTTAAACTTTTTGCAAAAATCTACAATAAATTGGCACTTATGGTGAATATCTTTCCACTTAAGTGCCCCTGAAGGCTCTTCTAATAAAACTAACGAAAGAAGAGCTGTAGGAGTAACCAAGAGGTTTTTACCAACGCTCCTAAAACACTGGAAGGCCAAACGTTGAGTTAAAGTTCGTTTTTCATCAGATTCATCTCCCTCTATTAAAGGGCTTTCAATAGGGTGACCTAAATTAATATGAACGTTTCCAAATTGATGAGAAAAAAGTTTAAGCACCTTGAAAATTTGAAGGAAATTTTCTTTTTGTTTTTTCTCCCCTTCTAGTTCTTCGGCCAAAGTTTTTTGTTCAGGTACATATTCATGCACAATACTCACTGGAATAAATAGAAGTTTTTTTCTTTTTTCGGAGGGAATCGCTTTATGAGACTCTAAGAGCATTTGGTAAAGCCCAAACCGTGGAGAAAGAAGCTTACCTGAACGAGTTCTACCACCCTCGAAGAAAAACTCTATCGTTTTGCCTGTTTCCAACAAATAATAGAGATAGGCTTCTAAAACCAACCTATATGAAATATCGCTTTGAAACCTTCTTCTAATAAAAAAGCATCCAGATTTTCTAAAAAGCTCTCCAACTAAAAAAAGATTTAAATTTATTCCTCCTGCTACATAGAGGGGAAAATTAAAATGCTTAAAAACCATATAATTAATGGCCAAATAATCAGCATGGGATTGGTGGTTTGGGACAAGAACAACATTATGCTTTTCACAAAGGTCCTTAAAGTCCATACCCGCGGGATAATTAAAGTTGATCCCATCATAGAGGCGCTCCAAAGAAACATCCAAAGCCTTTTCAAAATACTCCATTACTTTTGTCGAGTAAGTGGCCGCTATTTCTTTTAAGATCTTAAAGACTTTTTCTTCAGTTATCCTTTTTTCATCAACTCTGACTTTTAATTTTGGGTAACTTAGAACAATTTCTTTTAATTCGTCAGTCATGCTTTCTTCCTCATTAAAGAATTAAGTCATCAAGAAGACCCAGAAGTCCATTTGGCGAAAAAAATTGGGATTATTATATAAAGAAGAGTATCTCTCACCAAGTAAAATAAAAAAAAGTAAATAAAAGCCTTTGGCCCCTTATGGAATAGCTTCTCTAAACCAAGATATTGGGCCTTTTTTGACATGGCGACCATAAATCTCGTTTTCCCGTAATTTTTTACAAAAAAACTTGCTGCACCATCCACAATTTTATCAAATTTTCTGGCCTTTTTTCTGACCCAAAACCAAAACCTTTTTGGGATCTGAAAAACAGCTTTGCCAAATTCATTTTTATGCTTGGAAATCATCAAAAATAATACCTTACTTAAAGGAATCGCCCTTTTAATAAAATAACGAAGGTTTTATGTATAACAATTCTTTTTCTAGATCAATGACCCAAAATGTAAAAAAAAGCAAGGGTGCCAAAAGGAAAATCCTACAATTTTGTGACAAACAATTCAGCTTTTGATGATAAAAACGTTATATTAACAAACAAGATGCAAAGCAATATAAAAGGGTCCTATAGTAATGATTGATTTGCTCTCAGTAGTTCATCTTCCTAACAAAAGCACGGTACCAAAACCCAATAACGATGGCCTCTTTACTCTTAATACCTGCCAAAGAACTCTAATTATTGGGGTTAAGAGCAACTCTCTTAAAGAGTGGTCTCCTTACGAAACTCTCTATGGCAAAGAAGCTTACTCCTTTTTGCTTGAGGCCATTTGTGGTTTGAAAAGCAAGCTTCAAGGAGAAAATGAAATTACGTCCCAGTTTAAGAAGGCCTTCAGAGAGTACCTAAATAACCCTAAAAAAAATGTTTTTCTCATCTCTGTATTAGAAAAATTATTTAAGGATGCCAAAGAAATAAAAACAATTTACCTTTCCAAAATCGGACAACAATCCTATAGCGCGATAGCCAAAAAAATTCTTCTCCAAAACTCCGAATCCAAAAATGTTCTTATCGTGGGATCTGGCGCAATAAGTCTAGACCTTGTGAAGCTCCTCAGCAAAAAATTCAACCTTTCAATCACAGCAAGAAATGAGCAAAAGTCTAAAGAAATCAGTGAAGCCTTTGATATACCTTTGATCAAATGGGGCGGTTACGAAGATTATCAAAATTCGGAAAATATTATAAATACGATTGGATCAAAAGATATTCTATTTAATTCCAATTTTTTCAAGAAATGGCACAGCGCAAACACCACCTATTCCTCTTCAAAGCTTTTTATTGATTTGGGGCATCCCTCTGTGATAGACACAGAGCTCTCAACAAAAGAGGGCGTCTATAGACTTAGTGATATTTTCCAAAGAGGGACACTCCTAAGTCAAGAAAAGACCTTAAAAATACAAAGGGCCAAAAAGGAAATAGATAATATCGTTGAAAGAAGATTCTATTCTTTTTCTTTCAATTATCCCTTTGGGTGGGAGGAGTTACACTTTGCCTAAAACATACATCATCGGAACTAGAGGAAGTTTGTTGGCCTTAACTCAAGCTGGCCAAACTCAAAAGACATTAGAGAATGCAACCGGGGACAAGTTTGAGCTTAAAGTAATTCAAACCAAAGGTGATATCAATACTAAAGTCCCATTATGGCAACTGGAAGGGCAAAACTTCTTCACAAAAGAACTCGATGAGGCCCTTAAAAACAAAGATGTTGATCTTGTGATTCATTCTCACAAGGATTTAGGATCATTAAGGCCAAAAGAACTCACCTTGGCCGCTGTTACAGAAAGACAATATGCTCATGATATCCTTCTTGTAAAAAAAGAAACTGTTCTCAAGTGGGACTCTCTTAAATCGTTCAAAGCTGGAACAAGCTCACCTAGAAGAATGACTAATACAAATGCTTATCTTAGAGATTTTCTTCCTTCTAAAGATAATCATTATGATATCTCTTCCGAACCTCTTAGAGGAAACGTGAATACCCGCTTGGAGAAACTTCAAAATGGAGAATTTCAAGGGATTATTCTTGCATTAGCCGGCCTAGAAAGGCTTGCCCTTGGTAAAGAATCAAGAGAGAAACTTAAAGAGCTTCTTAAAGGCCTTACCTTTATGGTTTTGCCTCAAAGTGCCTTTCCTTCAGCAGCGTCCCAAGGAGCTTTGGCCATTGAGTGCCTTAGAGAAAGAACTGACAATGGTGAACTCCTTAATAAATTGAAAAAGGTCCACCACTATAATACATGGGCAGAGGTTAAACGAGAAAGAAAGGCCTTCAACGGCTATGGTGGAGGATGTCATCTGGCCGTAGGCATCCATGTCAAAAAAATTCCTGGAGGCTTTATCCATATCCACCGAGGGCACAAAGACGGCTTGGGAAATGTGGACGACTTAAAATTTGAAAGAGAATCCTCTCTTCCAGAATTTAATCAAAAGGCCACTATTTTTGTTGGCCTTCCCTTAAGTAAAGCCGATTCTCAAAAAAAATGGGAAAACTCTAAATCAGAAGTAGTTTTTGACGAAATCATTCAAAAAAATCCACGTAAGTCGATCGATACATCCCAAGGGCATTTTTATGTAACATCTGATCATTGTATTGGAACATTGGAAAATGTCTCAAAGGCAAAAACCCTATGGGCATCTGGAACAAAAACAATGCAAAAGTTGGCAAAAAATGGCCTTTGGGTTCATGGCTCTGCTGACTCTTTTGGTGAAAACGAAATTCTTTCTTTGAAAAGCTCAAAAACCTTACAAATTTTAATGAACTCAAAAACAACCGATTCGTGGTTGGTCCTGACCAATGAAACTGCAATGTCAAACGTTGGTAAAACAGTAACCGCTTATACAAGATCTATAAATGATCCTACGGACCTGTTTGAAAAAAAAATAAAGAAAGCGGATATTTTCTATTGGACAAGCTTTTTCCAATATCAAACTTTTAAAGAAAAATTCCCTTTTATTGAAAATAAAATCCACTGCTGCGGACTTGGAAAAACTCTGGAAAACTTTAAAAAAACAAAGACTATAGTCACACCCTTTGCCCATATGGAAGAGTTTCGGAATTGGATAAACTCTTTAAGTTGATCTTTAAATTCTCTTTAATTAGAAAGGATAAAAAATATGGAAAATCAAAAAACTCTTTTTGAACTATCGAAAAAATATGTACCTGGTGGAGTTCATTCTCCTGTAAGAAGCTTTAAGGATCTTGAATCAACTCCTCGTTTTATCGAGCGGGCCGATGGAGCATACATATACGATACAGAGGGAAAGTCTTATATCGATTTTTGTATGAGCTTTGGCCCCCTTATTCTAGGGCATAAAAATAAAAAAGTTGAAGAAGATCTCAAAAAGGCCCTTGAACGTGGTTGGTCTTTTGGGACTTGCGAACCTTACTCTCTAGAATTAGCAAAACTCATTTTAAAAAAGATTCCTTTTTTAGACCAAATAAGGTTTGTCAATTCAGGTACAGAAGCAGTTATGACAGCGATTAGGCTGGCAAGGGGAAAAACAAAAAGAGATAAAGTTTTAAAATTTAATGGCTGTTACCATGGTCACATGGACTCAATGCTTATTAAGGCCGGTTCAGGATTGGCCGGAACATCGACAGCATCCTCAAAAGGTGTTCCTGAAAATGTTTCAAAAGATACACTTATTTTGGACCTCAATGATTCAAAAGGTCTTGAGGAATGCTTTAAGGCCCATGGCAAGGAAATTGCAGCCGTAATTATTGAGCCTCTACCTGCGAATAATGGTCTTCTTATACAAGACCCCAACTTCCTGAGAAAGATTAAAAGCCTCTGTGAAAAGTCTGGATCCCTTCTCATTTTTGACGAGGTCATTACAGGACTTAGAGTTAACTTTTCTGGTATGGCCCAAGATCTCGACATTACTCCTGATATTGTAACCTACGGTAAAGTTATTGGTGGAGGACTTCCTGTCGGTGCCGTGGCCTCAACAAAAAGCATAATGGAAAAGCTTGCTCCTGTTGGCGATGTCTATCAGGCAGGGACATTAAGTGCAAACCCCCTTGCGATGATTGGAGGGCTTTCAACGCTTGAGCAACTTGATGACGAAGCCTATAAAAAGCTTGATAAAAATGCCAAAAGCATTGAGAACCTTTTTACTGAATGGTTTCAAAAATACAACCAAGGTAAGTTCTCACATTATAAAGTTATCCGTTATAAGTCTCTCTTTTGGATTGTCCCCTCAGACAAAGAGCTTAAGTCAATTAACGATATTCCCTCTGACCTAGGGGAAAGTTTTCTTCCTTTATTTGAAACACTCCTTCAAAAAGGAGTTTACCTTTCACCGAGTGCATATGAAATCGGTTTTGTAAGTTTGGCGCATGATGAAAAACTCATCGAAGAGCTTGAGAAGAGGCTCTACAGTTGAAAAAGAGTAATAAAAATTTAATTATTCTTTTCTCCTTATTGGCCTTTGCTCTCTTAAGCATCGGTACGTGGTGGCTATATCTTCTGATCAACCTAAAATCTAATGTGGGGAATATGCCCAATGGGATCTCCTATTATGACCATCAAAAGTTTATTAATATGGTGGCCTGGGAGGGCGCAACTTTTCTTCTTTTGATTTCTTTAATAGCCGCCATTATTTTTGCCTACTATCTAAAAGATCAGAAAAAAACGCGAAACATGCAGGCATTTTTTTCATCTCTTACTCATGAGTTAAAAACCCCCCTTGCTAGTATTAGGCTTCAGGCTGACGTTATTAATAGTCTTCTAGAGGATTCGCAGAACCGGCGACTTCAAAACCTTTCAGACAGGATGATTGAGGATACTAAAAACCTTGAAACACAAATGGATAAAATTCTTCAACTTTCGCGGATGGAGCAGGGAGGGGACCTCAACCCAAGGCCACTAAATATATACACTTTTATACGAGAAACTTTGGAAAAATGGAGCCTGGGAGATCAAGACTTTCAAATAAGCTCAAAAGACAAAGATCTCAATATTATGGCAGATCCATTCGCTCTAGAGCTTATTTTAAGAAATCTTCTAGAAAACTCGAAAAATCATTCGCCTCAAGAAATGATCCAAATAAAAATTTTTCAAAAACACCACAATGAGGTAGTTCTCCAGTATACAGATAATGGAATATTTAAAGGAGATACAAAGAAGTTAGGGACTCTCTTTTATAAGTACAACTCCCCTAAAGGTTCTGGAATTGGTCTTTATCTTATAAAAAAGCTTATAAAAAAGATGGAAGGCAATCTCCTTTTCACGTCTTCTCCAACTCTTTCTTTCGAGCTTGTCTTCAAGGAGTCCTCTTCATGATATCAGGCCCTATTCTCATTGTTGAAGATGAAAAAAACCTTGGCATTACTCTAAGTGAATATTTAAGAAGTATTGGATACGACTGTTTTTTAGCAACCAATGGCCTCGAAGCTCGAAGAACTTTCCGAGAAAAAGCCCCTAGTGTTATTTTCATGGATATAGGGTTGCCTGACTCATGTGGGCTTAAACTGGCAAGAGAGTTTAAAAAAGAAAGAGAAAACTTTGTACTCCTTTTTCTTTCAGCTCAAAATGACCCCGATATCAAGGTTGAAGGGCTCGAAATCGGTGCAGAAGACTATATTACAAAGCCCTTTGCCCTTAAAGAAATTATTATTAGACTCCAAAGAGTTCTAAAAATGCAAGAAAACATGGTTAGTGAAACCTCTTCTCAAATTCAAATAGGAAAAATGACTATATATTTTGACCGCTTTGAAATTGAAAGTGGAAATGACGAGACGATCCCACTATCTCAGAAAGAAAGCGGGATTTTAAAGCTCCTATATAAAAATAAAAATAGGGCTGTTACAAGAGAAAAAATGATTGAACAGATTTGGGGGGCCAATAACTTCCCTTCTAATCGAACTGTCGATAATTATATAGTGAAACTCAGAAAACTATTTGATAGAGAGCCTGAGCAGATCGCCCAAATTATCAGCATTAGAGGTATAGGTTATAAACTTTCCTTAAACAATGAAAAATAGCTATCAAGGATTACCCCATGATTTTATTTGAAGAAAGAGAACAAACAACACAAGGTAAAACAAAAGTTCCCGTTTGGTTTATGAGACAAGCAGGAAGATACCATAGTCATTACCAGGGTATTAAAAAAAATTCTGATTTTATGACTATGTGTAAAAACCCTGAGCTTGCCCTTGAAATAACCATGGGTCCCATCGATGACTTTAACTTTGATGCTGCAATACTTTTTTCAGACCTTCTTTTTCCACTAGAACAACTCAATATGGGTCTAAGCTACAAATCTGGACCACCAACACTAGAATGGAAAATGGAAGATGTGACCTCTTTAAAAAAATTAAAGGTTTTAAAACCATCTGAAGAGTTTTATAAATTTCAGGGAGACGCTCTCAAGCTGCTTAAAAATAAACTTCCTCACAAAAAAACTCTTCTTGGCTTCGTAGGAGCTCCTTTCACTCTCTACACATATGCTTGTGAAGGCTCCCATGCAGGTAACCTCACTAACTCTAAGCTTGGCTTTTATGATGGTCGCTTTGAGGCCTTTACAGAAATTCTTTTGCCCGAGCTCGAAAAAAATATGAAAATTCAAGCTGAAGGTGGTGCAGATGCTCTTTGTCTCTTTGATACAGCAGTAGGAGAACTTACCTTACCTGACTTCAAGCGATTTATTATACCAAAAATTAAAGAGCTCACACGAAAGTTTAAAAAGGAGTTCCCTAATAAAAAAATTATCTATTACTCAAAATTAACTCACCTCGATTACTTAAAAGCTATAGAAGACGAGAATATCGACGTGTTAGGAGTTGACTGGAGACATTCACTTAAAAATGTACTCAAAGAACTTGGAAACGATTATTATATTCAGGGGAATATTGATCCCTCATACCTCCACTTACCTTGGAACAAGCTTGAACATTATTTAGAAGAATTTTGGAATGATCTTATTGATACCCCAAACCTTCCACTTAACAAGTGGATATGCGGTTTAGGGCATGGCGTTCTCAGGACGACTCCCGAGGATAATGTAAGAAGAACTGTTAAATATATTCATGAGAACTTTGTCTATTAAAAATTTATGAATATTTCATCAAAAGAATTAGACCTTTTTCTAAAATACCATAGTCCGGGAAGTCGTTATAGCTACTTCCCTTCCGTTTCTTATTGGAAAAATCAAGTTTCACAAGATAATTGGTATAAACATCTTCAGCAATCATACGACCCACAAAAAGGAATTGACCTTTATATTCATATCCCCTTTTGCGAAAGTTTATGCACCTTCTGTGGATGTAATATCAAAGTTACCAAAAATAAAAAAGAAGGCTCTCCCTATGTTGATGCCATTGGAAAGGAATGGAATCGTTACAAAGAAATCCTCCAGATTGAACCAAATATTTCTTCCATATACTTGGGTGGAGGAACTCCAACCTTTCTTTCTGAGAAGTCCCTTCATAAAGTTTTTCAATTTATTTTTCCCAAAGGGCCTCAAAGCCTCCATGAAGGGACAGTAGAAATTGATCCTCGCTTTGTGAGCTTGGAA
>JAOMEV010000070.1 GCA_028346125.1 Bacteriovoracales bacterium | reverse complement strand
CTATTAAAACTAGAATCCCTTCAGAATATTGAGCCCACAAAAATGCATTATTATGCAGAGTTTGTTTTAGGAGAAGATCCTTTAAGTATTTTAATTAAACTCTTCCTTTTAAGAAGCAAAATTTCAGAAGTTGTCCTGAAAGACATATTCGGAGAAAAACTTTTTAACAACCTACTTAACATTGGTTTGCTATTAAGGCACAAGGAAAATATTTCTTCCAGAATCGATTTATTCGCCGTTGAAAATCTCTTTATAGCGACTGACCACCGTTATATGTTTTTAGAAGAAGACAAGATTGATGAAGACCCGGTTATGTATTTAGGAATGGATAGTCATGGACTTGTCCAAACCGTGCCTAGAAAAAGATCCGATGAGACTTTAGACCTTTGCTGTGGCTCAGGAATTCAAGGACTCGTTGCAAGCTCTTATTCTAAAAATGTAACTTCGGTTGATATAAACCCAAGGGCCATTCGTTTCTCAAGATTTAATGCTCAATTAAATGGTATTAGCAATATAAAGTTCCAATTAGGAAGCTTATATGAAGGTTTAAAGGGAATATCCTTTGATTTAATCCTAGCAAACCCTCCCTTTGTCCCAAGTCCAAACTCTGATTATAGGTTTAGAGATGGTGGAAGTAATGGAGAGGAAATTTTAAAAGAAATTATTCTTAAATCTAAAGATTACCTTAAAGAGAATGGTAGACTTTGTATCGTCACAGATTTAGTTGATATAAAGACCTATGATTCGAAATTAGTTTCCTGGCTAAACGGCCCTTCCTACCAAGCCTTAGTTTTACACACGGCCGATAGAGATGAAATTTTATTTTCAGTTCCCCATAGTCATGCACCTTTCGGACAGTCCTATGAAGATTATATAAAGGAGCTCAATTCTTGGGTCCATAACTTCAGAAAATCTGACCTAAAAAATGTCAACTTTGGATATATACTCGTAGAAATGACCAACGATGAGGAGCAAAAAGTTTATAATAAAATTATTAATAACCCTTCAAAATCTATATTTTTGGATGTTGAAAGTTTTTTTAGTGATTGCCATCTTTTAAAATCAAAAAGCAAAGAAGATTATTATTTATCAACTGTATCCGAGCTAAGTTTAAGAAAGGATTACCATTTAAGTACGAACTCCCATTCTTTTAAGGCAACAGTTCCAGGAAATGACTATTTTACAGAATATTCAATTAAGGAAAGCATTTTTAATTCTATTAAGGAAATCGGCCAGAAAAACCCTCGATATAAAGATTTTATAAATAACCAAAATGAAGAAATTATTAAAGACTTAATATTAAAAGGGCTGATTAAACTTTCTAAAACAAAGAGTTCAGCGTTTTTAATAGAAGAGTCTCGAGAGGAAGCGTCATTTATTTCAGAAATTGAAACAAAAACAACTCCGACTTGCCTCTCATCTTATTTAAGGTGACTCAAGGTTTAAAGATTTAACGAGTGACTCAAGCCCATTGAGTTTAATTTCATAGAGCTCGGAAAGAAGTCGGCCTAGTTCACCTTTAGGTAGACCATTATCATAATACCAAACCACATAAGGTTCAGGTAAATCAATCAAGGTTACTCCTTGATACTTTCCATAGGGCATTTTGGTGGTTCTAAGCTTAATTAAAGAACTTGGATTAAACTGATTCATAAACTACCTAAGGTTTCTTAGAACAGTTTCAATAAACTCATTTTTTCCCATTTTATAGAGATTAGGATTTTCTTCGTGTTTTTCTTTAAGAAGAACTTTAAGGTCTTCGTATTCCTTTGCGACTTTATCTTCAGAATTAAGGTAATCCCGGAAGTCCAAATGATCATTTATGAGGGAATTCCCTTTTTCAAAAATATGAATATGACAAAGGTGGGTAACCCCATCCGCTCCAAGACGTTCAAAATAAAGTCTCCCAGGGATTCCATACTCACCCTTCCAAGTAAGACCTAGTTTTTTAAATTCATTTTTAAAGAAGTCAATTCCATCCATTGTGTGGACAACACACAGAATATCTAGGGTTGGTTTTGCCAGTATTTTAGGGATCGCCGTAGATCCAATATGATGAATTTCTACGATATTGTTTCTCAGGACCTTTGATAAGTTCTGACACTCTTTTTGGAAGAACTTTTTCCAAATAGGTGAGTGAGGTACAAGTTCAACTTTTCTTTTATTTTCGCTCATAATAGGTAGTTAATTCTCTTATTGTGATATGTCAAAATAATAGTCTTTATTATACTCTAATGTCCTATGATATTAGGACCTTAACAATGTCTGGGGAGCTCTGAATTATAGTCTAAGTAAAGAAGCGACGTCTTTCTTAGGGGTTTTGCTTAACTTTTTTAAATAATTGTAATCAACTTGGTTACCACTACTTATTTTTATTTTTTCACAAATGGCCTTAAAGACTTTATGAGTGGCCTCAGCATCACCAAGAGCACGGTGAGAGGCCTTGTTTCTAACACCTAGATAATGACAAAGAACACCAAGTTTATGGGAATCTAAGTCCTGATATATTCTTCTTGCGAGCAATAAAGAACATAAAAATTCATTTTTAGGATAAATTCCTGCCCTATTCATTTCTGCTGTATAAAAACGAGAATCAAATGAAGCATTGTGAGCAACAACAAGCTCATCACCGACAAAAGATTTTAATTTAGGCATGACTTTTGAAGCTCTATCAGCACCTCTAACCATATCATTTGTGATTCCCGTTAAATGCGTAATTACACCCGCAATACGTCTTCCGGGGTTTACAAACTCTTGGAAGGTATCAATTATTTTATCATTCTTTATTTTAACAACGCCGACCTCAATAACTCGATCGTAGTCAGCGGAAAGGCCGGTTGTTTCGAAATCAAGAATATTGTAGGTAATATTCACTATTTATTCTTTTTTAATTCAACGTAAAGCTTTTCGACTTTAACTCTTGCCCATAAAGTTTTACGTAAAAATTTAAGACTTGAATTAATACTAGGATCACTTGTAAAACAACGTAATTTTATACGCTCTCCCAACCCTTCAAAGCCCAATTGACCAACTAATTCCTCTAAAATGGCCTTCAGAGTGACCCCATTTAATATATTGTGTTTTTGAGTATTATCCATACCCACTTAAATTACTTTTATGTCCAAAAGTAAATATACGATGGGCAAATTTAAGAGTAAGGGTACTTGTTGAAGTTGGTTGTAAAAGGACCTTTTTTCAAGCTTATTTCATGTAAAAAATACAAAATAGGCCCTTTACTTGCCGCTAAGTGCTAGTTTTTTCTAAAATTCACAACAAGGGAGACTGTATGAGTTCAAAAAAAGTAACTGAATTCCATGAAATTATCGATAATAATCAACTACTAGAGTATGTCAGAAATAAAGAATTTGGGAGTCCTACTTCAATCCAAGCAAAAGCTATTCCTGCTTTGATGAAAGATGGCCATTACCAAGTACAGGGTAAAACCGGTAGCGGTAAGACCTTGGCCTACCTTTTACCTGTTATTGCTAAAATTAAGAAATTAGAAGCTGAAAACCATGTTGAAAAAGAAGGAGAACCTAAGGCCGTAATTCTTCTTCCGACAAGAGAACTTGCAATGCAAGTCTACTCAATAGCTAAAGACTTATCTCATTATGCTAAATTACGTATTAGAAAAGTTGTCGGTGGTGATAAAGGCAAGTCTCTACAAAACGTCTTTAAATCAAAAATTGATATTCTTATAACAACTCCTGATAGATGCCTTAGAGCATTTAATAATAAAGAACTAAGTCCTGCCAATTTGAGATATTTCATCTTTGATGAAGCAGATCAACTTCTTGAGCCCTCCTTTAAAACAACAGTAGGTGAAATAGCTAAGAAGTTAACAAAATCTTATATGAAGATTTACCTTGTAAGTGCATCAAAACCACTAGATTTTGATGAAATAGTTGCTGAATTTTTCCCTGAAAAAAAGTTTACCACAATTGGTAAGGGTGAAGAAAACGTTCTGAACCATAAGGTGGATACATATAATCTTTCCGTTGAAGAAGATGACAAGTTTTTATTTGTGAATCAGTTCATTAAAAAGCAAGGTAAGAGAAATGGTCTTATTTTTATGGGCAATAAAGCTCGTTCTAAAAGACTTTTCGAGCAAGTAAAACAAGAATTTGGAAATAAAAAAATATTTCTTCTTCATAAAGACCTTGAAGCTAAAGAAAGAACAGCTGTTGTAAAAGATTTTAGGAAGAGTGGTGGAATACTAGTAGCAACTGATATTTTTTCCAGAGGAATTGATATCCCCCACCTCCAATGGGTCTTAAACTTTGACCTCCCATCAGAAGCTGATTACTATTTGCACCGTTCTGGTAGAGTCGGCCGTGCAGGTAGACCTGGTGATGTGTTCAATTTCATAACTTCTAGAGATACTAAAAGGCAAAAAAATATCAATGCTATCCTAGGAAACCAAGGTCGATCTGATCTCAGGATTGTAGGTGAAATGACAAAATTAAGAAGACAGTAAGCTTCTACAAGATTTTTTTTGCTTTAAAGGTAAAGATTCAACCTAGGGACGGGTTGATAAAGATCTGCCCTCTGATATCAAACCCATAGCATTAAAACAAAGCTTTTTGAATTCTCCTTGCTTCTTCACACTTCATAATGGTATTTTCACTCGTCTTAATGCACAAAGAGCCGCAGAGAAAACCTAGATACCTCTACCTATCGGTAAAAAGTAATTCTATGGAACAACAACTTGAAAACATACTCCTCTCTTCCACAAACAGCTCCTCTATAAAAAAAGTTGAACTGATTCAAAAACTTTGGAGCGGATATGGGGGCCTCAAACGGGTTACTTTGAATGATCAATCGGTCATTTTAAAATTAATCAAATTTCCAAATGAATCCAATCACCCTCGAGGATGGGATTCAGATATTTCTCATGAAAGAAAGGCCCGCTCTTATGAAGTGGAGATGAGTTGGTATCAACATTTTAATCAACCCATCAATCACGCCAAAATTCCGAGCTTGATTAAACAAGGCGAATTAAAAGGAAAGGAAAAGTTTCTTATCCTAGAAGATCTCACAAGCTCAGGGTTTTCTCCTAAGGGTACAATAAACCCAACTCAAATAAAGCTCTGCTTGAAATGGCTTGCCAAATTTCACTCCCATTATCTTAATGCTGAACCAAGACACCTTTGGCCGATTGGTACTTATTGGCATTTGGACACTCGTCCCGATGAATTGAAGGTAATGAAAGATAATGAATTAAAAAAAGCTGCTCACCTCATCGATCAAAAACTAAACTCCTCAAAGTACAAAACCATTGTTCATGGGGATGCCAAAATCGCCAACTTCCTCTTCAAGGAAAATGAAGTTGCGGCCGTGGATTTTCAATACGTTGGAGGCGGTGTAGGAATTAAAGACGTCGCCTATTTTTTAAGCAGTATCTACAATGAGGAAGAACTCCACCAAAAAGAATCGTGGTGCCTCGACACTTACTTTAAAGAACTCGCTAACCCTGAAGTTGAAAAAGAATGGCGAGAACTCTATCCTTATGTCTGGTGTGACTTTTACCGTTTTTTAAATGGCTGGTCTCCGGGGCATTACAAATTGAATTCCTATTCAGAACAAATGAAAAACAAGGTGTTAGAATGGATTTAAATCAACTAAAAGAATTAGCAAAAAAAGCAGCACTTGAAGCTGGAAAAATTATTAGTGCCGCTCAAGGAAAAGATATCTCCACCCAATCTAAAATAGGGGGAGAAAATATTGCTTCCCAAGTTGTGACTGAAATAGATTTAAAAGCAGAAAACGCAATCCTTTCAATTCTGGAACCGACCTTAAAAAAATATAAAATAGGGCTCCTTGCGGAAGAAGGTAGTGCAGAAAATACGTGCCGTTTTGAAAAAGATTATTTCTGGTGCATTGACCCTCTCGATGGGACACTTTGTTTTAGCCGCGACGAAGACGGCTATAGCACCTCTATTGCCTTGGTATCTAAATCCGGTATTCCTATCATAGGCGTTGTCTACAATCCTCGAAGTGAAACACTCTATCATGCCATTAAAGATCAGGGTGCCTTTAAAAACGATTCCCCTTTGGCCGTTAAGACCCAATCAAATATCCTAACTCTTCTTTTTGATCAAAGCTATACGAAACACCCTCAATTTGAAGAGCAAGTAGATACTTTAAAACAAAACTTAAAAAAAGTTGGACTGACAGAGCTTAAACTCCATCACTTGGGTGGCGCTGTAATGAATGGTATCAGCACCATTGATTTGGCCCCGGCACTTTACTATAAATTTCCCAAAAATAATCTCGGTGGTGGTAGCCTTTGGGACTTTGCCGCCAGCTCCGTTATTCAATCCGAGGCCGGTGGTATCAATAGCGACTATCACAATAGGCCTCTCGACCTCAACCGCTTCGACTCCACCTTCATGAACCATAAAGGCGTGATCTACGCAAGCTCAGAAAAACTCCTCGAACTTATCCCCAGGGTTAATTAAAGGACGAATTGTTCAAATTTATAATGATTTTTTTCGACCATCTGATTTCCATACTCAGAGATTACTTTAGGCCTATTTTATTGCGTTTCCGAGGTAATATTGGAGTTCTCGCTTCGAGCTTATTAAGCTTATCAAACACAATCCGAAATATTTCTTTCATCTCCTTAGAGTCATGTTCTAATTTTTCAACCTTATTCACCTGACATTAAAATGCTCCGTAATTTAGTGAAAATACGCATAATAGATATATTCACAGTTATTGCCCTTTCACTATTCAGAACACCGGAAAGCATGGCAATACCATTTTCATTAAAAACTGACGGCACTTTACGACGTCCTCCTCTCCCCTCTTTTGATGTTCCAATTTGGAACATCAAATCTTTGAATTCTTCGTTAGTTAACTGGAACATAAAATCAACTGGATAACGTTTTATATTACGCTTTACGGCCTAATTTAAATACCTTTTCTCGACTTCATACAAATCTGCCAAATCACTATCGAGCATCACATTTTGACCTCTAACAACATAGATCATTTGTTCAATTATTTTTGATGTAATTTCAGACATTAATTTCTCCTGATTTAATCTTGAGAATTATCAAGACCCCTATGCTAATTCAAGATTTAACAGCTAATAACTTTCAATGTTTTCACTTGTGAAACGATTATTTAATAAAGTTTCTTTTAAGATATCAAAAAATAGCCCTCTTAATTTTTCTTATGAGGTCCTCAAAAAATATGGGAATGTAAAATTAGTGGAATAGGAAATTATTGAAACTGTTCCAAGCTCTAAGTGATGGTTTATTCTATTATTAGTTTTTAAAAGAGAAAATTAAGTTCGGAACGACCTCATAGAAAACCTTGTTAAAATTTAATGGTTTTTATTTGGCGATAAAAAGGATCTGACAACAAACTTTAATCTTTTAAAATTAATTAAAACTGTACAAAAAAGCTTTAGAAACAATACACAAAAATGAGATTTTTAAAGTCATCACAATCGATTTATTACAATTGAGAATAGGAAGAAGTTTTGTAAAAATTAACTGGATTTTAACCTAAACCTAAATTGCCAATAAGTTCTATCTTTGACATCATTTTCTAACTACTAACATTATGACGAGGAAATCGTATGAAATCTTTAAGTATTATTGTCATTTTCATCTCTATGATTAGTTTTGGTTATGCGTTTGAAACAATAGAAAAAAGCATGAATGTATTCGAACTTGAAATCGTTGACTTTGAAGAAATAGGAAATCTAGAAGATTTAGATTATTTAGACTCACATCATTCTTCTTGTAAAAATATCAATATGACCAAAGAGCAAAAACGTTCTATTATGATGAATATGATAAATTTGAAGAAAAGTAAAATTGATCACAAAGCGGAAATGAAAAAAGGTAAAATTGATTATATGGTTTCCTTATTTAAACCTGGATCAAAAAGAGAAACAAGCTACGCTATTGGAAATAGAGCGCTAAATCATGCATCAGCTATGAAGAAAGAGGCCTTTGAATTCATACACAAAACTCTTTTTACGACTTTACAACCTGATCAAAGAAAAAATTTAGTAAAGTGTTTAATGAAGATGAAAAGAGCTAAAAAAGCAAATAGAAGACACAAAGACCACCACGGAGTTATTGAAAAGTAAGATTGATTAAATTATGCATAGTTTAGAGGTGTCAAAAAACCTTTTTGGCACCTCTTTTTTTACAGATAAAATGCAAGAAATCGGTTTCCTATCCCAATAAAGAGAACATTCAAAGAACTAAAGACCATCTGTATTTTTTAAAAATAAGTTTCTATTTTTTTGGTACAATTTTTTTCCACTGGTAAAGTTTTTCTTTAACTCAATTGACGCAAACTGAGATGCCTTGGAGCAGGCTTTGCAATCGTAAAGCGCTTTAATTGATTTTTATCGGGCCTTTAAAAGAGACGGTAAAACCGTAAGATCTGCCAATAGTGCCACGATAAAGGAAGAGCAAAGGAAAAAAGACATATGAGAGAAAGAGATAAAAGAGCTCATCATAAAACATGGAAACAAAAGGCAAAATAGGGTTGTCGTCATAATAAGAGGAGGAGAGATGAGAGGAAGAAAACTTTTTAAATCCCCCTTGTGTTTTTTAAAATGGTAGAGAAAATGAATGGTATCATCGACACTTATCCCCAAAACAATGCAGTTTAAAACCACAAGATAAAAGTTTGTACCGATGCTCAAAAGTCCTTGCATCCCCGAAACAAAAACCAAAGGTAGGATATTAGGAATAAGTCCTACAAGCGCAAGCTTTAAAGAACGAAAAAGAAAAAGAAAACAAAGAAATATTCCAGTAAAACTGAGAAAGAGACTCCCATAAAAGGTTTGGAACAAAAATCTCATAATATGATATCGAACCTTTGAATAACCACTTATTTTGATATCAAATTTGGAGTTTTCGACAAATTCAAAAATAGACTCCATATCTCTGGATCCAATATCTTTAAGAGTCACAATAAATCGAGACTCTTCCAGCCCTTCTGGGACAAGTCGATCAAAAAATAAGAAAAAGTCTAAAATTTTTATGTTTTCACGATTAAGCTCCGATCTTAAAAGAAGGTCCTCCTTTATATCCAATGCAGAATAAACTCCTGTAATAGAAGAGTGATTTAATAATTCTTTTTTTAATTCACTTTCCACCTTCATGAATTCGGTCGATAACAAAGTTTCTCTTCTCCCCTTAATAATAAGATCAAGGGTTCCAGAAAATTGAAGCTTTTCCCTAAAAAAATCTGCTGATTTTGAAAAGATATGCTCTTTTTTAAACTGATTGAGAAAGTTATCTTCAAATTTAAGATTCCTTATTTGAAAAGAAAAAAATAAAGTAAAAAAAATAAAGACTCCTATAATGGTATATCTATTTTTTAAACAAAAAGAGTAAAGGGATATTTTTAATACCGGCCGCCTTAAAGGCATTATATTAAAATATTTTGTCATAAACGGAAGTATTAAAAATGTGGAGCCAAAGCTTATAAAAACAGCAAAAGCACCAAAAAGACCGAAATTTGAAACAGGCAAAATATTACTGATACATAGAGAAAGAAAACCAATTGCAGTAGTCAAAGAAGTGTAAAAACAAGGAATCATAACCTTGAAGTCGGGTCTCTTATAAAAATAATGAATAATATCGGATATCGCCATAGTAAAACTTATCAGAAGGGCCAAACTTCCAAAGGGTGAAATTGTTTTCTCTATAAAAACTACAAAAGTCAGTGTGCTTAAATAACTTATAAGAATAATATTAAGTGCAGCAAAACAAACTTTGAAAGATCCAAAAAGAAAATAGAAAAAGAAAAAAGTAATTACAATAAAAAGAGGAAGAGCTATTTTTTGATCATTTATACTTTCCTTTTTGACAACCTCTTGAAAATAACCATGCCCAAAAAAGAAACTCCTTTCCCTTTTTTGGAGAAATTTAATAAGCTCTCCAAGATTTTCCTTACTTTGGATATAAATAATTGCCACTTCCTTATTTTTATCCCAAAAAATATCATAATAAGGCGAATTTAAAACATCATCTTTTAACTTGTTAGTTCTAAAAATTCCCTTTGAAAGAACATAATAACTAGAAGTCAGGGACCTCACGTTTAATTCAGGAGAAAAATTCTGAATGGACTTAGTTAATTTATCAATTTCAGAAAAGGCCTGATCAGGTTTTTTTAAATAAGTGGCAAAAATAAGTGTTTTTTCATCACCATATTTTTTTTGAAATTTTTTAAAATCACTGACGATAGGATTATTTTTACTAAGGGTATTTAAAAGCTTAAAAGGCACCACTGTTTTTTTTATAAAAAAAGCGGTGCCTACTAAAAATAAAAGATTAAAAATAATAAAAGACGATCTAACCATTAAAGATTTTTGGCACTAAAATCATTCTTTAAAAATTTAACCCCAAGATTTCTATTTTTGTACTGAACCGTTGTCTGTGAACCTGAAACATGATTTTGGATGGTATAGGTTGATGGAAGCCTAAAAGTTTTTCCATTGACTTTATACTTTTTGAAATTTTTAAATTCAGCTGTTTTGATCTTTTTTCCAGACTTAGAATAAAAATAAATAGCAATGGGGTACTTATGCATTTTTGATATATATACAGAGCGTTTGCTATAATCACTTTTTTTGTTTGGAGACTGATCCAATACCCAAACTTTCCCACCCTGAGAATCCTTAACATAACGGCTTTTGAAATTAGCGGATGAAAGCCCTGCGACATCTTCATAGGAAAGGTCAGAATCTACGAATGCCTTCGAACTAGAATTCGCTTCAATTTTAGTGACATTTTTCAAATTACCCATTCGAAGCCATTGATTGTAACCAGAAGGTGAAACTACCGTAAGAAGTTTTGTGTTGACCAAATCGATTGGAGCTGTAAATGTAGCAAGAAGACTGTAGCCACCACTCCGCTCTTCTTTTAATTTTGTCTTGAAAGTTCTTTTTCTTTTTTTCCCAGATGAGTATGAAATACTTAAATCAATTGTAGCAGTCTCTCCTCTATAACCCTTTGTCGCATCCCTTACCATTGCTGCGATATCATTCCCTTTTTTATTGGCGTGTACAAAAGGAGAAAAGAGCATAGTTAAAAACAGTAAAACCTTCATAAAAATTCCTTTTTTTATAGATTGTAATAAAGAACATATTATTTTCTAAAAGAATACTGCATCAAGTAACTTATTGGCCAGGAAGACTATGATTTTTTTCCTTAATTTCATA
>JAOMEV010000007.1 GCA_028346125.1 Bacteriovoracales bacterium | reverse complement strand
GGTAGCGCAGTTGACTGTTAATCAATTGGTCAGGGGTTCGAATCCCCTCACCCCAGCCAAAATACTTAAATAAAAGACTTTTACTCTGAATTACCCTCTAAACTTTTGACTTTGTTAAGTTTGATAATCGGGACTGCATTTCATTTGCCGGCTTCATCTCTCCTTTTTTAGAGGCAACCTCTATCCCCAAATTATAAATTTCCCTTGCTTTCTCTATATCTCCAGAAGCCTCATATGACTTTCCAAGTGTTAGGTAAGCGACAGAGTGCTTAAGATCTAACAAAATTACCTTCTCCAGGTGCTCATTGGCCTTTTTAAAGTTATTTTTTTTGTAATTAATTTCCCCCAAACCAAAGTTTGCCAAGACATCGTCCTCATCAATTTCTAAGACACTAAGAAACATCCCTTCTTTTCTTTTCAGCTCTTCTTGTATATCTTGCTCCCTTCTCTCATTGTCTTTTTTCTTTTTCGCCTCTTCACCAAAGTATGAAAAAGACTTAACAGCAGCATTACTCTTCTCTTCCTCCGCCTCTTCAATTCGCCCTAACTTCATAAGGTAAAGAGACTTATTGGTGTGGGCCATAACTGATTCTGGATGAACCTCCAAAAGCTTATCCATATATTCTATGGCCTTTTCAAATTGCCCTAGGCGACCATGAATAACCCCAATAGACTCATATGCATCAGAGTGTTCAGGGGAAATTTTTAGGCAAAGCTCAAGCGCCTTAATAGAATCTTCTTCCTTACCTTCCTGAAATAATCTTGTTCCTTTAAAGAAAAGTTGATCAGCCTTCTCCTTCGAAGTTTTGTCTTTAAAATAAGGAAAGTAGTGAATAACCCCACTTAAACAAATTCCATTATCAAACATTATTTCTAAAAAGCTTCCCTTCACTCTAAACTCTCTATAAAGAGCTACTTTTACAAAAATCTTATTCATCTTTTCGTAAAACGAATAAAAGGTTCCTCCCTTCCTTCCTTTTACTTTGAAATCATGGTTTATTAAACTATTTAGCTCCTTCTTATCAAAGCTATTTTTAAGTTCTAGTAAAATAGGGTAATAGGTGGACCCACGATTATTATGAATTTTAGAAGCTGTTTCTTGACCCAAAAAACAACCTTTAGAATAAGAAATTGCAGACTCATTTAAAGTCGTTTCATTAATTAATTTATTTGAGTCTAAATCCTGTCCCCACGTTGGCCAACCATTTAAAACCCTCAAACCACTTACTTCATCTTCAGCGAGATGATTGATATTTGTAAAAAACAAGCGATTTTCTTCTCCCCAATAAAGAAGTCCCTCTTCCCCTAAATACTCTATTCCTAAGAGTTTATCGTTTTCTAAATTATATTGATTTCTTATCGGAGTAAGATAAAAAAAGACATTAGTCGTTTCTAAAGGCTCTATCTTAACATCTTCCATAATTATAAATTTTTCCAGCTCTCGAATTGTAAAATCTGCTAAAGATTCAGGAACAAGAAGTAACGTTTTATTTTCTTTTTTTCCAACGTAAAGAAAAGTCTGGACTTTTCCATTTCGATCAAGTCTCGCATTAAGTTGAGCAAAATTTAATTGGCAATTTGTAAGGTCATTAGTGAGCTGACTTTGCAAAAAAGAGTCTTTATCTTGTCCCAAAACTTCAAAAAATAACCATCCCTTAAAAGGTATTACTCCACCCTCATATCGAAAATCATCTATTGTCATATTATTTCCTTAAATGAATTTTAAGAAATTGAGAAAGACTCTCCACAACCACAAGTGTTAGTCGCATTCGGATTTTTGAAAACAAAGCCTTTTCCATTGAGGCCATCACTAAAATCAATAGTAATACCTTTAAGGTAAATGGAAGACTTTGGGTCGATAAGAACCTTAACCTCTCCAAAGAAAAGAATATTATCATTTTCTTTTTCTTCACAGAACTCGATCTTATAAGAGAGTCCTGAGCAGCCCCCTCCTATAACACCAAAACGTATGCCTTTATCTTTGGATTGGCCTTCCTGTTGAAATATTTCCGTTATATGGCAAAGGGCCTTATCCGTAACTTGAAGTAAATTTTCCTTTTCATCCATCTCTCACCACCAGCTATCAAAGGTACTTAACATAACATATTATAGCATTTATTCAACACTGACCCGAAAGGCCAGTAATTTTAAATAGTTACTTTGTTTTTGGTTCCCACAAAACTTCCCCTATACCAGCATCAACGTTAAAAAAACGGCCCAAAACAAAGAAGTAGTCTGAAAGCCTATTTAGAAACTCCATAGAATACTCAGGTAACACTTCATTAACCGACTTAGAGTACTTAATAAGGGTTCTTTCAACTCTTCTGGAAACCGTTCTGCAAACGTGGAAAAAGGAGGAAGTTCTATTTCCCCCAGGGAGCACAAAATTTTTTAGTTTTGGTAATTTTTCATCTAAATCATTTATTTCGGACTCAATTTTCAAAATGATTTGATCATCTAGTTGAGGAAGCTTGTAATCTTTTCTTTTTCCAAATTCACAAGCAAAGTTTGATCCGAGGTCAAATAGCCACCCTTGAATTTTTTGAAGAAATTCTTTGTGACTTTTATATTGTTCTCCAATTTCACTGCAAACAAGACCCACCCAAGAATTTAGTTCATCTATCTCACCATATAGACATATTCTAAGGTCAGACTTTAATACCCGACTTCCACTAACTAAACTCGTCTCGCCTTTATCCCCCAACTTTGTATAAAGAGGTGATTTTTTTGCCATTTACATATTCCTTCTATAGCGGCCACCGACTTCGTAAAGAACTTCAGATATCTGTCCTAAACTGCAATATTTAACCGTATTAAGTAATTCTTCAAAAATATTTTCACCACTCAAGGCCACATTCTTCAATTTTTCTAAGGCCCAATCACAATTATCCTTATTTTTTCTTTTAAAGTTATTCAATCTTTTTATTTGGTCATTTTTTTCGCTGTCTGAACATCGAGAAAGTTCAATTTCAGTGTTCAGTTGGTCATCTATATTTTCTGCTATATAGGTATTAACTCCTATGATAGGCAAAGACCCATTATCTTTTAATGTTTCATAGTGAAGAGACTCTTCTTGAATTTTACTTCTTTGATACATACTTTCCATTGCGCCTAGAACACCTCCCTTATCAGAAATTCTCTCAAACTCCTTAAGGACCGCTTCCTCAACAATCTCGGCCAGCTCATCAACGACAAAAGATCCTTGATTACAATTATCTGTTTTGTTTAATCCAAACTCTCTGTTTATAATCATTTGGATGGCCATGGCCCTTCTTACGCTTTCTTCAGTTGGAGTCGTGATTGCTTCATCATATGCATTTGTATGAAGAGAATTACAGTTATCACTTAATGCTAAATAAGCCTGAAGGGTTGTCCGTATATCATTAAAGTCAATTTCTTGAGCATGAAGAGATCTACCAGATGTTTGAACATGATATTTAAACATTTGCGATTTAATATCTGCTCCGTACTTTTCCTTTAAAGCGACTGCCCAAATTTTTCTTGCAACCCTTCCCATGACTGTATACTCAGGGTCTAGGCCATTACTAAAAAAGAAAGAAAGGTTTTTACAAAAATCATCAATCGGTAGTCCCCGATTAAGGTAATACTCAATAAAAGTAAAGCCATTAGAAAGAGTAAAGGCCATCTGAGTTATAGGATTAGCCCCAGCTTCAGCGATGTGGTAACCGCTTATGGAAACAGTATAGTAATTTTTAATTGCATGCTTGCAGAAAAATTCCTGAACATCTCCCATCAGCTTTAATGCGAACTCAAGTGAAAAGATACAAGTATTTTGGGCTTGGTCTTCCTTAAGTATATCTGCTTGAACTGTCCCCCTAATTTGCCTCATGACCTCAATTTTTTTCTTTTCATTATTTAAATCTTCTCCACTTAAGTTTTGATTTAAGGCCACATTCATAAACATGGCCAAGATGATTGGGGCCGGTCCATTAATAGTCATAGATACAGATGTATAAGGATCTGAAAGCTCAAAGCCTTTAAAAAGGTCTGCCATATCCTCCAAAGTAGCAATGCTAACTCCCGCTTCACCAATTTTACCAAAAATATCAGGTCTTTTATCTGGGTCCTCTCCGTAAAGAGTAACCGAATCAAAAGCAGTTGAAAGCCTTTTTGCCTTGTCATTTTTTGAAAGGTAATGGAACCTTTCATTGGTGCGATTAGGTCCACCTTCTCCAGCAAACATTCTTTTTGGGTCTTCATCTGTCCTTTTGAAAGGAAATATACCCGCTCCAAAGGGATAAAAACCTGGTAAATTTTGTTTTTTGATAAATAAATATTTATCCTCATTGGATAAAAAACGAGGAAAACCGACCTTTGAAATATCTAATCCAGAAAGTGAAGTATACTTTGTCTTCACCTTAATTTCTTTCCCTCGAACTTTATAAGAAAACTCTCCCTCTTTGAATTGCTCTACTGTTCTATCAAAAAGGTCGATAGTTTTAAAAACTGCAGGATGGATTTCTTTTTTCTTTTTTATTACAGCTTTTTGAATATCTTCATTATCAGGAAGAAGCTCATTTGCTTTTTCAAGGGCATGAAGATCACCCAACTTTTTTGCGTTCTCCAAAGCTCTTTTGTTATATGATCTAAGCGTACTGGCAATATCTCGAAGGTAAAGAGTTCTTTCTGGACCTATAATTTTTGATTTTACTTCAGGGTCCTTACTTTTATTAACTGTCTCGATTTTGGAAACATCAAAATCAAAGCATTTTAAAATATGAGCAAAGAGTGCATTGACACCAGGATCATTAAACTGAGAGGCCATTGTTCCAAAGACAGGCAGTTCATCATTTAATGGCGACCCTTCATGTCCCTCAAAAATATTGTGATTTCTTCTATATTGTTTTCTTACATCCCTTAAAGCATCTTCAGATCTGGGCTTTTCAAATTTATTTATGACTATAAAGTCAGCAGCATCTATCATCTCTATTTTTTCAAGCTGAGTTTGAGCTCCATACTCTGGTGTCATAACATAAGCACACCTATCAGCGACCTTTGTAATTTCATCGGATGCTTGCCCTATTCCAGAGGTCTCAACAATTATGAGGTCAAAGCTTTGGGACTTTAGAAATGAAACGACCTTACTTATGCCTGGACTTAGCTCAGTATGTGAATTCCTAGTTGCTAACGATCGAATATAAAAGTTTGGATGCCCAGCACTTCCTAAGCGAATTCGATCTCCTAAAAGGGCCCCTTTTGTTTTTTTCCTTGTTGGATCAACAGACACCAAGGCCACTTTAAAGTTTGGAAAATAAAGGTGAAACCTCAAGAGGAGTTCATCAATTAGAGAACTCTTTCCTGCCCCCCCCGTGCCTGTGATACCTAGAACAGGTGTATTTTTTGATTCAAAAGAAAATGGGTTTGTTCCCATATCTTCAATATAAGTTATAACTTTTGAAGCATTATAAAAGTCGAGGCTTTTATTTTTTTCTAATTTTTTAAAATCTATCTTTTCGATCGTTGAATAGTTCGCCCGCTCAATCATATCCTCAATAATCCCTGGCAAACCCAACTTCATCCCATCTTCAGGAGAATAAATTCTTGTGATTCCCTTTTTATGAAGCTCCTTAATTTCCGAAGGAGTAATAACACCGCCACCGCCGCCAAAAATTTTTACATCTTTTGCTCCAGCTTTATTTAGTAATTCCCGTACGTAGGCAAAATATTCGTTATGTCCGCCCTGATAAGAACTTATTGCCACGGCTTGTGCATCTTCGTGAAGGCATGCATTCACAACATCCAGCGCCGATCGATTATGCCCCAAATGGATAACTTCAACGCCTTTGGATTGTAATAATCTTCTCATAATATTGATGGAGACATCGTGTCCATCAAACAGACTTGCAGCTGTAACAAACCTTAGTTTTTTCATATGAATTTCTCAATAATTTTTATTTTTAATAACAAAATTTTAGGAATTTACACAAAAAACAATATAGCTTATAAATCTAATGAAGCAAATTCCCTTTGTAGAGAGTGCAATTTGAGATAATATTGGATTTAAGGAACTTTTAATCCTTTTTTACCTTGGGTGACAAAATATGGCCGATGATTCTAGTGTTTTAGTGGAAAACCCTTATCATACCGCGAGGTTAAAGCCTCTCAGAAAGGGTAAAAAACCACCAAAGCTTCTTGCTGTAGTCCATCAATCTGGTTGTACTGGATGCGAAGTTTGTATCGCAGGGTGTCCAGTGGACTCTATCGAGTTGGTCCCTGGCCCCAATCCAAACAACCCAGGCTTCCAACAAACTGTGGAAATTGACCTTGCTCGATGTATCGGTTGTCAAAACTGTTCTCAAGACTGCCCTTGGGAGACCATTACAATGTACCATCATGAAGA
Organism: Bacteriovoracales bacterium; assembly: GCA_028346125.1. Taxonomy (GTDB): domain Bacteria; phylum Bdellovibrionota; class Bacteriovoracia; order Bacteriovoracales; family Bacteriovoracaceae; genus UBA7317. The sequence goes on along the minus strand of JAOMEV010000007.1, from coordinate 67,671 downwards.
TTCATACGACGCTTGGGCACATGAAACCCTTTTCTCTGAGCTCTATGTGACAGAGGAACGACTTGAGAAGGTCGACACAGATCATGGACCGAAAAAGAACGAATAAAATCTCTTCTTCTTCAGAATAACTGCAAGTATTATTAAGATGATAAGGCCAGATATTATTTGAGAACTTGAAATACCAAAATAAATTCCTCTTACCTTGTCTCCTCGAAAAAACTCAATAAAGAATCTAATTAGAGCATAGAGAAGTAAATATTGACCAATATTTAAAAAAAATCTTTCTTTTAGTTTTTTCTCTTGTTCTTGGAATACCTTCTTTATAAAAAAGACGCCAAGAATAATTAAAAAAAAGCTTTCATAAATTTGAACTGGATGCCTGTAAAGTCCATTTTGAAAAGCTTTCCAGGGTAAGGAACATACCTTTCCAAAACAGCATCCCGAAAAAAAACAACCAACTCTTCCCAAAGCATGTGAAAAACATATTGCGGGCAAGCAGCAATAAAGGGCATAGAGTTTAAACTTTTTTAAAACAAGGCAATAAAGCAAAACAAATAAAAGTGAAAAGAGTAGGCCTCCAAAAAAAACAAAACCACCACCAAACCAAAATTGAGGGTCAAGAAAAAGATCTTGGGCCTGACCTCTAGCAGATGACAATAAAAATAATAATTTGGACCCAATCCAAGAGCTTAGAAAAATGCCTATAAATAATAAAAAGAAACCTTTTTGAAAAAGCTTCTTCTTTTTAAGAAAAAACTTTGATAGTTCAAATCCCAGCCCCCAAGACATCCCCATAAAAATAAAATATACGGGAACCGGACCAAAAATACTGTCCAATCAAGCTCCTTTCTAAGAAGAGACCTTATCTTTTTCGAGGCTTCCTCTTTTGTAATCTAGAATTAAATCTATAATTAGTAGACCTGCAGCGATAGAAATAGCACTGTCTGCCACATTAAAAGCTGGGAAGTGAGAATCCTTTATATAGAAATCCAAAAAATCAACTACATAATCTAACATAAAACGATCTATTAAATTCCCTACAGCTCCAGCAAAAATGAGTCCATAGGCCCAACAAGGAATCCAATTTTTTTGATTTCTTGAAACCCAAACCAAATACAAAAGATAAAAACAAGCTGCAACAGGTAGGTAAAGAAACAATATCGCCCTTAGCCAATCTGGAGATGAAGCCCCCATTCCAAAAGCCGCACCTTTATTTGTTACATACGTTAGATTGAAAAGGCCTTCTATAATAGTTTTGGACTCTCCTAAGTAGAAGCTGTCCTGAACTACGCCCTTAGTGAATTGGTCAACAAGAATAATGATCGCGCCTATTAAACTGATATAAAATACTCTTTTCATATCTACACCTTAGCCCTCATAGAAACTCTTTGGCATTATTTCATATTTTTCAATTTTCCTTAATAACGTTTTTTTAGGAATATTGGCCTTCAAAGCGGTTTGGTTAATTTTTCCCCTATTTAGCTTTAAGGCATGAACAATGAATTCCTTTTCAAACATTTCTTTAGCAATTTGAAAGTCCATTTTTATTTCATTTTTTTCATTTTTAGTTGCAAAAACAAAGTTATAACCTTCTACTTCATTCAACTCTCTGTCATTTTCTAAAACAGAATTTTGAATTTCTTGAACGTTAATTTCAGTTCTTTCTGCAGTCTCTTGTGAATTCAACTCCATTACATTTTGCTTCGTAAGACTTGATGGCAAAGCTGAAGGGTAAATCTTTTCACTAGTTTCAATAATAAAAGCATGCTCAATTACATTCCGAAGCTCCCGTATATTACCAGGCCATTTATACTTAAGAATAAGCTCTCTTGTATCATCAGAAACACCATTTATTTCCAAGTTATGTATATTATTAAAGTAGTTTATATAATAATCTACAAGGTAGGGAATATCTGAAACTCTCTCTCGTAAAGGAGGAAGGTAAACAGGAAGGACGTTTAAACGGTAAAAAAGATCTTCTCTAAATTCTTTTTTCTCAATCATTTCTTCAAAGTTTTTATGAGAGGCTGCTATAATACGAACATCTACGTTAACGTCTCTATTTGATCCAACAGGAGTAAAACTCCTTTCCTGTAGCACTCTCAGAAGCTTAACCTGCATTCTTGGTGAAACATCTCCAATTTCATCCAAAAAAATTGTACCACCATCAGCATATTGAAATTTACCTATTTTTCTTTCCGTCGCCCCCGTAAAGGCTCCTTTTTCATGTCCAAAGAGTTCGGACTCGATAAGTTCATCAGGTATGGCAGCTAAGTTTATAGTAACAAACCTGTCATCTTTTCTAGGGCCATTATAATGGATGGCCTTTGCAACAAGCTCCTTTCCAGTCCCAGACTCACCTCTTATTAAAACGGGAGTGTTAACCTTAGCCAATTTAGAGATTACATTAAAGACCTTTTTCATGACATCAGACTGGCCGACAAACTTATCATCAGAGTTTCCACCCAAAGAAAGACTCGGAGCTGAAAATGCCGATGTCTCAACCAAAGATCTTGCTTTTAAGGCCCTCTTTATAAGTGCCACCAAGTTCTCTGCACTAATTGGCTTTTCTAGATAGTTATAGGCACCCTCTTTTACTACTTTGACAGCATCGCCTACATTAGAATACGCAGTAAGAATAAGAACAATTATTGAAGGATCATATTTTTTTATTTCCCCAAGTGCTTCAATACCGTCCATTTCTGGCATATTGACGTCCATGACAACAAGGTCATAGTTTTCTCTATAGACTGCCCCTAGGGCTTCTTTACCATTATCAGCAACATCAACTTTAAAATGATGAAACTCTAAAGCCTGCTTTACAGATTCTTGTAAAACTTTATCATCATCTACAACAAGGACTCTTTGCATGGTAATCTCCTTTTCAAATGCCCCAAACTTAGGCATTTACTAACTGAACTAGGAACTTCGTTCCTTGACCTAATTCAGAATTAACCGATATTTTGCCTCCATGAAGCTCCACAAAGTATTTCACCAAATAAAGCCCTAAACCGGTCCCTTTTATACTATGACTTGCATCATTTTTCACTCTATAAAATTTATCAAAAACATGTTTGAGGTCATCCTTTCCGATTCCAACTCCGTCATCTCTGATCTCAATATAGACCCACTTTTCATCATCCCACGTTTTGACCTTCACCTGTTTCCCTGCACCACTATATTTTATGGCGTTTTCCACAAGGTTCGAAACAACACGGTTTACCAAATTAAGATCAATACTTATAGGGTAAAGGGGTGCTAAATCCATCTCAATATTAATACCTTGTGACGTAGCCTCGAACTTTAGACCTTCTACAACAGCTTTTACGATCTGATTTATATCTTTAGAGGCCTTTTGCAAATTTAATTTACTTGATTCAATTTTAGTAAGATCAAGGATCGAGGTTATAAACTTATTAAGTTCTTTCGTGGAGTCAATGACCATTTTAAGGTTCTTCTCCAATTGAACCTGCCCCCTAACCTGATGCATCATAATATCGGCCATTCCAGCTATTTTTGCAACTGGTGTTTTTAAATCATGACTCATTAAAGAAATAAAATTCTGCTTCAAGCTTTCCACTTCTTTTAAAAGTTTTGTTTCTTCTTGAATCGCAAATCTTGTTTTGTACTCTGCTATAGCTCTAAAGGGCACCCAAATATAATAGACTATAAAAATGGCCAGAATAAGGTGTGTTGTATAAAGCCAATAACCAAAAAGAGAAAAAATAAGATATGAAAAAACTAACAAACCCAGCATTAGAGAAATAGTAATAATGAGGCCGTTTGTTGGCTTAACCTTATTAATGACTATAGATAAAACTAAAACTATGAGAAAGGACAATATGTAAGTAAAAGTTTTTGTAATAGGTACAACTGTTTTCTTTTGAATCAAAGACTGCATGATGAGTCCATGAATAAAAATATTAGGTGCTTTTTGGTCCTCTCGATTAAATGGAGATAAAGAGTAATCCGAAGAGTTTGAAATATAACTTGGCCCAACAAGGACCAATTTATCTTTAAAAAACCCTTTTGGAAAATTTCCTACAACAACTTTATGAAATGGTATTTTAGTGACTTTTCCATCATTTTCCAAAGGTGATGAAGGATATCTAAAAGAAGCTACTGTAGCATCTAAACCTCTCTGGTAGAAAGCCCCTGGTAAATTATATGAGTCTATTTTTTGCTTTCCTAAAAATTCCCTGTATTTATTTGCAGTCCACAAGTGAAGAGTATCATCCCCAGAAATATTTAAAACGGCCCTTCTCACAACTTTGTCTTTAGAAAACTCAAAGTCGTCTTTATTTAAAATTGCTAAGGAATGCCCAAGTTCTTTGAGCCCAATTGGTGGGTGCTGCTCTCCCCAAACATCCATTTTTACACCAAAGCGGAACTCCCCCCCGGCTGATTTAAATTGATTAATCGAGTCTTTGAACTTTATAAAGTTTTTTTGGTCAAGAGATGATTCTGGCCCCAAAGGATTAACAAAGTAATTTATTATCTGAGGACGGTTTTGCAGTAACTTTGTAAAAAGTCTATGGTGACTAGCATAGGTGTAAGGGTATTGCTCACCTAAAAATTCATCACTTTCCTCATCCATGGTAACAATAACGAGGTTTTTTTCATTTAAAACACCAAAATCATATTTAACTCTAAAGTCGTAAAAAATGGATTCTAAGGAATTAAAGGGGTATTGGAATGTCAGAAAAACAAAAAGAAGAGTGAAAAGAAACGGATAAAGTGAGGTTGTCTCAAAGGCCTTAAGATTAAATAACTTTGTCACATTTTTGGCTAAATTTTTCATGAATTAAGGCCTTAAACCTTGCTTTGGAAAGTAACCTTGGACCCAAAACGGTACGCAACGCATCGTACCTATTGTCCTCCAATATAGCAAGTCCCTCTATAACTCTTTCAAAGATTCCATCTTTATTTTTAATATTTTGAGAATATAAGTGTTCAATTTTAAAATAAGCTGAACTTAGCTCTTTTCCTAAATAAATCTTGTTGAATACCTCAAAATCTTCATCTAAAAGAAGTGGCCCTCTTTTAAAAGCAAAAACTTCGACTAGCCTTAAAGGAAACAAAAAGAAGGAGATTATTACATTAAGGGACCTAAAGGCCTGAGACTTCTTTGGGAGAAAAAAGGTCGGAAAGTAGAATAAACCTTTAAGCATTTGAAATGAGAAGCTCAAAAACAGTTTAGACCCTTTGGATTTTACACAAGAAAGAAAAATGATAGATTCCATTTCCCTAGGAGATAGTTTTTCCAATAAGGCACTTTCAAAAACCAAAGTGGTCTTTCCAAATAATGACCTAAATAAAAAACAGTTATCAAATCCATCAACGATATAAATCTTTTTATTCTCTTGTTGGAACAAAAAAGAATAATGATCCGACACATCTTCTAAGTAGTGGCCTTTAGGCAAAGGCCTGGCATGCATTAAAGAAAGTAAAACTTTATCACCAAAAAACATTATTCCAGAGACTAAAAAGCCAATAAGAATAAAGCTTATTCCAAAAACCATGCTTGGAAAGAGTAAAAAGCCCAACGAAATTGGGTAAAAAGAAACAAAGCCAAGAACTAACACAACTGAAAACATTTGAATGAGTCTCATATGAATGCACCACAAAACATTACTTTATTACACTTTAGTTACGAAATTATAGACAATATAGAGTAAAAGAGCTATAACGCATTCAGACTGATTGATTTTTAATTATTGTAGCGAGAAGGGCGTGATCTTATGAACTTCGATAGAATACTTTTTGGCACTGCCGGTGTTCCCAATTCAACACCTAGAAAAAACAATCCCATAGAGGGCGTAAAGCAAATACGCGCTCTGGACCTCGATTGCATGCAGCTCGAGTTTGCCCATGGGGTTAGAATGAAGGAGGAAGTGTCCTCTAGCTTGCGTAGAGCCTCATTTGAGCTCGGAGTCCCTCTAACTTCGCATGGTCCTTATTACATTAATCTCAATGCCCGAGAACAAGATAAAATTGATTCTTCTGTTGAAAGAATTATTCAAACAGCGAAAATTTCTGACCTGTGTGGGGCAGAATCAATGACCTTTCACGCCGCTTTTTATATGAAAGACTCTCCCTATGATGTCTTTGACCTCGTCGAAAAAAGTCTTAATGTCATTGAAGAAAGACTCGGAAGGCTTGATATAGAAATTGAATTAAGGCCCGAACTAACTGGTAAAACCAGTCAATTTGGATCTCTTCAAGAGCTCATTAGCCTTACAAAATCAGTAAATTCATGCTCCCCTTGTATGGACTTTTCACACCTCTACGCCAGAACAGGCAAATATAACTCCTACGAAGAGTTCACAGGTGTTCTAACAGACCTTAAAAATGAGCTTGGACGTATATGTCTAGACAATATGCACATACACATCTCGGGAATTAGCTCTAACTCTAAGGGAGATCTCAAGCACCTTAACCTTGAAAGCTCTAGCTTCAACTGGAAGGAACTTATTCGCGCTCTCAAAGACTTCGATTGTAAAGGCTATATTATTTGTAATAGCCCAAATCTAGAAGTAGACGCAAAAATGTTAAAAGATTACTACCTTTCTCTTTGAAAAGACTTAAAAGAAGTTTTTTTTCAACATGCTGAAGTCAGATCTTCGGCTTTTTGGAATAATGGCTAAAAGTGGACTAGGACCCGAAAGCAAAATCACGGCCTCTAAGTTTTCACCAACCCATTCGCCCAAAACTTTTAAAATAAAATCATTGTCATCTTCCCGATCAATCCAGCACATGTAATCTTGGTTACTGCTCATTGACTCAAAAAGATTTTGAAAGATAGACCAGTTGTGTGGAAAATCTAGAATTTTTTCATCCATCGCTACTCTGAAGCACAAAGTCTCCTTTAAAAATGCGAGAGGAAAACAAGGGACTCCTTCGCCTTCCAATTTGTGATGTACCTCTTCAATAGAGGTTTTTAACGTTAAATCATGGCCATCTTTAAAGTCTTCTCCTAAACTTTTAAACGTCTCATCCATAAGTTTGTTGAAAAATTTTTCTTCTGATTTAGGTTGTATTGGCATATCCAAATTTTAATCCTAAGAAGACATTAAATGTCTATTTTACAATAATTTCCGATGGTTCATAATATGTCTTTATATTCATAATATTTGAAATTTTCCAAATATCTTTTTCATTCTTTAGTAATGTCGCCATTTTTTTTATTTCGACTTCTGTACCTGCACCTTTCTTTATTCTCATATTATAGTTTATCGAATATGTAATGGAGCATTTATTCTCATTGCACTTTTTAAAGTGAATATTTATTTTTCCTTTTTTGTATTTATTACTTTTATAGATCTTATCAAATAGCTCATCACTCATATTGTTATATTCATTATAAAGCGCACCTGTAGTATCTCCTAAAATTTCACCTTTACTCACATTACCTGAAAATTGGCGTGCTATAAATCCTTTCAAAGTTCCCTCAGGTCCATCCTTAGAAACAAAACACGAAGTTAATAGCTGTGAAAAAATTAAAAGTACGATCACCCTAACCATCATAAATCTTTATTTCCTTAAATAAAGAGGAAGGAAACCTCTGTCTCCTATTATCTTAAAAAAATCACTCCAGCTGTACGATGAATTATTTTCTTTTTTCTTAATAACAAAACGAAGCCCTATGCCATTAAAATAACTCGTTACAATTTCAGCATCTTGCGAGAATACTAACCCCTCAAATTCGATAACAAGAGTCAATTTACCCTTATTCCTTTTTTCAGGTAAATCCTTACTATAAAAAAAGCAACCCTCTTGATCCCAATTTACAATATAGCCTGATATCTCTTTTTTACGATCTTTAATAAGAATCTTTCCCTTAAGATCATAATATGTTTTGTCTCCTATATCATGTGGTGTGTAACAAGGTAAATAAATCGCTTTCCTTAGCTCAAAGGTCCAATATATATAAAAATAAAAAGCAAAAATTATATATATAAAATTCAAAACCAATATAATTTTGTCAAAGTTTTTAAAAAAAAGAAGAAAGCCATAAGAAGAAATATAAATAAAGAATAAAGTGAGAAATATCTTAGAAAAACTTTTCGCCCTCATTATTGATAATATCGATCCAATAAAAAGCAAATTCAATACTGGCAAATCAAAAACAAGAGACTTCAAACTTATCCAATTTAAAGCAGATAGACCCTTATTGAAAGAGATGACAATATGAAGGTAAAATATTGAAAGGATTAGAAACAACATTAGGTTTTGAATAACCTCATTATATTTGTAAACTTTTAGGCCCATTTTTCTGTACCTTTTTTTTTATTAAATCCTTTATATAATAAAACTAATGATTCCAAATTTAGAAATAACCTCTCTATGCATTTCTTGCGATATCTGTCGAATTCTATGCCCAGAGAATGCAATTATAAAAATAAATCAAACTTATACAATAGAAACATGGTCTTGTACTCTATGCCAAGCCTGCACAGAAGTATGCCCTCTAAACTGTATTAAACTTGTTGAAAACTCATAATTAATTTCTAATATTATCGAAAAGGTTTTCATATATTATCCCACCACGCTTTTTAACTTGATGGCCACCTTTCAAGATGACTGAGTATGACTTTTTATCATCTAATAAAGGGCTCCCTGATAAATTAATTGTTTCAAGCCCTTCGGAGGGACCATACGACCTAAGCTCTTCACAAACTTTTTCAGGAGTAAATATTTTATTTCTAAAGCAAAATTGCAACAATTGACCGTTGTTGCGATCTAAAAAGTCTCCCAGAATAGAATAGATATTTTCATAATACCTCTTGTTGCTTCCAAAATCCCAGTACTCCTCGACCTCTGGAATAATGACTTCAACTTTACTTTCAGAATAATTTGCCACAGTTTCAAAAAAGGAAGACCTTCCATTTTTGTTTTCTAAAAGTTCCATATTAACAAGGCCTAAACCTGAGTAAGTTACATAATCTCTATTGAAATGAGATTCTGCTTTGTAAGGCACGATTGACTTCAATAAACCTTTATCCAAAACTAATTCATTGTAAGAGTCAGTCCTTCCATTAGTTTTGAGGCCAAAAAGAACGCTATGAGCTTTTTCAATTTTTTCTATGGCCCTTTCCCATTCACTGTTTGGAAAAAAATAAAATTGATCTCCAGCAATTACAAGAAGTTTTCCTTTTTTAATATTATACCGATTTTTCAGGTTATGAATCGCACCACCTGTATTCAGTAATTCTTTTTCATATAAAACATTTATATCAAGGTTGTTATTCGAATCGATATAGCTATTTATCTTTTCATGAAGATAATGAGTATTTACAAAAATATTCTTGCACCCTAGTTCTCTGACCCAATGATACTGTGCTTCAAGAAGAGTTTTTTCAAATAATGGCCACAAGACTTTTGGCAAGACTTTTCCAACTTTTCCCATCCTCGTTCCGAAGCCAGCCGATAAAATAAGACAATAATCAATTTCCATAATAATACTTAAAAAGGTTTTTCTTCAATATTTCTAATTCTGGGTACCTTGATAGCTTTTCTTTGATCTTTTCCATTCCAAAACCTATATATTTCAAAAAGCGAGGATCACCTTTTTTCATAAAAACAAAAGAAAAACTGCCTATTGCTTTAAAGGTTCTCTGAATGGTCATATAATCATATAACTTTTCAAAGTCACTTTTTCCCTTCAAATTATTAGCGACAATGAAGTTATCAAAATAATATTTTTTTAACTTATTAACATTTTCTCTTCTAACCTGGTAATAACAATCTTCAAGAATGGACACGAGATCATAATGGGGCAGTCCCATTCTAATATCCTGGAAATCTATGACAAAAAGCTCCCTTTCATAACACATTATATTTTTGGAATGGAAATCACGGTGCGTGAGAACAAATGGGCCATTGGCCAACAAGTGACTTATTTGTAAAAAATACTTCTGCAAAATATCTATATCCCTCTGAGTTAACTTTGCCCCCAAGAATCCCCTCAAAAAGTGCTCTATTGTAAAATTAACTTCCTCCATCAACTTAATGTGATCAAAAAAAAGCTTTGTGAAGGCCTCCCCTTGGTATTTCTGCGGATCAATCTGGTGAATCATCATTAAAATATCTAGGCAAGACTTGTATATAAGAAACTCATCTTGATCACTATTTTTTTCGGCCAATAAAGAACGTAATGTTTGGTCCCCTAAATCCTGCTCTAAAATCATATTAGGGTCTAAGTTTGTTTTATATAGCTCAGGAACACTTATTCCATTATGCTTGAGAACTTCCTGTACTTTCCTAAAATGATTATTATTGCTAGGTCCTTCATAGCTCTTATCTAAACATAAGATATAATTTTTACTTTTTGTCTTTATCCGAAAATATTGCCTTGAAGAAGCGTCCCCTGAGACCTTTTCAACTTTCTTTAAATCTTGTTCTTTTATTTTTCCAGAAAAAGATGATCTCTTTAAGTTTTTAATGATAGCATCGACGTCAAAACTATTATTTTGCATTTTCTAACTCTTTTTCAAACTTTCAAGAAAATTATAAAATTCTCTTGACGAGTTTTTTTCTACCAATTGCTTTTTTTCTAATGGCCCTATTTCTTTCAAAATATAATTCTTCAAGAAATATTCTTCTCTAATCACTTTGTTATTATGACCATGTTGGAAAGAAAAATCCAATGGGTTTTTATTTTGTATCTGCATCCAAATAAGGTGACTATATGGATCATAGTTAGATCTTTTTAAAATATTAAATGTCCACTTATGCAAATTGACTTTTATTCCAAAGGGAAGTCGAGTTAAAGCAAGCATTTCACCTGTGGTTGCAAAACCTTTAGGGTATAGTATTTTCTTTGGGTAGATATTCCGAAGGGATTTTAAAATCTCAAAAGCAAAACAAGCTATTAGGACTCCCTCATTTTTCATATAACTCTTGATTAGACCTAATGAGAAAAAAAAGTTGGCCCCTGGTAATGAAAAATAAAAAGGTACCTCATCTTTTATTATGTAAATTTTGGGCCTTTCTTTCTGCTTAAAGATGAGTTCATTATTTTCAATAATTTTTTTATATATTTTACTTAAATATTTCTTACTTCGACCTGACAATTTATAGATTTTTACATTTGGAGTTTTTAAATAGCGCTCTCCTAAAAAACCTAAATGTTGAATATAGTCCTGGGAAGAATAGTCTTTATAAGACTTTAAATAAATATTTTTCTCTTTTAAAAATAAGCCTGTAAAGCCACAAGAACCAAGACCTAAAAGAGTAGTAAGCTGCAATAATAACAGTAATTTTTTCATATTCCCAAAGCAACCAATAGAAAAGGCCCTTTTCTAAAGGGCCGCACAAGAAAAGAAATGAAACTTTCTTAACTTTAATTACCAGGAAGCCAGTTCTTTCCCACCAGGCTTATAATAAATGGTAAAGCCTGCAAAAATCAAATTTGGGTTCTTGATTAAGGGCTTATTATTATTCCAAATATTTTTCCACTTTTTAGAAGTGCCATACTTATTTTTAGATATCTTCCCTAAAGTTTCCCCAGATTTTATCAAATGAGCCAAGCCAACAGGTTGCCAACTAAATTCTTGAGTAGGCATATCGTATTTTAAACTCATTCCTGCTCTTATACCTTTAACTTTTAGTTGGGGGTTTTGCTCAGCAATACTTTTCCATTTACCATAATCGCCATAAACCTTAAAGGCTATCAACATTAAGGTTTCACCCTTTTTCACTTTGTATTGAGCGATATTTCCAGAAAGAGATATTTCTTTTTTATCTTCAGAAGTTTTTTCGGCTTGCGTTTCACCTGTTTTCTCTACATCCTCTTCGACAATAAGCTCCTCTTCTTCACCCTCCTCAGTTGTCTCTTCCTCTACAATAAGTTCTTCTTCTGCCGTTTTTCTCTCATTGCTTTCATCTTTAACTATATCAGGAGTGGCTTTCTCAGGATCTTCTTTTTTCTTGGTTTTCGAACATGAAAACTGTAACAAGAAGAGTAATAATAGAAATAATACCTTGAATTTGCCCATCAAAATCTCCCCCAATAGTCTTTTGCAACCAAAAAGATTCTCGGAGGATTATAATAAATATTAAGAATTATTTATTTAATTTGAAGATATTTTTAATGGTATGAATAAAAAAGGTCTTGCTGCTCCATACTGTCTTGTATCTTCTGCACAAGCCTTTCAAACTGGCTTTCATTATTCAAAAAGTCCAAATCATCTGTATCAACAACAATATATTTCCCAAGATTATAAGTTTCATACCAGTCATGATAGTATTCATTTAACTGAGAAATGTAGTCCGTTGAAATTTCTTTTTCACACTCTCTCCCTCTTTCCCTAATCCTGTCCATGAGTTTATTGACAGATCTTTTCAAGAAAATCATCAAGGTTGGGGGGCCCATAAATTGGGTCATCGTCATAAATAAACGATAATAATTTTCGTACTCTCGTTTACTCATATATCCTTTTTCAAAAAGGCTTCTTGCAAAAATATAAGCATCTTCATAAATCGAACGATCTTGTATCGCGCTAAAGTTAGAACACTCTATTAATCTATGTGAATTAAAACGGTGAGTTAAAAAATAGACCTGGAGTTCAAAAGACCATCTCGCCATATCCTTATAAAAATCGGCTAAGTAGGGATTGTTTTCCACTGGTTCATATTGAGGTTTCCAATTCAATCTTTGAGATAGTTTTTTTGTCAAAGTAGTCTTCCCAGACCCTATATTTCCTGCAACTGCCACAAACATTTTTTGAGTAGATTGCCCTCTATGAGCGTTATTGGACCCCTCAAACCCCTGATGCATAAAAACTCCCAAAATAACCGACAAAAAGCCTTATGTTTAATTCCGTTGAGATTAAAGTTAACCAAAATACTTACCAAGGTCAACACAACTTACCCTACACTACCTGTCAATTAGGCATATTTTTCTGATGACTCACATTTATTAACCCCATATACAATGGAATTATGCCAAAACAAAAAAAACTTACTTTAACTATTTTTTTTTTTATTTTTTTAATACATTCCCATTAATGTCACAGGAAATTGATGAGTTCGACTTTCTTGAGCAAGAAAACTCTTCCCTTTCCGCTAGAAAATCACAAAATGGAAGCTCTAAAGAGCCTAAGACATTCACCGAAAATATTAGACAAATTTCCCCAAATAAAAAAATCTTTATATTAAGCAATAAGAATAGCTCCGTTAGCATGGGAGACTTTGTTTCTCTTATCATGAAAAAAAAGCTCATCGCAAGAGCGCTAGTCGCCAAAACCAACTCAGGCCTTGCCGGCCTAAAAATACTTAAAATTTACAACACCCGACTTTGGAAAAAACTCTACAAAAAAGGGTCTGTTCACCTTTTAAAAGGAGACGATAGTTACTATCTTGCACAATTAAGAGAAAGTAAAAAAAAGAAAAAAGAATCTGATAAAAAGAAAAGTCTGATAAGAGGCACTGAAGACCTCTTTAACGACACAATAGTTCTAGATGAAGAAAAAGAATTTGAAGATTCTGATAAAAATAGAAAAATTAAATCAGACAATTTAATATCAGTCCATTTCGGACGTATTGGGGGTGTCAGCACATCAGGAAATCCGAAAGAATATAATCAACTCAGCGTTCATTGGGCCTATCAACTTCAAGAAAATATTTTTATAGAAGCATCATACGGACAAAATATCATAAGAGACTTCCCTGCAATGGGTCTAGATTCTAAACTCTCCAACTTTGTCTTAAAGGCCAAATATGCTTTCAATACACCTTTAAATACAATTCTATTCCCTTACCTTGGTTACCAAGTTATCAATGCATCAAGCCCTGGCGAAGGAGTCTATACAACAGGAATGACCACAACCGATATTGAAGCCGAAGCTGCCCTTATGAACTCTTTAAGAAAGAAAGCTTTCATTTTTGGAGCAACTGTTCTAAAAAAATTAGTTCCTGGTTGGTTCACGCGTTTGGATTTAGGAACAGATTTTTACTCATTAGGGTTTGGGCTTGAATTTTAAAATTTTAATCTTATTTTTTCTAACAAGTTGCGGTGTCAAATCCTACCCCATCTCACCAACAAAAGAAAAGCCTCCCTCTTTTATAGAAAAAGCTTTTGAGGAAGAGGAAAAAAGGTTACGCACTTTAAAAAATAAATAAGGAACTCGATGTCACTCATTTTGGCCACTGGATCCAACTTAGGAAATAAAGAAGAAAATTTAGCTAGTGCGAAAAAGGAGCTTTCCCTTTCACTAAACATTATTGCCCAAAGTAAAATTTATAAGTCCAAAGCTGTAGATTATCTAGACCAGCCAAGTTTCCTTAATCAAGTTCTTGAATTTGAAAATCCTCCAATTACGCCGAAAAAACTTATAGAAAAACTCCTCCTTATAGAGACTAAACTTGGAAGGGAAAGAAAGATCAAAAGTGGGCCAAGAATTATCGACATAGATATTCTTTTTTTAGGTCTTGAAAAAATAAATCAACCTAATCTGACCATACCGCACCCAAAGCTATTTGAAAGGAGCTTTGTTCTTTTACCATTGAAAGAAGTCCCATTTTATAAAACTCTAAAAAAACATTTTAAATTTCCTTCCGATATACAAAACGATGCAATGCCCATAGAATGAATTTTTCACTTAATTATTGCACTCCAAATTTTTTCGGAGTAACACTATATTGTCTAAATTGAGAGATCTGTAAGAAGCCTAACCTTCCGTTTCTCAAATTTGTTAAAGGAGAAAACCATGAATATCTTTGTTTGCATAAAACAAGTTCCTGACACTGAGACAAAAATAGTCCCTAGTCAAGATGGACAATTCATCGAAACAAACTCAATCAAATGGATTATGAATCCTTACGATGAATTTGCCGTGGAACAGGCCCTCCAAGTTAAAACCGCAAATAGCGGATCAACGGTTACTGTCGTCAGAGTTGGAAAGGTTCACGACACTGAAGCACTGAGAACTGCCCTCGCTATGGGAGCTGATGAAGCTATCCTAGTAGAAGCTGAAGATAACCTTGACTCTTACATGACAGCTAAAGCACTTAAAGGTGGTATAGAAAAATCTGGAAAGAATCCAGATATTGTTTTTACAGGAAAACAAGCCATTGATGATGATTGTCTCCAAGTTCCACAACTCTTAGCACAGATGATGGATATCCCGTCTGTTTCCGTTATTGTTGGTTTTGAACAAAATGGAGACAAACTCACTCTAAAAAGAGAAATTGAAGGTGGTGCTCTCGAAATTTACGAAACTCAATCACCTGTTATTGTTGCTTGTAACAAAGGTCTAAACACCCCGCGCTACGCTTCTCTTCCGGGTATTATGAAGGCCAAACGTAAACCTCTAGCAAAACACTCTTTAGCTGATGTCGGGGTCAGTAACGATGATAGAAGAGTTCACTACTCAAATTTCAGCTTACCTCCGGAAAAACCACCTGGAAAAACATTTGATGCGACAGATGAGGCAAAGCAAGCAGATGTTGTAAAAGAAGTCGTTCAACTTTTAAGAAATGAAGCTAAAGTCATTTAGGAAATACGTTGAATAGAAGTTAAAAAATTACAAAAATTAAAACAATGAGGTAAAAAAATGGCAAATATTCTCGTTCTAACTGAGCTGAGTGGAAATAATGTCAAGCCAGTCACTTTAGAAATTTTAGGCAAACTCCAAGGACATAACCTTGAGGTTGCATCTTTGGGCGAGCTTGGAGGAGAATCCGTAGAACAGTTGGCAAAATTCGGAGCGGCAAAAGTACATTCTCTCAAAGGGGAAGGTCTAGATAAATACTCTCCGGAGGGTCACGCCCAAGCCTATAAAAGCTTCATAGAGTCCCAATCCTATGACTACATCTTTGCGGGGGCAACTTCGCAAGGAAAAGACCTTATACCAAGACTCGCAGGGATTTTTAATGCTGGTATGGCCAGTGAAGTTACCAACTTCACCATGGAAGGAGAGCAATTTAGTGGAACACGCCCTCTTTTTGCGGGAAAGTGCTTAGCAAAAGTTGAAATTAAAGGGCCAAAGCCACATTTTGTAACCGTTAGGCCAAATTCTCTCGGACTTGTGGAAGATCCACAAAGTGGTCAAGCGGAACAAAGCTCAGCAGACGTTAATGTAGGTTCGATTCGTGCAGTCATTAAAGAGATAGTAAAAGGGGCCTCTGAAAAGCTAGACCTTACAGAAGCCAATATTATAATCTCTGGCGGACGTGCCATGAAAAATAGCGATAACTTCAAAATTTTACACGAACTTGCAGATACCGTGGGTGCAACTGTAGGAGCATCGAGGGCAGCCGTCGATTCCGGGTATGCAGAGCATAGCATGCAGGTCGGGCAAACAGGAAAAACAGTATCTCCATCTCTTTATATTGCTTGTGGTATTTCTGGGGCGATTCAACACCTAGCAGGAATGAGAACATCTAAAGTTATTGTTGCAATCAACACTGATCCAGATGCACCTATTTTTACCAAAGCGGACTATGGAATTGTTGGAGATCTCTTTACGATCGTTCCTCTTCTGAATGAAGAACTCAAAAAAGTCTTAGAAAAATAGATTCATTTCAAGGCCCTATTACCTTTAGGGCCTTCTTCTTCCGAAGCGAGACTAAATAATCCGTTATTTCGTAATCATAAAGCCTAGACTTTTTATATACTTCACCAATATCTGAGGAATTAACTATATTGCAAAGAATATCAAACTCTTCTGGTAAGATATCCTCACCAACACGAACAAACTTTGAATAAACCTTTAATCTCAAATTATTGCTAGGCCGATATTTTTTAGTTTTCTTATAAAGGGGATACCTTTTTTGCACCCTTTCGTAGAGCTGATCAAAGCTATACTCGAAAGTCTGAATATTATCAGAGATAATCTCCGGCTCAATTAAAAACTTTAGGCCTTTATCTCCATCAATATCATCAAACAGAATTTTATAGAGTGCTTTTTTACCAGTTAGGTATTCATACTCAGAGTGGACAATAAGCCCCTCTTTTTGAAAAACTGCTCCTAAGTATTGATCATTTTTATTTAGGAGGGCATTTACCCGGCCTGTAAAACCAAAGGTAAATTGTTCCTTTAAAATTTTTACCAGCCCTATTTGATTATTCAACCTTACTTCCCAAAAAGTTTACCCAAAAAACCTTTAGATTCTTTTTCATTTTTAGAGAAAATTTTATCAACATTACTAGCAATAGACATATAAGATTTCCAAATCGGCCCACTTTGATTCTTAGAAAACTCCATGAAAGGTTTTCCTTCATCCGAGCCTTTTCTAATCTCTATATCAAGAGGAATTTTTCCCAAAAATTGGGTTTTAAGCTCCTCTACTTTTGATTTTACCCCTTCTTTTCCAAAAACAAAGTGCTCTTCACCACATTTATGACAGACAAAAGAGCTCATATTTTCAATCATGCCTAGTACAGGAGTTTTAACCTGATTGAACATTTTCAAACCTTTTGTTGCATCCAACAGGGCCACATCCTGAGGAGTTGAAACAATTATAGCTCCATCGACGTTGATCGTTTGGGCCATAGACAATTGCACATCTCCTGTTCCCGGAGGTAAATCTATAATAAGGTAATCGAGCTGCCCCCAATCAACATCAAACAAGAATTGATTAAGAACGCCTCCCAACATCGGCCCCCTCCAAATAACAGGCTCATCCTCATTAACAAACAGGCCAAAACTCATAAGCTTTAGCCCATAGGATTCTAAAGGTATTATTTTTTTCTTATCATTGGCCCTCGGTTTTTCACCCCTTTTTTTAAGAAGCATGGGTAAGGATGGCCCATATATATCAGCGTCAAGAAGTCCGACTTTTTTATTCATTTTTTTTAAAGATAAGGCCAAATTAACGGACACTGTCGATTTTCCAACTCCACCTTTCCCGGAAGCTATAGCAATAACTTTTCCAACACCAGCAACATTCCTTTTTTGGGTAATTTTATCCCCATGACCCACTTTTAAAGAAGCATCCTTAGATGAATCTTTTTTCTCTTCTTTTTTCTCTTCTTTTTTCTCTTCTTTTTTATAGATATCGCTTGAATTTTTTGAAAAAGAGGAGAATAAAACTTTCTCCGGATCAATTTTATCCTTAATAGAGTTTAAAATATTATCTTCAAACTTCCGTTTATCCTCAGGAGACAAACCTTCTCTATTATATTTAATATGAATTTCTCCATTTTTTTCTGAAATATCTTCAACCCTTTTTTCAACACTTTCTGCCTCTCCACTGAGAGGATTAACGACTTTATCAATACAAATTTTTAAATCAGCTATCATTAAAAGGACCTTTTTGTTGGAATTGAAAACCCTCTTATACATCTAATCAATAAAAAATCCAACATATTGCGCAAGGCAAAACCACCCTTTTACCAGAATGTTGGAAAAAGTTAAATAGGGCCATTTTGCATTGGTAGCAAGAAAACTTATAAAATAATACCATTAGCTAAGGCCTTAAGTTTTCTAATTGCTGGAACTTGAACCTATGACTTATAAAAGAACTATTTTTCTTATAAATCCAAGATTTCAGCTTAAATTTAGCCTTCTTATCTCCGTCATTGTTTTTCTATCAAGTCTGATCTATCCAATTGTTATCTACAACCTAATTACTAACTATAGAAACAATATTACGAGAAACCTCGTCAAAATTTGTGAAAACGAAAAAAAAGAAATTGCCTCTATTTCAAAGTCTGTTTCAAGCCAAAGAGAAAATTTAATTTACCTTCTCATTTTCGGCCAACTTATTTTTACTGGTCTTATTTTTATAATTTCAATTTTTTTTAGCCTTAAAATTGCAGGTCCTATTTACAAAACTCAAAAATATCTAAAAAAAATAGCCGAGGGCAGCGGCCTGGGTAAGTTATCGTTTAGAAACGAGGATTACTTCAAAGACTTAGCAGAGGACTTTAATAATACCTTTACAGCTCTACAAGATAGCTATAGCAAGGATGTTGTCTATCTCAATGAAGTTCAATCTTATCTCGGCAAAATTTCAACAAAAGCTCCAATTGAAAATAAAAAGGCCCTAGAGGAAATCAACTACAAGATTCTGGAAATTCAAAAAAGGTTTAACAAAATTTATTAAGGTAATGAATGGAAATAAAGAGCATCATTAAGTTGGTAAAATTTTTTGTTATATTCTTTTTTATAATTTTAAATAGAGAAGCTTGGTCATCAAAAATAATACCCATAAAGTCTTCGTCCCAAAATATTTTCAAAAAAGTAAAAATAAATGAAAATGATTTAAAGTTTGGCATAGCATTTAAAGAATTTAAAAAAAGACTCAGGAGAAAAAAGCTTAGTGAAAAAAAAATAAAGAAACTTATACTCCTATCAAGAATGTCATATTCTTTTAAAAGCTATGAGGAAATATTAAAAAGAGGTAGGAAAATATCTAACTTCAGCTTAAAAAATAGCTCAGGCTTTTTTAGAGCTTGTAAATTTAAAAAACAAGATAAAAACGATTTTTTTAAAGAAATTAATTCTTATTATATTAGATATTGTCATTTTTTATTTTTAAAGTTGCTAACTTCAAGAGATGGATCTTTTCTTCTAAAAAAGAACAACTTCGATTATCTGTCTAAAAACTTAGGTCATTACTTGGAAAAAGGTAATTTAAAAAAGTTTTCCGCTTTTTTAAAAAAAATAAAAAAAGAACCAAACGTTTCTCTATTAATAAAAAACCTTATTAATTCTTTTTATAAAAATAAGAAAAAAAGTTTCCCGCCCATAGCTTTAAGCGACTTTATACACGATGAACCCAGACATATTATTCCCTTAGACTTAAGGGACAAAAAAAAGAAAAAAAGAAAAGAAATCAAAATACTATTTAAAAAAATTAATTCATCATTCAAGAATTTTTATTTTGAAAAAAGTAAAAACCTTGTCATTGACTCTCTTAGTTTTTACTTTAAAAACAGAGAGCATTTGGACAACAAATATGCATGGAAAAAATTTACAAATATTGGAAAAAGGTTTCTCTACCGAGATCACTACGATTTTGCCACTTCAATTTTTCAAACATCCAGCATATTTAATCCCAAGAATCAAGAAAATGAAGCTCTATTCCTCATTTTATGGTCACATTTATTAAGAAAGGACTTTAGAGGAGCACAAAACTTTATACTTAAAGAAAACTTAATTGAAAAGTTTGATAAACTTAATTCCAAACTTAGGTTTTGGGTAGCTCTATCCTTAAAAAATAACGGTGAAGGGGCCTTAGCAAAAACTCTTTATAAAGACATTATTAACCTAAACCCCTTAAGCTTCTACTCTATTATATCATTAAAAGAACTCAATAAATCGTCCAAACAAAATAAAGAAGATCAAATTATAAGCTCTGAAAAAATTTTACTTAAAAAAAATCTTAATATAAAAGACTTCAGGTCAGATTTTATAAATTCAATTAGAAGACTCCTTGTTTGGATTAATTTAGAAGATTACAAATTTGAGAAAAAAGAAATAGAACACTTGATAAACTTAAAACCAAATGAAGTTTACAAAAAACCTAAAGATATTGGTCTAACTAAAAATAGTCATGAAAAGTTTTTATTCATTGAGGTTGTGAAACTTCTTGCTGATAGGGGAAAGCATTTAAGGTCATTTAAAATGATTCTAAAATCTTTAACATTTAAAAGATTTATTCTAAATCAACATTATCTTGAAATCCTCTTCCCATTTGAATATTTTGAACAAATTAAAAAAATCGATAAGTCTATAGACCCCATTATAATTCTTTCTCTCATTCGCCAAGAGTCGGCTTTTAATCCTAAAGCTATTTCTAGAGTTGGAGCAAGAGGGCTTATGCAAATAATGCCAAGTACCGCAAAAATTATAAAAAAGGAGGTTAAAGGGTTCCAACTAAAAAACCCAAATCTGAATTTAAAAATTGGAATAAAGTATTTTAAGCAACTTTTAAATAAATACAAAGGAAACTTAATTTATACACTTGCCGCTTACAATGCAGGAGAAGGTCGTATTGAGTCTTGGAAAAAAAATATATTCAACTCTACAGACCCTCTCTCAATAATAGAATCAATTCCTTTTAAAGAAACGAGAAATTATGTAAAACTTATTTATCGGAATATTTTCTTTTATAAGTGGCTCGAAAAAAAATCAAACCTTGCAGTCCCTCTAAGAGACTCTTTCAAAATTTCCTTTAAAGCTAAACATTAAACCTGAAATGCATTACATCTCCATCTTGTACCAGATACTCTTTTCCTTCGACCCTTAATTTTCCAGCTTCCTTCAGCCTTAACTCGGAGCCTAAATCAAACAACTCATCACAATGATAGACCTCGGCCCTTATAAAACCTCTTTCAAAATCACTATGGATAACTCCAGCAGCTTGAGGAGCCTTTGAACCGTCACGGAAAGTCCATGCCCTCACCTCTTTTTCACCTGCGGTAAAATAAGTCCTAAGGCCCAACATATCATAAGCAATTCTAGTTAATTGATCTAATCCAGACTCTTCAATCCCAATCTCTTCTAAAAACTCTTTTTTTTCTTCTTCTGTTTCAAGAGAAGAGATTTCTGCTTCAAGCTTTCCACAGATATACAATACGTCTGAGTTTTCTCTTTGGGCATAATCTTTGACAGCGTCCATATAGGAGTTTGGAGCCTGAATGCTTTCCTCATCGATATTACATACATATAAAACTTTCTTTAGAGTAATTAAACTGAGTTCCTTAACAGACTCAAGGTCATCATTGCTTAAGTCAGTGGATCTCGCAGGTCTCCCTTCCTCTAAACAGCTTAATAACCTTTCTAAAATCGGTTTTAAAATCTTTGCTTTTGAAGAAACTTCTTTATTTTGACTTTTTATCAACTTATCAATGCTTCCCAACTTTTTGTGAACCACTTCATAATCGGCTAAGGCCAATTCCGTGTTAACAATTTCAATATCTTCAATTGGGTCAACTTGCCCACTAACATGAACGACATTTTCATCATCAAAACATCGGACTACGTGAGCGACAGCATCAACCTGCCTTATATGACCTAAAAACTGGTTTCCTAGACCTTCTCCTTTAGAAGCACCTTTAACCAAACCTGCAATATCCATAAACTCCACAATCGCCGGGATCGTTTTTTTTGGCTTTATCAAAGAACATATTTTTTCAAGTCTATTGTCTGCAACGTTAACAATTCCAACATTAGGCTCAATTGTACAAAAAGGATAATTTGCGGCTTCAGCAGGTGCTGATGTTATCGCCGAAAATATTGTCGACTTTCCAACATTAGGGAGTCCAACAATTCCACAATTTATCCCCATGATACTCTCCTTAAGTTTTACACATTCAATAATTATTAATTTTTTTCAATGAAGTTTTTTTTACTAAAGCTTCTAGCGGCTTTTTGAAAGCCTCCTGTCATAAAAGAGTCCAGAGCTTCAACTCCGCCCTTCAAAAAAGTTTCCAAACCTATGGACTCTTCTTGAGAAAATGGCGAAAGAACCCATGAAGACACGCTCCCATGTTGGGGCCGGCCTATTCCCATCCTTAACCTTAAAAACTCTCGTGAACCTGTCAATTCAGCAATTGACTTCAGTCCATTGTGGCCAGCGAGGCCTCCGCCCTTTTTGAGAGCAAGGGTACCAAATGGAAGGTCAAGTTCATCATGAATAACCAGAACTGACTCAATAGGTATTTTAAAAAACTTCATCGCGGGGACAACGCTTTCCCCACTTAGATTCATGTAAGTTTGAGGCTTCAGAAAATGAAACTTTTCACCTTTAAAAGACATCGAGGAGTAAAGACCCTTAAACTTTTCTTTCCACGCAAGGTCGTTAAAAAAAGGTAGTTGTTCAAGAATTTGCCAACCTACATTATGACGCGTTCTTTCATATTCATGCCCTGGATTTCCCAAAGCAATAATTAACGTTTCCATTAAATAAATAAAGAGCTAACTGAATCGTTATTAAAAGTCCTATGAATGGCCTTCGACAATAGTTCAGATGTTGAAAGGACATGAATTTTATCTATTTTTTGAGCATCCTCAGTCAGTGGTATTGTATCTGTGCATATAACCTGCTCTAACTCTTCACACTCAGATATTCTCTTTAAAGCTGGTCCTGAAAACACAGGGTGCGTAGCACAGCAGTAAACTTTTAGTGCTCCACCATTCTTTAATGCCCTACAAGCTTCAACCAGTGTTCCCGCTGTATCTACCATATCATCAATAATGACACAGTCTTTTCCCTCAACGTCACCAACAATATTCATTGCTTTGGCCACATTTTTACCAGTCCTTCTCTTATCAATCATAGCAAGGTCACATTTTAATTTTTTCGCATAATGCCTTACTCTTTCAACCCCCCCACTATCAGGGGAAATACATATAGTTTTTTCAGATAAAATTTCTTTGCTTATATACTTAAGTAAAATAGGTGAGGCATAAATATTGTCAAAAGGAATATTGAAAAACCCTTGGATCTGTCCAGCATGGAGATCCATTGTAATGACTCTTGTTGCACCGGCTACAGTAATAAGATCAGCGAGCAATTTTGCTGAAACAGGCGTCCTAGGACTTACCTTTCTATCCTGCCTTGCGTAACCATAATGGGGAATGACGGCCGTAATAGAGGACGCCGATGCTCTCTTAAGTGCATCGATTGTTATAAGGAGCTCCATTAAATTATCATTAACTGGTGGACAAGCTGACTGAATAACAAAAACGTCCGCTCCACGCACATTTTTTTCAATCTCACAAAATATTTCCCCATTTGCAAAACGGACAATTTGAGGATCAACCAAAGCAACATCTAAGTGTTCAGAAATCTGATGTGAGAGGTTTGGGTTCGATGTTCCCGATACAAGTACAATTCGTTTCATTAAACCCCCAAATTTAGAAAGATAGAAGCAAAAAAGTGGCTGGGGTGGCAGGACTCGAACCTGCGCATGACAGAATCAAAATCTGTTGACTTACCACTTGTCGACACCCCAGTAGAATGCAGATAAAAGAATTCGCACAATATACTACCAGTCTTTCTCTTTTGCAAGAATTCCGTAGTTTTTAAAAGCAATTTAACTCAGAAAAACTCCTTCCTCTCTCTCTGTAAAAGCCCTGAAAAAGCCCGAATGACGTAGTGCTTCCAAAAAGTCGGAGATCTTTCCCTTTTCTCTTCCCTTCAAGGCCTACCCAAAGAACTCCCAATTCTTTTCCTGTAAAAAAAACATACCAATTGTCTTGCCCATTATTTGAAGTCCCTGTTTTTCCGAAGTACTTCATCAGTTTTAA
This sequence comes from Bacteriovoracales bacterium, assembly GCA_028346125.1. Lineage (GTDB taxonomy): Bacteria > Bdellovibrionota > Bacteriovoracia > Bacteriovoracales > Bacteriovoracaceae > UBA7317. The sequence goes on along the minus strand of JAOMEV010000007.1, from coordinate 43,465 downwards.
AAATGGGCCCACCACATTTCGCACTGTGCCTAACTGGGGGTTAGAAAGTTCCTCTATCACGCTAGGGAAGCTTTTGTTTTCCCTTAAAAGACAGTCTTCTTTGATAAATTTTTTGTATATTTCGTAAATCTCTCTCAAACTTAAATCAATTGAACCAAGAAGTTGGGACGGATACTCTTTTAGAGGACTCTTCAACCGTGGAACAATACTTCTCAATTTTTTTTCTATACTATCGAAACCTACTTCTGATGCTATTCTCACAACAGGGCGGTTAAACGACTTCACCATGGCCTCCCTCAAAGAAACCTTTTTAGGAAGTCTCTTATTTGCCTCCCGTGGGGTCCAAGGACCAGACTTCAAGTTTAAAGTAATTTTTTCCAAACTCACCATTTCTTCTAAGCTTCTCCCACTCTCCAAAAAAACCCTATATATCAAAGGCTTGAGGACACTTCCGACCTGGTGACGCTCAGATTCAACAGACCGCTTTAAGGACCTTTCTCTTTTAGAGTAATAATAGAATAGCTCCTCTCCACCCTTTTCAAAAGGCCTTCCAATAACGCCCTTTATAGATATATCCTTGGGCTCCTTAAACCTTTTTAAAATTTTACTCCTTAAATCTTGTGCCTTTTTGATAAAGTTAAACTTTTCATAATCTTGAAACAGAGCGCTACTATTTCCTGAAGATGACCACTCCAAACTGGTAAAACTTCTTCTTTTTTCTCTTTTTCTAAGCTCCCGCACCCAACTCTTCCACTTTTTAGTAGACCACTTTTTAGACTTCCTTCCGCGAGAATATAGGTTTTCATTTTTTAACTTTTCAAAAATAAAGTCTGTCCTTTTTTTCAAACGACTCGTTCTCCTTATGGGGTGGTAATAATTCGGCCCTTTCAAAAGGGCAACCAATATAGCAGCTTCATAAGAGCTCAGAAACTTGGGCTTTTTTCCAAAATAAAAAAGGGAAGCTGATAACAAACCCTTTACTTTTGTCCCTTGCAGTGCGCCCCAGACAAATTCATTAAAATACGTTTCTAAAATTTTATCTTTAGAAAAATTTTTTTCTATATAAATTGCAATAATGAGTTCTTTGATCTTTCGAACCAAGGTTTTTTCGTTCGAGAAATACAAGTTTTTAACTAGTTGTTGGGTTATTGTCGAACCACCTTGAACTAATTTACCCATTTTCAAATCTATCCAAATGGCCCTTGCTATGGATTTAAAATCTATACCCCTATGAAAAAGGAACCTAATATCCTCTATTCCAATAAGGGCCTTCCAAAAAATGCTAGGTACTTCTCCAAATAACATTTTATGTTGATAACAAAATGGCAAGGGACACGTATTTTTTAAAAGAGGCTCTAAGCTTATATCTTTCTTTATATAAACCAGTCCTTTTTTCAATAACTCCTCCCCAAAAAAGTTCTTATTCTCCAGCCTCCATTCATAAAAGTTTTCTTTAGACCTTGAAAAAAGGTGGTAATTTTTCAACTCCTTCAATCTAATAAAAGAACCTTCTTCTAGAACATTCAGGTTATTTTCAATATCAACAGAACCTTTGGACAAAACTGATAGTTTTGGAGACAAATCTTTAATCAAATACAACGAATAACCTAACCCCGTTAGGACAAACACTAGTAATGACGCAAATATAAAAAATAAATATCTCTTTATTATCATCTCAATCGATCTCAAAACCTGAGAAAGGAAAAAAAACTAACCTTTCAACAAACTTGGAGCTTCTACCTTTTGACGAAGCCCAGTCTATTCAATATATTTATAAACCAACTTAGTTGAGGGAACTCTATCCCCTACAAGCATAATTTTCAGGAGAATTTCGTGTCACAAAAGAAATATGGAATCAAGTACTTTTCAATCTTATTATTTCTTTTTTTCCCATTCTTGGCCCACGCCCTACCTATCGATTGGCAAGGAACCTTTGGAGTGGACACAACAATTGTTACCAACTACAGAAAGGTATCAGATAGCAGTACATTGACAGCTGGAGATGGCTCCCAGGTTGTCGGAAATTCTGGAAGCGCTGAATCATCTTTCCAAAGTTACCTTCTCACTCTTAAGCCCATCATTATCATCAACGATGCATCAACCTTAAAGGCAGAAATCTCAACGGGATATGGCCGAGGAGGAGAAATGGGTGAAAATGCCCAAGCCTCAGATGCTTCCGGTGATGGACTTGGTGGGGCGCTCTACAACATAAATACAGCAACAGAAAAAAGCCTAAATGTTAATCAACTTTACCTTGAGCTTTATGCAGATACAGCAACATACGTAATAGGGAGGCATAGTGCGAAATGGGGCTTAGGAGCTGTCGTTAACAGCGGAGAAAACCTTTGGGACCGCCATTTTTATTCAAGAGATGGAGTTACTATAAAAATGAAAGTCGGAAACTTTTATATTGACCCCTTCTGGGCGAGGCTTAGTGCTGGAGGAAAAATGACCAGCTCAACGAGCACAACTGAGTATGGCTTTTCTGTCCTTTACGATAACCCTGAAAAAGATATGGGCTTTGGCCTCCTTTATAAGAAAAAAGTTAGTGGTGCAGCCAACGACACTATAAAATCAGGAATAGGATCGTCAGTAAGCACCCTTGGGGAAGCAAACGTAAAATTAATCGATATATACTTTAAGAAAATTTTTGGAAACTTAAAGCTAGAACTTGAAGTCCCAATAGTAACTGGAAATGCTGGAAAAATTTTCAGCTCTAGCTCATCTGCGAATTTCAATTCGAAAGCAATTATAGGGGAAGCCGAGTATAAATTTAATAACAAATGGACATTCGGTGCCAACTTAGGTTTTGTTGATGGAGAGGACGGAAATACTGGAGAGTTTAATGCACTCTACCTCCATCCAAATTACCAAATTGCCAATATTCTCTTTAGATATAATTTCTCTGCCGTAAAAAATGCAGGAACAGAAAGTATTTATGATTCCTATATTACAAATGCCCAATATTACAAATTTTATGCCAATTATTTTATGGATAATTGGGTTTGGGACTTTGGCTTTATTTACGCTAATGCGATGGAGACTGCCAAAAAAGGGAAAAGCTTCTATAATCACACCACACACAAACAAATTACAAGTGCATCAGAGAATCAAGAAACGTCAATGGGTATAGAGCTCGATGCTGGCTTTAATTATGTATGGAACAATGAAGTCAAAATAGGGGCAGCAGTGGGCTACCATATACCTGGTGATTATTTTGCCTTTACCAATACAAGCTCCGACAAAGTCTTGTTGGCGAACTCTTACCTTATGCAACTAAATATAGGAGTTAATTTCTAGGAAGAGACGCCTAATCGACCTTTTAATAACCGTAGGGCATACCATAATTGGCATTATACATTGTGTTCATGCCCCATGCAGAATTGGGGGATAACCCTAGGGGGTTATTGAAATTTTGGTTATTTGATGGACTTTCCATGAAAGGGTCTATCATCCCATCATTTTCTACAGACTCTCCAAAAAATGACAACCTCTTTTTGTAGATTCCCTCCATAAAGCTATCTTCAAATAAGCTATCACCAAAGGTATCATTCTCTAACTTTTTAAAATCCAGGCCCATCTCTTCCCTTTTACTAATACGGGCCTTTCCTTCAAGAGAGCGAAACTTTTTTTCAATGCTTTTTTCAGTGCCAATTTTACGATCGATTCTTTTAATCCTAGATTGGATACTTAAGTAACGGCTTTTTTGGCCTTTTTGATATCTCTTGCATTTATTAGCATTTTTAACCATTCCAAAAAACGACCTCTGACAATAGGCATTATACTTTTTCTCTTTCTTATAAAAAGATTGCAAGCTTTCATTTCTTCTTCTAGAAAGGTTTTTAATATTTCTCCTGTTAATATGAGAAAAAGAACCTTCTCCTTTCATTGCTTTATATAATTTCGCATTAAATTGAGACTCCTTCTCAAACCGTGCTTGTCCTTTTTCTACTAATCTCGTTGCTCGTTTAGAACTTACTTTTGCCTCACGTTTATCCTTTTTCCCTTTCTTTTTGTAGACTCGACTAAATTCTCTAGAGTGCAAACGGAAAAGATTTATTTCATTTGCAGCGTCATCCAATCCAAAATAAAGAAGTTGTTTTAAGACATCTTTAGTCTTAAGTTTTCCTTCAACACTTCCTTTTGAAACCTTGCCTTTAGAAAACCTTCCAATCTGTTCATTTAACTTACTTATTTTTTTATCAATCTCATCTTTGTTTTTTGAAGTCTTCCTTTCAATTAGAAGCTTATCCAATTCTCGAAGTTTTGGTCTTAAAAAATATGTATCTAGATCCCGGAGAACTGAGAGGTAGCTCTCAACACTTTCAGAAATATCCTCCCTTTCTTCACCTTCTACGATTTCATCAGCATACTCTGCCAATTGCTTCATTTTTAATTCAACTTCTTCTTCTATTTTTTTTTCTTTCTGAGACTCTAAAATTTTTCTCACGTCTGAAACTAACTTTTCAGGATAATTTGTTAAATCTTTTATCGCATATTCTAAACGACTAACTGAACCTTTTTCACAGATGCTTAATAGTTCCTTTTTCTTTTTCTTCCAATCCATTAAGTAAAGCCCATCTTTTTTTAGATTCTCACTGGCCAAAGAATTCAAACAATTATTATCTTTACCTTTAAAAATGGCCTTCTCTTCTTTAGGTAATTCTTCTGGTTTATATTTTCCCTCTGGCCAACTTGTCGGAGACCCAAAAACAACTCTAATATCTTTTGATGGATCCATTTTGGATAGATCTATATGGGAAGAAAAGTTTTTCTTTTTAAGTGGCCTATTATAGAGATCATCTTTTGGATTATCTACATCTATACCTTCAGTTAATAGGCACTCTTCAAATTTTTTCTGAATGTCGCTTTCTTCATCTTCATAAAGTCTTGAGTTTTGGTTTTTTACTGCAATTAAAATAGTATTTCCTTCAGCTTTTTTTACAACCACCTGGGGAGAAAAACACTTATATACATAATCAGGAAGCGACACAGATAAGTTTCTCTTTCCAGTTCTTGGATCTTTTGTAAGATCCACCTCAATACCCTTATTTAACCAGGTCATTTTTTTTAATAGTTTAAGTGGAATAAAACTATTTTTTTTATCATCACAAGGATTATTATTTTCAGATGCATAAAACATATCATCAGTATTTCTTGCAGCATCATAATTTATTTTTTCAAATTCTCTTTTTTCTTTTTCTACCTTTTTCAATTCTTCTTTTGCTTCTTTCAATTCATTAGTTCCACCTGATTTGTTAAGATCCTTAACTTTTGAAAATGCCATCTTCCACTTTTCTTTAATTCTTTTTCCTTCATCATTTACAACCTTTTCTGCCATTTCACTTTTAGTATCTTGATCGTATTTTTTATCAACTTCATCCTTCATCTTTATTTTGGCCTTAACTCTTTCTCCAGCACTTACCCATCGACCTCTGGCCCTGATTTTCTTTTCCAAATTAAGTACGTAGTTTTTCAGCCTTAACAGACCGCCCTTTTCCTTCCTACATTTTTTGAAACCATTTTTAGGATTAATAGCATAGCAATCATTAAGTTTTTTTGTTTTTTCCTTATTGTAATCTTTTATACAATTACGTCTTTCTTTATTTAAGCCCAAACATATCTTCATATACTTTGACTTAATGTCCTTTTCACCTAAATCCTGTGCATAAGAATACGGAGCTATAAAAAAATATAGCGCTAAAGATAACAAAATCTTAACCTTCGAATAATCAAACATAGGTCGTCTCCTATGTTAACTGGTCGGTTATTTAATTAAAAAATTTATTTAATTTATTTGATAAGGATCAACATCTATCTTAATTTTTAAATTAAATTTTTTTGAATTTAGAATAAAACTATTTAATATATTGTGAAGATCATTAATATTACTTCCTTTTAAAGTAATGATCCATGTGTATTTATTTACTATTTTTTCAATATTATGTGACCTTGGTGCCATAATATTTACAGAAGAGAAATATTTCTTTTTTAAGTCATTTAATATCTTATGGGCCTTATAGACATTATCTAATGTTCGTTCTCTTAAGTTAGATGAAAAGGACAAATTTACCATTTTTGAAAAAGGGGCACATGAAAGGTTTTTTCTCAAAATAAGTTCATCCTCATAAAATGATTTCAAATTATTCTTTTTTAGGTATTCAAAAATATGACTCTTTTGATTCAAAGTTAAAATACAAACTTCACTTTTTTTACTAAATCTACCGGATCGCCCACTAATTTGTTTAATTTGCTGAAAAACTCTCTCATTGGCCCTAAAGTCAGACGAGTTCAGCATAGAATCTATTCCCAATACCAAAACCAAATTAACTTTCTCAAAGTTATGACCTTTAGAAAGCATTTGAGTTCCTACTAAAATATCTATATCTCCTTTGTGAAAATCATCTAACCTTTTTTCAACTTCTTTAAAGGTTTTTAACTCTTCACGGTCAAATCGTGCTATTTTTCTCTTCGGAAAAATATTTTTTAAAATACTCTCACACTTTTCTGTTCCAAAACCTTTTTGAATTAAATGAGAATTACCACAATCTTTACATATTTCAGGTTGAGAAATGGAAATTTCACAGTACCTGCAATTAAGAATTCTTTTATTTTTAAAGTATTTCAGATTAACAGAGCAATTAGGACACTTAAATTGCTTTCCACAACAATTACATTGAAGGAAATCAGCATAACCAAGCCTATTTATAAAAACAAGGACCTGTTCACCCTTATCCAATGCAGATTTAATCTTTTCTATACTACTCTTATTTAAAGGCCAAAAGTTTTTTGATTCACTTTTTGTAATATTAATAAAATTTATTTTTGGAAAATATGAGTTTCCAACCCTTTTTTCCAAACAAAGATAATGCTTCTTTCTCTTGCCATCTAAATTAAATTGATAAAACGTTTCCAATGAAGGGGTCGCTGACCCCAAAATAATTGGCACATTTGAATATTGCGCCCTCTTTATTGCTAAATCTCTAGCATTGTAAGGACATCTCTCTTCTTGTTTAAATGATGAATCGTGTTCTTCATCTACTACAATTAATCCAATATTATTTAAAGGTAAAAAAATAGAGCTTCTAACACCTACAATAACTTTCGGACTTATACTTTCCTTTAGTTCTTTCCATAAGTTATACTTTTGTGAACCAGTAAGCACACTACTATAAGAGTAAACAGGTACTTCTAAATGTCTAATAAAAGACCTTAAAAATTGTGGCGTGAGATTTATTTCTGGTAAAAGAAATAAGATAGACCTTCCCTTAGCCAGAGCTTTCTTCATAAGATTTAGATATACGGCTGTTTTACCACTTCCTGTAACCCCATGTATAAGCCACTTTCCAAAACCCTTTTCCAAATGAGGAAAAATTTTTTTCACACAGTTTTGTTGTTCTTCATTTAACTCAAATTCCAGAGGTCTTCCCTCGCCACAAGAAGGAATAAAAGGCCTAGGTCTTTTCATTAATTTTGGAATTGAATCAAAAATTAGAGGTCCCAATGGATAATGGTAGTATTCTGAAGCCCATTGAAAAAAACTTAGTTCTTTTTCATCCAAATAAAATGGTCTCTCTAAAACTCCTAAAACTGATTTAATTTTTTTTTCTTCAATACCCTCAAGAGAACAGAGCTCTTCTTTCAATATACAGGCCCTTATTTCTTTTTTACCTAGAGGTACTGTTACCATTTGTCCTCTAGAAAGCTCTCCAAGTCCTGAATAATTATAAATAAGTTGAGAATTATTAAAGTGTGTGTTTGCCGCGACAAGGCAGTATTTTCTAGATTCCATCAGTAAAGAAAGATTTTTTTCCCATTATAAGACGATACAAGGTCAAAGTCAGTTGTCGTCATTAAATCTCTATTAATCCTCTTTTCCTTAGAATTCTTCCATTTCTTTTTCCACTCCCTGTATCTCATAACAATTCGTCTTTTCTTGTGTTTACTTAAAAAGTTTTTATATGAGACGAAAGAAATTCTATATTTTTTCTTATCTGAATTTCTAAAATAGATATTTTGTGGCATCTCATGAATCCCATTCAGAGATACAAATTGCCCAAATTCGTAATCTAGGCTGCCATCACCGATATCCACAGAAAAGTTTTTAATTCTATGGCTCTTATTTTCAAAAAGGGCATTCGCCTTAGAGAGGGCCAAGGACCAATAAAACTTTCCTCCTTCTCTAATTAAAGTAACCTTCTCTGTTTCTTTATAGGTTCGGTTTCCTAAAATTTCTTTTAACTTCAACCTTTTTTCATCATCAGAAGGGTAAAGCGGTGAGCTTAACTTCTTTTTTAAGTCTCTATTTTTTCTTATCGCCATTAAATATCTTTTATATTTTTTAAGAAGCCTGATCTTTTCACCGTTGATCATATTTCTATTCAAATCATAATCTGGGTCTACTTTTTTCAAGAAAATAGACATACCCCTCGAATCATTTAGTGAGAACATCATAAGTTGAGAATAAAATAGAATTCTAGGATGATTGGTATCTTTTTTTAATTTCGAAAATATATTTGGGAAATAAGTTAAATTACTAATTTCCCATTCCTTCATTTGCTTACCAAAGTATTCTATTTGAATAAGCTTAACTCTCTTATCTTTATCGATGGAAAAAATATATTTGAGGTATTTTTTTTTAAACTTGGAAGCCCTATTTTCCTCACCCTCTTGATTATTGAAAATCTCCTCTAAAACGACATCTACTTTAACAAAATTGCCCGAGAGGTCTTGGTTATTAGAATTCCTAAACAGTCCTTCTGCATTAGGGATTGCCGCCCAAGAAGAAAGAGAGCTTAAAATCATCATAACAAGAATAATAAAATAATTCCTTTTCATTTTATTTACCTTAAATGTTTAAATTATAACGTCTTATTTTATCTTTAATTATTAAAGTCATCGCATCACGCGTATCACTATTTCTCAACGCAAAATCAAGGGTTGCATCTAAATATCCGTGGATATTTCCTGTATCAAAGCGATCGCCACTAAAAATGTGAGCAAAAAAGTCCTTTTCCTTACAGAAAAGATTAATCGCGTCAGTCAATTGATATTCTCCTCCAACACCAAGTTTAATTTCCTTTAGAAAGCGAAAAATGTCTGGAGAAAAAATATATCTCCCAGGAGTTGCCAAATTACTTGGGGCCTTTAGAGGCTCAGGTTTTTCCACCATCGCATTTAACTTAAAAGTTTTAGGATCGTCCTCAAGAGGTTTTCCGCTTATCACTCCATATTTTTTCGTTTCATTAGAGTTAATCTCCATCACGCCAATCACAGAACCATTTCCATTTTTTTTCGAAATATCCATGAGCTGCCCTAAAACGGGACGCTTACTTAAAATAAGGTCATCTCCTAGAATAACACCAAAGTTTTCGTCTCCAATAAGCTTCTCTGCACATAATATAGCATGGCCCAACCCAAGTTGCTCTTCCTGAATGACAGTTTTAAATGATATCATCTCTCCAATTTTTCTGCACATATCCAGTTCATCATGCTTCTTCTTTTGTAAGAGAAATTTTTCGAGTTTTTTATTTCTCGAAAAGTATCCTTCAATGGCCTCCTTCCCAGGAGATGTAACAAAAATAACCTCTTCAATTCCCGAGTAAATGGCTTCCTCTACGACATATTGAATCATAGGCTTATTGATAATAGGTATAAGTTCTTTAGGTACCTCTTTAGTCGCAGGCAAAAACCTTGTTCCTTTTCCGGCAACGGGGATGACGACCTTTTTTATTTCCATTATAATTCCCTTTATTTTAGCAACACTAACTTCCGGTTTTTTCGGAATTAACTCTAGGACAATATTTTTGAAATCAAGCAAAAGCCTTATAAATATAGCCTTTAAGTTTCAAACTATCAAAACCTACCTAATATTACTTTTTTTGTTTACTGGAAACAATGGCTTTACAAGCAACTACCAACTTGAGACTACCCGCTTAAAATCTACAGCTGGTGCTGGTGTTGCGTCACTCCTAATTGATGAAGCAACTATTCTTAATCCCGCTCCCATGGCCTTTTTTAACATTGCATCATTTTATATCCAAAGGTCGGACCAAACAACGACCACTAATGAAAACGGCATGAGTAAACCGATAAATGATTCTGAGCATATTTCCTTTATCGCTTCAGACTCAAAAGGCATACTAAAAGGTTCTGCAAGTTACCAAAAATTTAAGGAAACTAACTTTTCAAGGAAAAGGTGGGCCGTCGCACTAGCCTCGCCAATAGGAAAAAGCTCAGCAATTGGTATTAACTTCAGAAAAACCAAGGATGAAGAAAATAAAAATCTGTCAGAGTACACACAAGTCATCCTTGGGTTAAGCCATGTCCTTGATGAATCTCTATCATTTGGCCTAGTCCTTATAGACCCTCTAAATAAAAAGGTAACCGATAATAAGGGTATTATTGGTATGCAATATTCTTATAAACACCTTCTTTCGCTTATATTTGACATTGGTGGTGATTATAAGGAGGGAATTGAAGAAACTTTGTCCTATAAAACCGCTGTTCAAATAAAGGTCTTCGAAGACTTTTATTTCAGAATGGGGCTGTTTAAAGACAAGAGCGTCCTTGAAAATGGTAATGGAATTGGTCTTGGCTGGGTCCAACCGAAGCTTTCTATAGACTTTGCCATGACAACCAAAAAAACAAACAAAGATCTTCTTGAAAAATTGTTTAAGGAAACATCATTCTCCTTGTCATACAGGTTTTAAATAAATTTTATTTAAAACCTGTATTTTTTTGGGCCCCTTGTTTATATGCTAGACCTAGTTAACGCGTACATGTTAAGAATCCTCTATGGAAATATCAAAAGACGAAAACAACGTTCCCGAAGGTGAACTCCTTAAAGTCATTCATTATCCTTCCCCTATCTTAAAGAAAGTGGCCAAACCGGTTAAGACTTTTGATGAGGACTTAAAAAAGTTATGCCAAGACATGCTTTACACTATGTATCAAGCGCCCGGGATTGGCCTAGCAGCTCCTCAAGTTGGAAAGTCCCTCAGGATATTTGTTCTAGACATAGATTATGAAAGGGAAAAAATAACAAAAGCAGATGGAAAAGCAGAGTATAAATTAACAAATCTTAACCCCCTTATTTTTATTAACCCCATGATAAAAGACAAAGAAGGGGAAATGAATTACGAAGAGGGCTGTTTAAGCCTTCCTGGCCTCTATGAAGAAGTAAAGAGGTTTGAAAATATCGTCGTTGAATATCAGGATCTAGAGGGTAACTTTCAAAAAATGACTGGGGAAGGCCTTCTCTCTGTCTGCATACAACATGAAAACGACCATTTAGATGGGATCATCTTTCTTGAAAGGCTTAGTTTTATTAAAAGAAACTTCTTGACCAAAAAGTATCTCAAAGGGCAAAAAAGGGGTAAACCAACTCCAAATATCAAACCTTAAACATAAGGGCCCTTTTTAATGAAAAAACTCAGACTGGCCTATTTCGGCACCCCTGATTTTGCTGTTCCAGTTTTAGACCTCCTTCACAGTCACCCACAAGTAGAGGTTGCTTTAGTTGTCTCGATGCCTGATAGAAAAGCTGGAAGGGGTCAAAAGTTACAAAAACCCCCAGTCGCACAATTTGCTCAAGATAACAAGATCCCGCTCCTCCAAACCCCGAATATTAATAAAGAACCTGAGTTCATAAAAAGCATCAAAGACAATCAAATAGATCTTGTCGTTGTCCTTGCCTTCGCTCAATTTTTAGGCACACCCATACTAGGAGCTCCAAAGTTAGGATGTTTCAATATACATACATCTTTGTTGCCCTCTTATAGAGGGGCTGCACCCATTCAACATGCCCTTTTAAATGGAGACTCAAACACAGGAGTGTCTATCCAAAAGATGGTCAAAAAAATGGATGCAGGGGATATTGTTTTATCTGATGAAGTTTCAATTTCTGATGCAGAAACCCTAGGCCAACTCTATACACGTCTTAAATATCAAGCCGCTTTATCTGCGAATTCTTTTATAGAATATGTTTTAAAAGATAATCTTAGCTTCAAACCCCAAGATGAAACAAAAGTTACTTTTGCCCCCACATTAAAAAGAGAAGATGGACTTCTTGATTTTTCTAATATGAGGACATCAGACATTAAAAATAAAGTTAGGGCCTTTAACCCTTGGCCTGGTACTTACTGCTTTTTGGGAAAAAAAAGACTTAAGGTTTTTTCGCTAGAAAATCATCCTAAACAATTAAAAGCAGGTGAGACATGCATTGAAACAAATGAGCTCCTTGTTGGTTGTCTTGATTCGACTTTAAGACTTAAGGAAGTCCAACTTGAAGGAAAGAAAAGAAGCCCTGATATAGACCTCATCAATGGTTACAAAAATAACAAAAATTCAATAACAATAAATTCGGAGGGAGTTCAATAATGGAAACCATTATTTCACCTAGTCTTCTAGCGTGTGATTTTCTCAATATTGAGAAAGAAATTAAATCTTTCGATAATGAAAAAAATATTTGGTTTCACCTTGATATAATGGATGGACATTTCGTTCCAAATTTAACCTTTGGTCACCCAATTGTTGAAAAAATTTCCAAAATAACTAAAATACCACTTGATGCCCACTTCATGGTTAATAATCCAAGTTTTCACAAAGATACATTCAAAAATTACAATATTCATAATTTTACTTTTCATTTTGAATCAGTTTCTGACCCTCTTAAATTTTTAACAGAAGCAAAAAATATTTATCCTAGTGTTGGAATATCATTAAAGCCCAAAACCCCGATAGAGTCACTTTCTACTGAGCTTCTTGAAAAAGTTGATCTCATTCTCATAATGTCTGTTGAACCAGGCTTCGGTGGGCAAAAATTTATTGAGGGCACCTACCAAAAAATAATTAATCTTAATGCCAAAAAAAATAAAATGAACTTAGACTTTAGTATTCAGGTTGATGGCGGTGTAACAGACGGGAACGCTAAAAAGTTAAAAGAGTGTGGTGCTAATAACCTTGTAGCGGGTTCTTACATTTTTAAAAACCCTTCGTCAGAATATTCAAACAAAATTAACTCTTTAAGAGAGTAAGGATTCGAACAAATGAACAATTCAAATGAGCTAATTTTATCTGGCAAGGAACTCGATGTTCAAAAACTTTATGAAGCAAGCCATAACAAAAGTAGTAATCTAAAAGTTTCCATATCACCTGAATCACTCAAAAAAATGGTGGCCTCGAGAGAGTTCATAACTGATCTTGTTAAAAAAGGTGACCCTGTTTACGGTATTAATACTGGCTTTGGAGCGCTCGCAACTAAATTTATTCCAGAAAAAGACCTCGCAACTCTTCAAGTTAACCTCATTAGATCCCACTGTACTGGAATAGGAGACCCCTACAGTAGAGACCTTACAAGGGCCATAATGATTTTAAGAGCAAATTGTCTTTGTTCGGGTTTCTCAGGTATAAACCCCTCTATCGTTGAGCTTCTTGTTGACTTCATTAATCTAGATATTATCCCATTTATACCCAAAAAAGGCTCTGTCGGAGCTTCCGGCGATTTAGCCCCCCTTGCCCATTTGGCCTTGGCACTAATAGGGGAAGGGGATGTTTTTTACGATGGACAAAAAAGATCTTCTCAAGAGGTCTTAAAAGAGCTTGGGAAAACCCCTGCAATCCTTGGTCCAAAAGATGGGCTTGCTCTGATAAATGGTACCGCTGTTATGGCCGCTCTAGGGGCCATTGCTGTTGAAGAAGCCGGTAGAATAATGAGGCTTGCGGATATTACCTGTGCACTTACTGCAGATGGAATCAGAGGGACCTCAAAAGCCTATGATATAGATATTTCAAACTTAAAGCCCCATAGAGGCCAATTAGAATCTGCCTCAAATCTTAATAAGCTGCTTGAAAATTCGAATGTTATGGCCTCACATGAAGGCTGTGGTCGAGTCCAAGATCCTTACTCTTTAAGATGTGCTCCTCAGGTACACGGAGCTTGTAGGCAAACACTTCACCATGCTCAAGAGGTAATTAATACAGAGCTTAATTCTGTAACTGATAATCCTCTCATTTTTGCCGACCAAAACAAAGTTATCTCAGGTGGCAACTTCCATGGAGAAGCCTTAGCCTTCTGCATGGATTATCTTGCAATGGGGATATCTGAAATCTGCAATATTTCCGAAAGACGAATCGAAAAAATGATGAACCCCAGTTTTTCTGATCTTCCTGCTTTTTTGACCAAAAACTCTGGGCTGAATAGTGGACTTATGATAGCCCATGTGAGTGCTGCTGCCTTAACTTCAGAAAATAAAATTTACTGTCACCCTGCAAGCATCGACAGTATTCCAACATCTACTGATAAAGAAGACCATGTCTCGATGGGTGTAACATCTGGATTAAAACTTCATGAGGTCGTTAAAAATGCCAAGGCTTGTTTGGCCATAGAACTATTATGTAACTCCCAGGCACTTGAATTCCAAAGACCTCAAAAGTCGACACCCGCTTTAGAAAAGGTTTACTCATTAATTAGAGAAGTCGTGCCTCCCATAGAAGAAGATAGAGTCTTTTACCATGACATACAAAAAATAATTGATTTGATTGAAAATAATAAAATTATACCTGAAGTTGAAAAAATTATAGGAGAATTGAAATAATGGAACAGTTTACAATACCTCTCCCCCCAACAGGACCAGAACTAACATGCAAAGGTTGGCATCAAGAAGCTGCCCTAAGATGCCTTTTAAATAACCTTCATCCTGACGTAGCTGAAGATAGAGAAAACCTCATCGTATACGGAGGAAATGGCCAAGCAGCAAGGAATCCAAAAGCATTAAAAAATATTATGGAAGCACTTAAAAAGCTGGAAGATGATCAAACCTTGTTGGTTCAATCAGGGAAACCTGTAGCAATTATGCCTAGTCATAAAAATGGCCCCAGAGTTCTCATTGCCAACTCAAACCTTGTTCCAAATTGGGCGACATGGGAACATTTTAAAAAGTTGAAGGATCAAGGTCAATTTATGTACGGTCAGATGACCGCTGGATCTTGGATCTACATAGGTTCCCAAGGTATACTTCAAGGCACCTATGAAACATTTATGGCGGCAGCTGAAAAACATTACGGAGAAGGAAAGGACCTCAAAGGAAAACTCGTTCTTACTGCCGGAATAGGTGGTATGGGAGGGGCCCAACCTTTAGCAGTTAAAATGGCATCAGGTGTTTTTATTGGTTGCGATGTAGAAGAAAAGCGGATTGATAAAAGGCTAGATACTGGCTATTTAGATCAAAAAGCAAACTCCTTTGAGGAAGCTCTCAAACTTGGATTAAAATTCAAAAATGAAAATAAAGCTGTTTCCATTGGTGTTGTAGGTAATGCTGCAGACTTTTTCGAATTTATTCTTAAGTCTGGTACTATTCCTGATCTTGTCACAGATCAAACTTCAGCCCATGACCCACTCGAGGGTTATGTTCCTCGGGGAATGTCTCTTGATCAAGCTATTGATATGAGAAAGTCAAGCCCAGATGAGTACATACAAAAAAGTTACCAGACGATGGGGGATCATACAAAAGCTATGCTTGAGTTTCAAAAAAAAGGCTCCCATGTTTTCGACTATGGAAATAACTTAAGGGCCGGGGCCCAAAAAGTTGGCGTTGAAAATGCTTTCGACTTTCCTGGTTTTGTGCCGGCTTACATAAGGCCTCTTTTTTGTCAGGGTTCAGGCCCCTTTAGATGGGTAGCTCTCTCTGGTGACCCGGAAGATATCAAAGTTACTGATAACGCCCTAAAAGAACTTTTCCCTGAAAATAAAAAGCTTTTAAACTGGCTTGATAAGGCCCAAAAAATGGTTCAATTTCAAGGGCTTCCTTCTCGTATTTGTTGGCTCAAGTATGGGGAACGTGAAAAAGCAGGCCTCCTCTTCAATAAACTAGTCCGTGAAAATAAGGTTAAAGCACCAATTGTTATCGGAAGAGACCACCTTGATTGTGGATCAGTGGCCTCACCAAACCGTGAAACTGAAGCAATGAAAGACGGCTCTGATGCTGTTTCCGATTGGCCGCTCCTTAACTTAATGATCAATACAATGAATGGAGCCTCCTGGACAAGTTTTCACCATGGTGGTGGTGTTGGAATGGGGTTTTCTCAACATGCAGGAATGGTTATTGTAGCAGATGGCTCTAAAGATATGGATGAAAGACTTTCAAGAGTTCTTAATTCTGACCCAGGCATGGGAATTATCCGACATGTAGATGCAGGATACGATATAGCTGTTAAAGCGTCAGAAAAAACAAATATAGAATTTCCATCTCGTTGGGATTAAAAGGTAAAAAAGTGAAACCTTATAAAGCTTATAGAAACTTTAATCAAGTTTTAACTCTAAACAAGGCCCTTAAAAAAGATGGCCGACATTTGGAGCCTAGCGATGTTGATTTAATAGAGCAAGGTAGCGTTGTTTTTTCTCCTTCCAAAATACTTTGGGTTGGCCCCGATAATGAGTTTCCCTCAGAGTATGAAGAGAGCTCAGAACATCATTACTTTGAAGGGAAAGTTTTAACTCCAGAAATTGTTGATTGCCATACACACCTTGTCTTTGGAGGAAATAGGGCACAAGAATATTCTATGCGACTTAATGGGGCAGACTATCAAGAAATTGCAAAGGCCGGTGGTGGTATTTTGAATACCATGAAAGGTACTCAAAACCTTTCTCCAGATGAGCTTTTCAATATTGGTGTAAAACGAATAGAAAGAATCAATTCTTATGGTGTTGGAACTATCGAAATAAAGAGTGGCTACGGCCTCACTTTTGAAAAAGAGATGGAAATAACAAAAGTAATAGATAAACTTAAAAAACATTTTGCCCCAAAAGTCCAAATTATAAATACCTTTATGGCAGCTCATGCAGTTCCAAAACAGTTTGAATCATCCAAAGCGTATATGGATCAAGTTGTTTTACCTCTTTTTGAAGAGCTCGCTTCAAAAAACCTTATTGATGCCGTTGATATTTTCCATGAAAAAAATTATTTTGATGAGCATGATACAGAAGCTCTTTTTCAAAAGGCAAAAGGTTTAGGAATTAATAGAAAAAGTCATGCCGATGAATTCTATGATAATAAAGGCGCTATTTTGGCCTGTCGACATGAAGCCCTCAGCACTGATCACCTTCTTATGACTGGCCAGGATGGTATTGAAGCCTTGGCCGGCGCAAAGACTGTGGCCACACTTCTCCCTGGAACTGGATTCTTTTTAGGGAAGTCTCAAGCCAAAGCCAGAAACTTTTTAGATCAAGGGGTTAAAGTCGCTATTGCCTCTGACTATAACCCGGGTTCCTGTCACTGCGATAATGTCCTTCTCGTGGCCTCTATTGCTGCTCCGGCTTATAAAATGAATGTTGCTGAGCTTTGGGCATCAATAACATTAAATGCTGCACATGCATTAGGACTAAAAAACCAGGGAGCGGTTGCCACTTCATTATCACCTAGATTTTCACTTTTTGATGTAGAGGATATTAATTCTATTACTTATAACTGGGGAAGACAGCTTTCTTTAGGCACTATCTAAGAACTTTGACCTAATAAGTTTTCCAGCTTTTCAATCATCACGGGTGAGTCAAACTCTTTAAGTCCATAACTAATATCAATCACTTTCCCTTTATAATAAAAAATAGTTAGAGGTATCGCATTAACCTGAAACTCGGAAAGGGCCTCTCCTAAGGAGTCAGCGACGATGGGAAAGTTAATGCCAAACTCATCTTGAGTTTTTAATATTTTTTCCAACTGTTTTTCTTCATCAGTGTTAATCCCAATCACCAGTAAATCTTTACTTCTAAACCTTTTTCTAAGCCTTATTAAAGATGGGAGCTCCTTTAAACACGGTGCACACCAAGAGGCCCAAAAATTCAAAATGATCAAGGGTGATCTTACTTTAGACAAAATTATTTTTTTATTATCCACCGTTCTAAAAGAAACTTTAGAAAAAATATCCTGATAACTCTGGTATTGGATAACTCTTGATTCTGGCTTTTTAAAACGAACTAAGTCGAAGGAAACCTGAGCACCTAAGAAAACGAAAAAAACCATTAAAAATGTTAAAATTGGAAAATATTTCTTCATTGATAAAACAAAAATTAAAATTAGCCTTTATATAATAGATATAAATTTAAAAAGAATCTAGCAACACTATTTTTGAAAATAAGTGAGAATATGTTACCCACTAAAGAAGTTAAAAAGCAAAAAGGGCAAACTTTAATAGAGTTCATTCTACTCCTCTTGACAATAGTTATCCTGTCAATGCTATGCATAAAGCTATTCAATACAGGTATCAGTAGTAGGTGGGAAGCATTAATTAAATTAATTACTAAACCTACAGAAACAGATATTATTCTTCTTTAGTGTTTTATTTTTTACCAAGCACCCTATAAAATAGTCCTAACATTAAATTTGTCTAAGAGGATTAAAAATGGGGTTTATCATATCTATAGATCAAGGAACTACTGGTACAACAAGTCTGCTTATCGACTCAGAGTCTTATAAGCTTTTAGACAAGGTAAACCAAGAATTTCCTCAAATATACCCATCTCCTGGCTGGGTTGAACACAACCTAGATGAAATTTGGAAAACTGTTAAAAATACCATTAATGAGATCATTTCTAAAAATAATGTAGATCCAAAATCAATTGATTGTATCGGAATAACAAACCAAAGAGAAACCACATGTGCGTTTGACTCAAGTGGGAATCCATTGGCCAATGCAATCGTTTGGCAAGATAGAAGAACTTCTTCTTTTTGCGACCATTTAAAAAGCAAGGGTCTAGAAGGAACAATCAAAGAAAAAACTGGCCTAACACTCGACCCTTACTTTTCGGGAACAAAAATGAATTGGCTCCTTGAAAATAACGACGATGTAAAAAAAGCAGATAAAGAAAATAGTTTGAAGTTTGGTACCATTGATACTTTTTTACTATTCAAACTAACGCAAGGAAAATCTTTTAGAACAGAACCATCTAATGCCTCTAGAACACTTCTAATGGACCTAGAGAAGACTGCTTGGGATAGCAGTTTATTGGAAGTTTTTGGTATAAAGGAAAACGTTCTCCCTGAAATTTGTGACTCATTTTTTAACTTTGGTGAAACAAAAGGATTAGATTTTCTACCAGATGGAATCCCTATAACTGGTATTTTGGGTGACCAGCAAGCTGCTCTTTTTGGCCAAGCAGGTATAAATGAAGGAGATATCAAGTGTACTTATGGTACTGGAGCCTTCATGCTTCTTAATACTGGAAATAAAATTCATTATTCCAATAATGGCCTCCTTTCTACAGTCGCATATAGAAAGGATAATAAAACCCAATATGCTCTTGAAGGAAGTTGCTATATTGCTGGCGCTGCAGTCCAATGGCTTAGAGATAACCTTAAAATCATACAAAATAGTCCCGATATAGAAAACCTTGCAAAAAAAGTTACAGATCTTAAAGAAATGGAGCACCTTCTTTTCCTTCCTTTTTTCACTGGAATTGGATCTCCCTATTGGAAGGCCGAAGCAAAAGCCGCCATTATAGGGCTAACTAGAGACACAAATGAATCTCATTTAGCGAGAGCTTGCTTAGATGGGATTGCCTTTTCTATTAATGACCTCATAAAAGCAATGAAAGAAGATACCCATATTGACTTAAAAGAATTGAAAGTTGATGGTGGAGCCGTAACAAATGAGCTCCTTCTAGAAATACAAGCGACTATTTCAGAACTAAATATAATAAGACCAAAGATTATTGAAACAACCGCTTATGGAGCTGCTTTAGCAGCAGGAATTGGAAACAAAACAATAGAGATAAAAAACATCCAAGATCTTTGGAAGCAAGACTCTGTTCATAAGGAAAATAAAAATCAAAAAAGTTTTTACGATAGGAAGAAAAAAGCATGGGATGAAAAAATTAAAAAACTTTTTCTTTAATTTAAAAAGTAAATTTTATACCTGCTTTTAAAGCACTATTTTTAAATTTTACATTAGACAATTCTGAATATGTCCCTTTACTCGAATCAATTGAAAATGAAGATGTTAATTTAATATTTCGTGCAAATATATAGTCGCCACCAAAAGACAAATGAAAATGAGATGTTGATTGAGGTGTCCCATTCAATTGAGTATCTTCCTCCATTCCTGGCCCTAAGAGAAAATCAAATGCAACAAAACATCTAAGATCATTGATTATAGGCATATTCCCTCTAATTCCAACTAGAATTCCAGAAACAGAAGTTGCCGTTAGATTAACAGTAGGCAAATGATCCACAGAATAACTATAATTAGCAAACCCTAAATAACCATCTATTTGAGGACCATAGAAAAATCCTAGGGGTAGGTACTTGAAGCCGAACTTGAGTTTAAATTGTCCATAGTTAGATGTACTCGTTAAAGAAGAAAAATTGCCTTCCTCCTTTTCAAATGTACCGAAACCTTTACTAAAGTTTATTTCGGTCCAAAAGTTTCGGGTAAACCATAACTCCAAATTAGTATCTAGACCTAGTAAAACCCCTCCAATTTTTTTAGCATCAGAAGCACTTTCGTTATAAATAGCACTACCAGTACCGAAACTTAACAAAAGTCCTATTTCCCCTAGTCTTCCAAAATTAAATTTATTTTTAGTATCTTTTGTAATTATAGGTCCTGGGATTTTTATACTTTTTTCATCCTCTTTTGTGTCAATAATTACCCAATCGCCAATCTTAATTTTTTTCTTTGGTTCATAGTCATAAACTTTCCCTTGTGAGCTATTATCGCTTGAAAGAAAAATTTTTGCAGAACCAATTTCAACAGTTTCCCAATCAACAATCCTTTTAAGTAGAGGATGTTTTTTCTTTTTTAAAGGCCTTATTATTTTAACTATAGTTCCTGATATGAATCCCATTTCGTGGCCCATATCTACTGTAAACTGGTCTCCTAAAATACCTACTATTTTTCCATCATATGGAATTTCTTTAGAAAATATATTCAACCAACTTTTTATAGTCCCAGTTATTTCTCCAATATCTATTTTTTCAACATCGGTTGTTTCATCAAAATAAATATCTACACCGTTTGGTCCATAAATAATAAGTCTTAATCTAACTCCCTTATTTTTTTTTGTTAATCTTATTTTAATTAAAGAACCGGCCTTTGTTTTTTCGGCCACTAATTTTAAAACATTTTTATTCCTAAGATGAGAAGATAAATTGTTCTTATAACTGCCTAAAATATTTAAAATTTCAGAGTTATATTTGTAATAGCACCAATCACTTTCTTTCAAATAATTTTCAATATTTAAAAAAACCTTAAACGATATCGTGCCTTGAAAGCCATCTTCTACAGGTAAAAGCATGCAATTTTTTAGATTGGGATTATTCGCCTCTAGATTTTTTAAGCCGAAAAAAAGAAATATAAAGAATAGGATAACGTGCTTATTTAAATTCGTATTTCTTATCATTTTAACCTAAGCACTGGTGCTCAATGGGTTTATATTACCTTTATTTCTTTCATTTATAACTTTTATGAGATCATTTTTCTCCAAAACCAGTTTTGATATTTCTTTTCTTAAACTATCTAACTCCAACTTAACCGCCATATATTTTCGATCTCTTTCTTTAGTATGGTAGTTAAAATCTTCTTCATTAACATAAACATGAAGCTTACCATTAATACTTTTGCTTTTTACCCTTCCTAGTTTTATGAAACTTCTTGCCGCACCTATTGAAATGTCTCTGAAGGCCGCATACTCAATAATTGATAACCACGATCCATTATCCAAGTTTTTATCTCCCGTTTAATAATTATTAATATTTTACATCAAACCTGTTCACAAAAAAAGTTTGTAATTTACCTGTTATAAATATCGATAATTTCTGCAATGTTATGTTTTACCTTCAATTATTATATAATTCTAAGATGCAAAGAGTTGATATTTCAAATTTTCAAAACAAAAAAGTTGCCCTTGTTATGAGCGGTGGAGTTGTTAAAGCCGCAGCTTGGCACCTCGGTGTTGCCTTGGCCTTAGAAGAGTTAGGTTTTACATTTAAAAGTAATAAGTCTCCCGAAAACTCTTCCTTAGAAATCTCTACTTATGTAGGCTCCAGCGTTGGCGCATTAATAAGCCTTTATTTTGCATGTGGTTATAGCCCCATGGAAATAGTTGAGTCTTACATAGAACGACCTAAAAACCCCCCCGTTAAGCCATTTTCCTACGGAGATATGCTTTCATTAAAAAACATTATAAAAAAACCTGGAAAACCTAAGCTTTTTAATCAATTTGATAAATTGCCATCTATTATAAAAAGCATCATTGGACCACTAGAAAGAATCGATGGGTTTTTTACTACACATGGAATTTATAAATATATTAAAAATCATATTCTTATATCAAATGATTTTCACGATTATAAAGCAGACCTTTTTATATGTGCGACACAATTAGACCATTCAAGAAAAGTTATATTTAATAAATATAATTATCCAAACCCATCTCATGATTCAACCTCTGTTTATTATACAAACACTCCTGTTGCAGAGTCTATAGCGGCCAGCATGAGTGTGCCTCCCTTATACAAGCCTTTTCCTATAAAAAATCATGAAACTGGGCAAATAGATTATTATATTGATGGCGAAATACGAGAGACATTATCAACCCACGTAGCAGAAGATAACTCTTGTGAATTTATTATTAGTTCTTGGACTCATACACCTTATCACTATCACGATGAAATAGGGTCATTAGTTAACTATGGACTTCCAAATATACTTATTCAAACAATCCATTTGGCCATTCAAAAAAAAATTATAACTTCACGGGCCACTAGAAATACTGCCGTAGATATTATCAATACTGTAAATGATTATATGAAAAATAATAAGTTCTCTAACCTTCATAGAAAAAAAATTGGACACATTCTTGAAAGAAAACTTGATTTTAACCCAAATGTTCATTTTATAGATATTTTTCCAAAAAGTGAAAGTTACAAAATCTTTTTTAAAAATCACTTTTCATTAGACCCAGATAAAATGTCTGAATTGATTTCACTTGGTTATAAAAGAACCATTGAGATATTTAGAAATCATGAGTATGAAAGTTAATTAAAGTTGTTCAATAAGATAATCGTCAGATGAACATATCGTTCTCAGAATATCAGAACTTCCGTTGAGATAATCAATTTTTATATTAATTACACCTTGAAGGTCTCCTAATATAAATATGAAATCTGTTAATTCATTTAAATTTTCGGATTCGCTTTCAAACTCTCCCTCTTTATCAAGGTAAAGTGTTTCTAACTTCATTGGTCCAAAAGAACTATCACCCTCAGCCGCAAACTTTATTGGTGAGTTATTTAAATTTAGTTGGACTAGACATCTTTTTTCTAATTCTTCAAGGTCAAAAGAGTCTATTATTTTTTGCATAAAACCTTTACTAGGGATCAATGCACTCTTTGTTTCACCGATCCCTAAATAAAAGCTTCTTTTAAGGTTGTCAAACCTTAAATAAAGCCTCGTTCCTTTTTCATGAATAGGCTTTTTGAATTCATAAAGGTTCAAACCTACCTTTCTTAAAAAAGATTTCGGTCTATTAAATAAAACAACCTTGTCGCCATCTTCTCTAAATTCAGGGTTTCTGTTACTCAAAAGGTTTTTTTTATAAAGACTCAGCTTTTTATAATTCGACTCTTCAATTATTGGTTCCTCATAAGTAACTTCTGAATTCTCAATATAAGTTATCTTTTCTGATTTTTTTCCATTTTCATCGATCAAAGTAAAAAGAGTGTTCCCTGGTTTTACTCCTATAAAAAGCGTATATTTATGTCCTCCAAAAAACTTTTCTACTTTAAAATCTTTATTTAGATATATTTTTTTTTCAAATTCAGTATCAATATTTAACCTTAATGGCCTTTTTCTAAACTTAATTAACAAAAATCCACCTTCTCCTTTTAAAGAGTTTTTATCCAGATAGTTTTCGAATGATGCTGAATTAAGAACTGGAATTTTTAACTTTTTATATCCTTCTAGAAATAGAACCCCTATCCTAGATATTATCGATCCATAATGAAAAATTGATCCAAAAGAATAATTAGACTGATTATTGGTTTTGTTTTTTAATTCTATTGATCCAGAGCCAGAGTCACCTACACTTAAAGATCTATTAAAATGTGGTCTCCACTCAAAATTAAAAATTCTTTCTTTAATTCCTTCATTTATTTTTGCATCATAAAGCTGCAAATTAATAAAAGAGTTCGGCGTTTCAGTTTGAAAATTTTTTAATATCTCTTTCCTTAAAAGCGCTCTTTTCTTTACATAAAACCTATTTTTTGAGGACCTTAAGTTAACCTTGTCAAAGTTTTTTAAGTGGGCCATTTCTCTTTTTATTACTAACTTTACAGTATTGGATATCTCATTATTTGAGGCCGTTTCAAAATTCTTTGGCCCAAATTTTTTTTTCTTAGAGGGTATCAAACTATTTTTGTTGAAATCAATCATTAAAAGTTCATCTTTATTTACATTATCAGAACCTACCCTATGGTTTTTAACAAATTCATTCAAAAAGTTATCTTCGTCATTTACAAAGTTTTTAACTTCTTTACTTTCAGTGGAACTGAGGTTCCTTTGACCCTTAAGTCTGTTTTCCTCTATATTGAGCTCTTCATCCAAAAACTTTTCTATTAAAGTAATCTCCTCCTGTAGTTCTCTTCCATCTACAAGGGCAATTAACTTTTTGTTATCTATTTTTGTAATTTTTTGAATTGGAATATGAGAATTAAAATTACTTTTTAGCTCTTGTAATCTTTCAACAGATTTTAAAAACTTATGAAAGACAATCCCTTGGGAAACAATGCTTCCCAGACCGGTTAAAGGAAATATTATAAGGAGAATTATTAATTGGCTCTTCTTTATCATACAATTAATTTAATCTCTTTTTTTTATTTTCTCCATCAATTAATTGATTTTGATGTCGAAATAAATCCAAGAAGAGTTTTAAAAAAATTTAGACCAATTACTAGATTTGTTTTATCTATTTTTTGCAATTTTTATTCTAACTTCGGCTCGAAGATACTTTCTCACATACTTTTCTCTCTCTGAATCACTAAGAGTCGTATCTGAAGTTAATTTCGATTTAGATTTCTCCAAGGCTTTTTTTGCTCTTTCAAGGTCGATATCATTTTGATGCTCACCAGCAGTGGTTAAAATGATCACTTTTTCTTTTAAAATTTTACAAATTCCATTTGTAACACAAAAAGTATCGACCTTATTTCCAGAGGATTCAAGTCTTAAGACTCCTGCTTCTAGTTTAGTCATAAGGTGTGTATGCTGGGGCAGAATATTAATTTCACCCCTTTCAGTCGGCACTATTATTGAACTGGCCTCCAAGTTTTTAGCAATTATACTTGAAGGTGTTAAAATATCTATTTTAAAGTGACTCATACACATCAGCCTAGTTTAATGTTCATTAAGTTAAAGATTTTAAGAAACCCCTAATTGCTTAGCCTTTTCTTTAACCATATCCAGATTACCCACTAGGTAAAATGCTTGTTCTGGGAGATTGTCAACTTCACCATTTAAAATAGCCTTAAAGCCTGAAATTGTATCATTTATATCAACAAACTGGCCTTTTAAACCAGTAAACTGCTCTGCAACAGAAAATGGCTGAGATAAAAACCTTTGAACTCTTCTGGCCCTAGAAACGACAATTTTATCTTCTTCCGAAAGTTCATCCATCCCTAAAATTGCAATAATATCCTGGAGCTCTTTATATTTTTGTAGAATTTCCTGTACATCTCTTGCAGTTTTGTAGTGATCATCACCAACAATCTCAGGTGCTAAAATTGTAGAAGAAGACGTTAGTGGGTCAACGGCTGGATAGATTCCCAATTCAGCAATTGGTCTTGAAAGCTCAGTTGTTGCATCTAAGTGTGCAAACGTTGTAGCTGGAGCTGGATCAGTATAGTCATCTGCAGGAACATAAACAGCCTGTACTGATGTAATAGATCCATCTTTTGTTGACGTAATTCTTTCTTGCATAGCACCCATTTCGGTACCAAGAGTTGGCTGATACCCTACAGCAGAAGGGATCCTTCCAAGAAGTGCAGAAACCTCTGAACCGGCCTGAGTAAATCTAAAAATATTGTCAACGAAGAAAAGAACATCTTGGTTTTCTTCATCTCTAAAGTACTCTGCTACAGAGAGTCCAGTTAGTGCGACTCTTGCCCTTGCACCTGGTGGCTCATTCATCTGCCCATATACCAGAGCTGTTTTATCGATAACACCAGACTCTTTCATTTCATAATAAAGGTCGTTCCCTTCTCTAGTTCTTTCCCCTACGCCAGCAAAAACAGAGTATCCTGAGTGCTGTGTAGCAATATTATTAATCAGCTCCATAATAAGAACTGTCTTACCAACACCAGCACCACCGAAAAGACCGATCTTTCCACCTTTTAAATAAGGAGCCAGAAGGTCAATAACCTTGATTCCTGTGAAAAGAGGCTCTAGTTTAGTTGATTGATCTTCGAATGTTGGTGGTTCTCTATGTATATTATAATATTTTTTTGCCCCTATAGGACCAGCTTCATCCACGGGATCACCAATAACATTTATGATACGACCTAGACATTCGGGCCCAACAGGCGCCTGAATCGGCTTTCCAGTATCTTCACAATTGATTCCCCGACTTAATCCCTCTGTCGTATCCATTGAAATACAACGGACCATATTATCACCCAAATGCTGAGCAACTTCTACAACGAGGTTACCTTCCTCATCCGAAATCAATTTATTGGTAACCCTAATGGCATTATAAATGGCCGGTAACTGGCCACTAGGAAACTCAATATCAACGACAGGACCTTTTACTTCCTTAACTATACCAATATTCTTCTCAGACATTCTTTTACTCCTTAAGCATTTAGAGATTCAGCACCTGAAATTACCTCAATTAACTCGGTAGTAATTGCAGCTTGTCTCAATTTATTCATTTTTAATGTTGTTGTTCTAATTAGTTCTTTACAGTTCCCCGCAGCAGAGTCCATAGCCGTCATCCTCGAGCCGTGTTCAGCCGCTAAGGAGTCAAGATAGCTCGTATAAAGCCCCGTTTCAATTGCTTCAGGTATAAGTGAATCTAAAATATCACTCGGGGATTGATCATATTTGAAGTCAAAAGGAAATTTTTCTTGTAGTTCCTTTTTCTCCTCTACCTTCAACTCTATTGGAAGAATTTGTTTAACTGTGGGAATAAAGCTTATGGCAGATTGAAAAACATTATAAGCAACGTATATTTTCCCATACTCCCCACTTAAAAACTTTTCACAAAGCTCTTCCCCAATATTTTTTATATCTGAGTAATTCGCTTCATTTTTGCCGAAAGTATAAAATTTATCTTCTTCAACCTGCCCTTTTAAAAGTTCTCTAAGCTTTTTTCCAACAAAAGATACTTTTATGTCAGCACTTTCATCGTTCAAAACTCTCTTTACTTCCTTTCCTAATTGAGCATTAAAACCTCCACAAAGCCCTTTGTTTGCAGAGATAATAAGGAGAAGAACTTTATTGCTTTTAGAAGGCTCTAAAAGCTTATTAGAGTAGTCCTGGATCAGAGCAGATATTGTTTTTATGGTATTCTCTAATTCTGTTGCATAAGGCTTAGAGTTTACAATTGCAGCCTGAGCCTTGGCCATTTTGGCAGCCGAAACCAACTTCATGGCCGTTGTAATCTTTAATGTACCTTTTGTACTTCTTATTTTTTTCTTTAAATCTTTTATATTCGCCATAAAGAATCCTCAATTATAATAAAACCTGAGGGAGTTACACACATCACAAAAAAATGATGCTTAATTCCTAATACTTTTTAAATTCTAAAAACTTTGTAATAACGTCTTTCAAACCTTTTTCTATCTCAGGCTTCATCGCCTTTTCCTTATTGAGTTGCTCTTTTAGTTCTTTGTGTTTCGTGTTTACAAACTCCACAAGTTCTTGCTCAGCTTGTCTAACTTTTGATACTGGAACCTTATCAAAGTAACCCTTCGTCCCCGCATAAATACCTATAATCTGATCTACAACATCGAAGGGGCTATACTGAGCCTGCTTTAAAATTTCCACAAGACGAGAACCTCTCGCCAACTGGTTTTGCGTGGTTTCATCCAAATCAGAGCCGAAAGCCGCAAAAGCCTGTAATTCTCTATACTGAGCCAAATCAAGCCTTAATGTCCCCGAGACTTTTTTCATAGCTTTAATTTGAGCAGATCCACCAACTCTCGAAACAGAAAGACCGACGTTAACTGCTGGCCTGATACCTGAGTTAAAAAGATCCGACTCCAAATAAATTTGGCCATCTGTAATAGAGATAACATTTGTAGGAATATAAGCAGAAACATCCCCTTCTTGTGTTTCAATTACAGGCAAAGCCGTTAAAGAGCCAGCACCTTCAGCATCTGAAAGCTTAGCAGCTCTCTCAAGGAGTCTTGAGTGAAGATAGAATACATCTCCAGGGAAAGCCTCACGACCAGGTGGCCTTCTTAGAAGAAGAGACATCTGACGATAAGCTTGGGCTTGCTTAGTTAAATCATCATATATTATAAGCGCATGCTTTCCATTATCTCTATAGTACTCTCCCATAGTACAGCCAGTATAAGGAGCAAGAAACTGAAGAGGAGCCGAGGCTGCCGCTGTCGCAGAAACAATAATTGTGTAATCCATTGCGCCCGCGTCTTTTAATCTCTTTTCAATTTGTCTAATTGTTGACTGCTTTTGACCAATTCCCACATAAATACAAACACAGTTTTTCCCTTTCTGGTTTATAATAGTGTCAATTGCAATAGCAGTTTTACCAGTTTTTCTATCACCGATAATTAATTCCCTTTGGCCACGACCAATCGGGATCATGGAATCAATTGCTTTAATACCAGTTTGTAGTGGTTCATGAACAGACTGTCTTGCAATAATTCCTGGTGCCTTTATTTCCACTTCACTAAATTTATCTGTCTTGATTTCCCCATTTCCATCAATTGGCTCTCCAATTGAGTT
Source organism: Bacteriovoracales bacterium (assembly GCA_028346125.1). Lineage (GTDB taxonomy): Bacteria > Bdellovibrionota > Bacteriovoracia > Bacteriovoracales > Bacteriovoracaceae > UBA7317. The sequence continues at coordinate 14,509 of JAOMEV010000007.1, read as the reverse complement.
AACAGTTCTTCCAAGAAGAGCGTCCCCGATAGGAACAGAAACAATCTTCTCTGTCCTCTTTACTGTGGAACCTTCTTTAACACCAATTTCAGTACCTAAGATCGCCACACCAACATTATTTGCCTCTAAGTTAAGGACCATTCCCTTAACTCCACTTTCAAACTCGACAAGCTCACCAGCCATTACATTTTTCAGCCCAAATACTCTAGCAACACCATCTCCAACTGTTAAAACCGTTCCGACTTCATCAACCTGAAGGCGTGTTTCAAAATTTGAAATTCTTTCCTTAATTATGTTGGTAATTTCTTCTGGCTTAATTGTCATTCTTTCACCCTCTATTTTTATTTTTCAATTCAAAGTTTTTTTTAATTATTCAAAAGTAAGCACCGAATTTTTAAAGTACTCTAGTTGATTCTCTAAAGAAGCATCTAGCTGAAGGTCATCAACCGTCATCCTATAACCCGCTGTAATGTCACTATTTTTTCTATAATTTAAATCTGTTTTTTTGTTTAATCTTTCTTTAAGGTAATTTCCCAATCTTTCTTTTATTGAAGGATCAATTGAGTCCTCAGCCCCTTCAATAACCCCTCTCAGAAAACCTTTTTTATCATCGTCGAGAACAATAACCTCTTTATATACTAAAGGGAAAATATTAAATCTCTTTTCAGCAAATAAAAAAATCAAAAATCTTTTTATCAAATCTGATAAATCTAACTTTTTAATGACTGAGTTTAAAACATCTGTTTTTTCTTCTACAGTAAAAACCTCAGAGAAAAGGACATTCTCCAAATCATTACTATCATTTATGACCATACTCAGATTAGTTAATTCTTTCGCCACATCGACAGAGCTTTCATCGCCTAGGTCAATTATTGATTTGGCATATGCCTTAGCTATTGTTTGTGGTTTCATCTATATCCTTAAATTTATTAAATTTCTGACAATAAGTTTTTTGTCGCTTTCTATTGAGCCGTTTTATCAGCACCTATAGTAGTCTTTACCTGACCAATCACAGCGTCCAAAAACTCATGGTTAAGATTATTAATCATTAATTTTTTTTCATACATTATTTTACTAGCAGCATCTCTTTCTAAACGCTTTACCGTGCTAACGCTCTCTTTAACCTTATTCTCTTCGAACTGCCTTACTTCTCTTTCAGCTTCACCCTTAATTTTTCTTGTTGTCGCGCTAAAATTTTGAAGTTTATCCTTATACATCTTTAGCTTTATTTCAGCCTCTTTATTTTTCCCCTCTGCATAGTCATAAGTTTCTTTTACAACCACGGCGTTTTTATCGAACATTTCTTTTACAGGTTTCTTTAGCTTGAAAATTAAGAACCCTAGAAGAATTGAAAAATTAATAAATGGCCACTTTAAATCTAAAACATTTGTATCATGACCACCCTTACCTGCGGCTATCGCTTGAGCACATCCAAAAATTAATAACCCTAGAATCAATTTAGAAAGGTTCATTATTTAAGCTCTCTTATTAATTTATTAATTTTTCCACGAAAGTTTCAGATAATTGTTTCTGGTTTTGAAACACGTCTTTTCTTTTCTCTGATATCTCATCTTCTATTTGTTTTCTTTGCTTCTCAATTTCTGAATTTATCTGTACTTCAGCTTTTTTCAGACTCTCTTTTTCTTTCTCTTCAATCAAATGCTTTTTGGATTGAGTATCTTTATAAACTTCAGAATTGATGCTCTCAATCTTACCATTGTACTCATTAGCTAATACTTCTGCCTCATCTAATTTTTTATTCGCTTCTTCTTCCAACTTTGTTGTTTTGTTTTCTCTGTGCTGTAAAACAAAAAGAAGTTTTTTGAAAAACAAAAAATCGAGTATGAAGTATAAAATACAGATTATAACAAACTGTGTTGCGACAATAGTTAAATCAATCTGCAATCTCTCGAAAAGCGATTCTATTATTTTCATAAACCCAAATCTCCATTGAGATTTAATCTTGTGATTAATAAACTTTATTAGCCTTGAAAATCTTTTTTAAAGATATGAAGCCAACTATCTATCAAATTGGCTTATATGAATAATCTCTTCGAATATATTCGTCAATAGTTTTCGCATAGAAGAGCCGATGTTTCGAATTAAATTTGGTTTTCAACTCAGTTTATTAGCTTATTTTTATCTCTCATCTTCGTTGTTCCATGGAAAATAACGCCCTCCTCCACAACCAAACTCGGTGTCGTGATTGTACCTTCAAATCTAGCTGGCTTTATTATTTCCACTCTGGAGCTCGCCTTAATATTACCCTTAACTGTTCCTGATATCAGTATTATATTTGCATTAATATCAGCGTTTATTATTGCCCCTTCTGAGATAATTACCGTATCATTTGAAAAGACACTGCCATTTACAACACCAGCAATCCTTGCAACCCCATTGAAAGAAAGGTTGCCTTCAAACTTGCAGCCTTCTTCTATTACCGCAGAAATTTCACCATCATCAATGCCACCCATCATGTAAACATTCCCTTTTATCTTTTGCCAATAAGGTATTCATATATATCATTAAACTCAGCTTCATTATTGTAATTAATTAAAATTTGGCCCAATCCATTTCTTTTATTTTTTATTGAAAAATGGAAACCTGTTTTTATCTCTAAGTTTTTTCTTAAATGGTCTAGTCTTTCTTTTGACTCATCAGGATCGACGGGATCAAAACCTTTTTTTGATTCCTTTTTCTTTAATTCTTTTTCTAACTCTCTAATTGAAAACTGTTCAACAACTGCTAAATTTGCGAATGCAATTACCCTTTCTCTGTCTTTAACAGAAGCCAAAACCTTTGCGTGACCAAATGATAGCAACTCCTTCTGTAATAGTGAAATAACCTCTCTAGGCAGCTTTAAAACCCTTAAAAAATTAGCTATCGTAGATCGTTCTTTACCTAATTTTTTCGCAACCTCTTCCTGGGTTAAGCTGTATTCATTCATTAATTTATAATATGCCAAACCTTCTTCAACGCAGTTAAGGTCAGACCTTTGGACATTTTCTATAATGGCCATTACCATTTTTTCTTTATCTGTTGCCCTTTTGATAACAACAGGGATCTTTCCTATTTTTAGCCTCTTGCAGGCCTTTAACCTTCTCTCTCCTGCAATTAGTGTAAATCTTCCCTCTTCCTCCGATCTACAAATAACTAAAGGCTGTATTAAACCATTTTCCTTCACTGATAAGGTTAATTCGTCCAGTTCCTTTTCCTTAAAGATTTTTCTTGGTTGGTGGGGGTTTAAATCAATGAGGTCAACATCAACTAAAAAAGGGTGATCATTTTCTAAAGTTTTATCTTGATGCTTTTTTACCACATTTCCTTTTAATATCTTTCTTTCATTTTCTAATGGACCAGCCGTATTAACATTACCAAAAAGAGCTGCGGCTCCCTTTCCCAATGCAATATTTTTCTTTTTTACCATTTCTTAACCTTTTTTATATTCTTGAATTTTTTACATTCTCTTTTTGTTTTTGAAGTGGCCTCTTTTTTCTTAAAGGCGTTCTGACTTCATCCATGTTACCTTTTTCCTTCATTATCATTTCTTTCGCCAAAGAAAGGTAGGCTTCGCTTCCTCTTGACTCTATATCATATAGAATTATTGGTTTACCAAAAGAAGGACATTCAGATAACTTTACATTTCTTGGAATAACCGACTTAAACACTTTATCATTAAAGTGCTTTCTTATTTCACCAGAAACTTGTTTATGAAGGTTATTTCTTGCGTCAAACATTGTTAATAATATTCCGTCTAAATCTAATGAAGGGTTTAATGAGCTATTTACTAGTTTTACAGTATTTAATAGCTGCGCCATCCCTTCCATTGCGAAATACTCCGTTTGCAGAGGTACAATGAAAGATGTGGATGCATTAAGAGCATTAATTGTTAAAAGTCCCAAAGATGGTGGGCAATCTATTAAAACATAGTCGTACTTATCGATTATAGATTCAAAGGCCAACTTCAATTTAGATTCTCGAGCAAACTCGCTAACTAATTCAATTTCTGCACCTATTAAGTTGTTGTCAGATGGACAAATATCAAAGAAAGGCAGTTCCGTTTTATATATAGTTTCTTCTAATTCAAGACTACCTATAATTGCGTGATAAATATTAGCCTCAGCATAACTTTGTTTTTCCAGGCCTACACCAACGCTAGCATTTCCCTGAGGATCCAAATCTATTAGAAGCGTTTTTTTTTCCGCTACGGCCAAGCAAGCCGCCAAATTAATTGAAGAAGTAGTTTTACCAACCCCACCTTTTTGATTAACCATTGAAATGATCTTCGCCATTGCTTATCTCCAAAAATTAATTTTTACATTTGCTTAAGGTGGTCTCTATAAAAAAAGCTAAAGTAATTCTGAAAGTTTGACAAGGTTAATTTTATTTTTTGCTTGTGTTCCATGTGGAACATTATGATTTTTATAAACCAGGAATAGTCTCCCTTCCGTTCCAGGAATTGAAACTGACCTTTTTTCTATTAACTTCCAGCCTTTAACTAACGACTCCATGCCTTCCTTTTCAAAAAAATTAGGCCCCTTGTAAAAGCACACATATATTGATTTATTTGTTCGAATGCTTTTCAGCATCTTATTCACTTCACCAACAGCTTTAAAAGTTATAACAACTTCTACGTCTATGAGAACATCCTCAATTCTTTTATGGAAAACATCTATATTTTTTAGGTCTAAAAGTTTTGTTATCTTGCGAACCGCTTCTACTTTTTTATTTTTGCTTTCAAAGCCAATGCATTTAAAACTAGGAAACTTATAACCAAGTGGTAATAAAGGAAAGCCCCCACCAAACCCAATATCAAGAATTATCTTTCTTTTATTGAGTTCTTTCATTATTAGCTCAGAGCTCTCAATGGGAAGAACTGAATCCAAAATTTGCTTATAATAAAATTCGTCTTGATCCAAAATTCTTGTTAGGTTAATTCCCTTCAATTCATTTTTTAAAATATTTAAATACTCTTTACTAAACTTTTTCATATCAAATTAAATTTCCAGCTGAAAATGCTAAAGTCGCTGGACGAATTCCTTCTATATTTTTTAATTGCCCAAAGTTTTGTGGGCGTACTTCCTTTATCCTCATACGACATTCATTTGATATATTCTTTGAATTAGATAGCTTTTCCCAATCAATTTTTCTACCATTAAGCCTTTTTACTTTTTCAGTTTCTACGTTTGCTCTTTTTATATATCCCTCATACTTCTTAGATATTGCAACCGAAGCAATTACTTCCTTTTTAAATACAAGACCAAAATTTAAAAGTTCATCTTCTAAAACCTTAATAGGATCCAAATCTGCTCTTTTTAAGACCTCCGACAAGATTACATTTTCAAGGAGACTTCCATAGCCTTTCTTTAAAAAATATTCTTTCTGAGAAGAAGAAGGTCTATATTGAAATTGATCACATAATTTATCTAGAAGGATATATTCGTACAGGTAGTCCTTGTGATACCTATCAACTTCACTTTTTAGGTTCAAAAGTTTTCTATATGGAGACATTCTATTAATAACATTATCTTCCCTTATATAAAGCCTATTTTCTGATCTCGCAGTAAAGAGCCTATACGGTTCATCCCTTTTGTTTGAAATCAAATCTTCGACCATAACTCCTATATAAGAATCTGTTCTTTCAAAGGCCAATGCCTCTCTTCCTAAAATGGCCAAACTTGCATTTAGTCCGGCAACAAGACCCTGCCCAGCAGCTTCTTCATACCCAGACGTTCCATTAATTTGTCCCGCAAAATAAAGGCCCTCAATATCCATACTTTGAAGGGAGTTATCCAAAGTCGTTACATCAACAACGTCATATTCAACGGCATAGCCGTGTACCAAAAACTCAACATTCTCTAAACCAGAAATTGTCTTTATAAACTCTTCCTGTATTTCCTCAGGCAAACATGTTGAAACTCCGTTAGGATAAACAGAATCTGTTCTTAGACCTTCAGGTTCAATAAATACATGGTGGGTATTTCTATCTGGGTACTTAAAGGCCTTATCCTCAATGCTTGGACAATACCGAGGCCCAACGCCTGTAATTTGACCGTTAAATAGTGGTGAAAGCTCCTTATTTTCTCTTATTATAGAAAGTGTTTCTTCACAGGTTCTTGTAAGATAACACTTTACTTGGGGTAAAGCTCTTTCCGAAGGTTTATGCAAGCAATGAAAATTCTTTGCTTTTGGGTCAGATTCTTGAGGGGTCATTTTCGAAAAATCAATAGTCTTTCTATCCAACCTTGGTGGAGTTCCAGTTTTAAACTTCACATCTAAAGTTTTTACCTTGGAAAATAGCTCAGTTAGATCTCTTGAGCTTTCACAGTCAACTCTACCACCTTTTTCTTTATTTTTACCTCTATGGAGCGTACCTCCTAGAAATGTTCCTGTTGTTAAAATGAGTTTTTTAGAAATGATAATTTGTTCCTGACTTTTATCAAAAAACCTAAAAAGCCCTTCCTCATTTTTATCTATTCTTTCAACTTTCCGCCTTAATACGGTTATATTAATGTGATTATTTATGAACTTTTCCGCATTTTTGGAATATTCATCTTTATCAACTTGAACCCTAGTTGATTGAACAGCATAACCTTTAGATTCATTTAAAGTTCGATATTGTATTGCAGACAAGTCAGCCAGCCGGCCCATTAAACCACCCATAGCATCTATTTCACGAACGACTTGGCCTTTTCCCACCCCTCCAATGGCCGGATTACATGGCGTGGAGCCTAAAGGAACATTTTTGCTACTGATTAGGCATACATTAAGGCCCAACTCTCCAGCTATCCAAGCTGCTTCAAGGCCAGCATGACCGCCGCCCACGACGGCAAGATCGTAGCATTTTATTTCCATATTATTTTCCATAATTGTTCCACATAGAACATTTTATTAACACAAAATGACAAAAAAAAAAATAATTTGCTACTTACCGATACAAAAGTTCATGAAGATATCCTTGAGCACCGTGTCGGGATTTACCACACCAATAAGCTCAGATATATCCTCACCAATAAGGTTGATTTCAGATGCCATTACTGCAACATCACTCATAGATTTATAACTTGAAACAAAGGACTCGGTGCGCAAATAGGCTTTTTCTATTACCCGCGTATGACGCTCAACAACTATCGGATTCTTTGAAGATAAAGCTTGGTACTTTTGCCTAACATACTCTGTTAAGGAATTGAGAGATATGCTCAAAGAACTAATATTTTTGGCCGGTTCTATAGGACCAATATTAATTTTCTCTGGTCCTATAGAACCACTCCCAAAAAGTATAAAGCCTGGTCCTATAGAACCACCTTTCTCCAAACCAAGACAAATACAAGGCAAATCGTCTAAAAGGTCCGCCCTAAAAGCCTCTAGCCTTTCTTTAAAACCATCACAATCAGAATGTGTGAAAATAATGAAGTCAATATCTTTAAAAGATTGAGTCGATAAAGGGCCTAAAAAAGGATTAACAACTAAAATTTTACAAAATGCTTTATCCAATAAATTTAAGGCCAAACCCATACCTTGTACTTCAATTTGGTCTTGAGAATCTCTAAAGCCTGCTGTATCTATCAACTTATAATTAACGCCGGAAATCTCAATAAACTCACTTATATAATCTCTTGTGGTTCCAGGACGATCTGAAATAATTGACCTTTGTGAATTTAAAATGAAGTTAAAAAGAGAGCTTTTTCCAGCATTAGTTTTTCCAACCAAAATAATGGTCGGTGACAATAAGCTTGATAAATTAACTTTGGTTCTTTCGTTTAAAAAGCTTATTTGCTTTAAAAAAAGCTCAAGATTACTTTCAAAGTTATTTTGGGCATTTTCTTCACCCACATCTTCAGAAAAATCGATAAAAAGCTCAATAGATGCCTTTAGTTTAACAAATAAGTTGTATAATTTGAGATATTGTTCATGAAGCTCACCTCTTAATAAAGAGAGTCCCTGAGAAAAAACGACCTCAGAGTTTGCATTCAATAAGGAATCAAGACCCTCAACTTGTGAAAGACTTAATTTTTTATTTTTCAGGGCCCTATATGTAAACTCTCCTGGAGCAGCTTCTCTACAAAACTCATCCCTCAAAAACAAAGACAGAATCCTTTTAATATTAAATGGATTTCCATGAGCTGAAAGCTCTATTACATTTTCACCAGTATAGCTATTTGGAGCTGGAAAATAGGTCAAAATGACCTGATCAAGTACCTCTTCACCATCTTTTACATGAGATAAATGGCTATACCTTGGTTTGAGGCTGGTACAGTCAATATCGAAAAAATCATTCAGTTTAACTAAGTCAGAAAAGCCACTTACCCTAATGAGAGAAATGGCACTTCTAGACTCCAATCCACTAGAACAAGCTATTATAGGTTTAGAATTAGAAAACAATAGATTCAATTTAAACCCTTACTGCTCATCTAGTCGGTTGTTCGATAAACAAAATACTGTTGAATCATTCCAAAAAGAGTAGATACAAAAATATAGAGTACCAACCCTGAAGAAACATTAATCATAATGAAGCCAAAGAAGAACGGCATAAGCATCATTATCTTTTTTTGTGTAGGGTCGGCAGTTGTTGAAGGCTGAAATTTCTGTTGTAAAAATATGGACAAAGACATTAAAACTGGCAAAACAAAATAAGGGTCCTTTTGACTTAAGTCCGAAATCCAACCAAAGAATGGAGCCCCTAATAATTCAACAGATTCATAGAGAACTTGATAAAAAGCAAAGAAAATTGGCATTTGTAAAATTAGAGGTAAACAACCCCCAAGTGGGTTCGCACCTGCACGCTTAAAGAGGTCCATAGTTTCTTTTTGCATTCTTTGAGGGTCATCCTTAAATTTTTCCTTGATCTTCGCCAACTCGGGTTGAACTTTTTGCATTTTCTTCATGCTTTTAAAAGATTTATACTGCAAGGGAAAGGTAATCATTCTAATAAGAAGAGTTAATAGAATAATAGCAACACCATAGTTTGGTATATACTTATAGAAAAATTGAAGGCCTCTCATAATTGGAACTGCGAGAACATAAAAGAAACCAAAATCTACCGACAGTTCTAGCTTATCACCGAAACTCAAAAGGTGATCATAATCTTTTTTAGTAAAAATCAACCCGCCGCTAATATTGTTCTGAGGGTTTATCGTATCTAAAATTAAGTAACCACTTTCATTGGAATAAAATTTCGACATTTGCTTATTTTGGAACACAAAAGTAAGCATGTGAAAATTAAAGTCTAAACCAAACCACTTTATACGACCCTCACCATTTTCAGCGTCCCCCACTTGGTATCGATCTACATCCTTCGAGTAGACAAGAAACTTTCTTGTCTGCTGGTTATCAAGTTCTTTCTTAGAAGATTTAAAAATTAACCGGTATCTATAGGCATTTGGAGATGTTAGATAAATATTGAGCCTACCACTATCACTTAATTCAATTGTTGCTTTAATATCATGTGCGCTATCCTCTCCAGTTAACTTAGACTTATCAGAATTAGGCTCCCAATTAAAAAGAAGCTCTCTTGGCCCTTTATTTGTTAGAATCTGTATTTTAAAAGGCCCTTCATTACCAACTATCGAATTGAAATCTATAATAGAATTGGTATTCGTCGAGTTTTTAAGAGAAAGCTTGTTATCAAAAGAAAAGCTGTAACCATTTTTATTTAACGTTACATTTTGAATTTTTATTTGAGATTTTTCCCCTTCACCTTCATTATTTGAAGTTGTTTGGGGAGCTCCTGATTCCTGAAGCTCTTGAACATTCTTATTTTGTTCAACTACACGGTTTTTATATTGTTCAACTTTTGGACCTATAACAGGCTTTGGTGCAAAAAATGTCTGCCATACAACCAAAACAATTCCAGATAAAACTACTGCCAAAAAAACTCTTTTTTGATCAGAACCCATTTCAAATCTCCATTTATCAAGTTTGCTGAACTCCAGACCTTATGTTCTCGGTATGGGGTCAGGACCACCCTTATTAAAGGGATGACATTTCAGAATACGAGAAAGTGAATACCATATTGCTTTAAAAAAAGGAAACTTTTGAAAACAGCAGAGTGAATAAGAAGAGCATGTGGGAGTAAAGCGACAATTAGGTCCCAAAAAGGGCGATAATGCAATCTGATAAAGTCTTATTAATTTAACCACTAACTTATTCAAAATATTCCAACGTCTAAAACTCTCTAGACCCTTTCAAGTTTTGAAAGAACCTCTGATAAGCATTTCTTAAAACCAAGCTCTCTTGATGTTAGGGTCTGCTTACTGCCTTCAACAAATTTGTAAAGAAATGGGGATACAACGAAAACTACATCTATCCCTTTTTCTCTTGCTTCAGAAAGCCTAAAGTTTTCTTTGACCAGTCTTTTCAATCTATTCCTAACATAAGCCGGTCCAACTTTTTTACTTACACTAATTCCAATTTTTGTTTCATGACCCTCATCGAAAGAGTCCTTATAATAAACCCTTAAAAACTTTGTTTTCAAACAAAGAGCTCCACCTCTGAGGTTTTTAAAAGCTCTTTGAGATAGGAGTCTACTGTTTTTAGTAAATTGGTACTGCTTTGCCAAAACCAATATTTTTTATTTAGTCCCAACTGAGACACTTAAGTTTTTACGACCTTTAGCCCGTCTCCTCGCTAGCACATTTTTACCACCAGGAGTGGACATTCTTTTCAAAAATCCATGAATTCTAAGCCTTTTTCTTCTTTTTGGCTGCCATGTTCTTTTGCTCATGAGATATACCTTATTATAAAAAAAATATATTGACCCCCCGCTAGGAGAGCCTTCAGTTATACGAAACAAACAAATACAGAGAGTGAATTGAAAGGTCAATGGCTTTAAGCAAAAACTAGAAACTTTTTCTCAAAAGTTAGCTGCCGAATAAGAAACTTCATCGTGTATTGGAATATTGCCATGACCATGCTACAAGCTATTTTTGATTTTCTAATCCATTGTAAAATAGAGTAACTTAATGAGTCGATCTTTTCCATTTCAACACTTTTTAAAGGTTTCGACGAACCCTAAAGAGGGTCTCTTCGCAGAAGACCAACCTTCTTATAAAAAGGGGGAGCAACTTGAGCTGGAAGAACTCCAAAGCGCCTCACCCAAGCCGCAAGAAGGTTGCAATGAGCTTGAAATAAAGGCCTTGAACGAAGAGATACTCTCTTCCCTTAAAGATACCGTTTCCCTAGATAAATACAACGCGTTTTTTGAAAACCTTCAAATCAAAAGCCTGAAATCTAATGAAATTAGGTTTTCTGTGATAACTCCTTTCATTAAAACAATGATTTCTGAATACTTCTCTTCTCATCTAGACGAAGCAATCCAACAGAGCTTAGGTAAACCATTCAAAGTCCTAATAGAGACCGAGGACCCAAAACCACCCAAAGAAGATTTGGAAAATACAACCCAAACAGTGAAATTGCCCCAGAAGGCTCCGAGTTTTACTCTTAAAAGTGATTATGCCCAGAAAAACACTCATTTAGACCTTATCCCAACCAAAGAAGACCTCCTTTCAAAAGTTGAATCAAAATATATAGACCATATGCAGCCGGACCAAAATGGAATCCTTATTGACCCTAATAAAACTTTTGAAAATTTTATTATAGGACCTTCAAATAATATCGCTTGTGCCACAGCTAAAGCAGTTTCAAGCAACCCTGGAAAATCGGGTAAATACCCTTCTTTATACTTCTACAGTGACTCTGGTTTAGGGAAAACACACCTACTCCATTCTGTTGCCAATGCTATCAGACTACAACACCCATCTCTCATTATTTGTCTCATAACTGCTCGAGACTTTATGAACGAGATGATAAACGCTATTCAAAATAACAATATATCTAGTTTCAGAAATAAGTACTCTGAGAAAATTGATGTTTTGATGATTGATGATATTCACGAACTTAAAGACAAACAGGGAACACAGAACGAGTTTTTCCACATATTCAATGAGCTTCACGACAAAGGAAAGCAACTTATTTTTACATCAGATAAGGCCCCAAAAGAAATTGTGGGGATTGAAGAAAGGATTAAAACCAGACTTCAGTGGGGCCTAGTTATTGATATACAAAAGCCCGACCTAGAAACCAAAATTGCAATCTTGAAAAGGAAAGCTTACGAACTCGACCTTTACTGTACCGATGATGTGATAACTCTAATCGCTTCCTCAATAAAGTCTAGTATAAGAGAGCTTGAAGGCTCTCTTATCAAGCTATCAGCATACTCTGATGTCATGAAAATGGAAATTGATGCAGATATTGTTAAAGACCAATTAAGCTTGAAGGGCTCAGATAAGAAGACCACTGACCTTGAAGATGTTGCAAAAGCTGTTTCTCAATATTTTAAAATACCCCTTGCAGACCTTAAGTCGAAAGCAAGGAGTAAAGAAATAACGAAGGTAAGGCATATTTCGATGTACCTCTCTAGAAAAATCGTAAAATCGACCCAACAAGAAGTAGGTCTTTTTTACGGAGGAAGAGATCACACCTCAGTAATTCATGCTGTTAATAAAATTGATCAGCAGGTTAAAACTGATACGTATCTTGCCAACACAATTTTAGAAATCCAAAACCTACTCTAGCGGTTTTTTCCACATTTATTCACATTTTTTTCACATTTGATTGTGAATTTGAAAAGTTATCCACATGTAAATGTTGAAAAGTTGTGTGTTAAAAAAAGTTATCAACATTTTTTTACAGTTATTAACATTTTATATCGAGATTTGTGGGTAAATGTGGATAACTAAGTCTAATAATTCCAGCCATTTACAACTGTTATCCACAAAACCCTAGAATTGTGGATAACTTGTTTCCACAATTCTCTCCCACATGTGAACAAAGTTATCCACATGTGAATAATTTTGTGGATAACTCACGAACTATGACTGTCAAATCAAGCTTACAAAGGGCCCGAAAAAAGGATGTGGATAACATGTGAATTCGATGTGGATAACTGTCTCTATTTTGTGAACAACTAACTAATCTCCGAAGCTACTCAAGCAGCTTCAATAAAGTTTTCCACATTTTTCCACATAGACTTTTAAGGTAACTAATGAATATCTATAGAATATTGACAGTTTTCCACTTATCCACACGATATATATAATAATAAGAATATATAATAATATATAAATATAACTTTCTTTCCAAATCACCCCCTTTTTAAAGTATTGATTTTGTCTTCCCCAAAGGATAAAACCTTCCTACCTACCCTAATCGAGGCTTTTCATGAAAGTTAAAATTACAACCCAACACTTAAGAGATTCTCTGAATAAGGTTTTATCTGTTGTTGATAAGAAAAGCTCCCGTCCAATTTTAACTTATACTTTAATTTCCACTGATCAAAATACTCTTAACTTTTCAGCTACTGACTTAGAGGTTTCAGCAAAGGTTTCAGTTAAAGCTAATGTAGAAATTGAGGGTAAATTCTGTATAAACGCAAAAAATATTTCAGATATTGTAAGAGAATTACCTCAAGAGGAAATACTCTTAGAAATTATTGGTGATAAAAATATACTTTCACTCAAATGTAAAAATATTCACTACTCACTTCTCGTTTTCAGAAGTGATGATTTTCCACAGTTAACTTTTGGGAATGAAGAATCAGAGTTTAAACTAAACTCAAATCAACTTTCAGAAATAATCAATCGCACATCACATGCTATTTCGCTTGATGAAACACGATTAAATCTTAATGGAATCTTTTTACAAGAAATTGACTCGAAAATAAGAGCTGTGGCTACTGATGGTCATCGACTTTCAATGTTGGATACTGAAGTTGAAAATGCTGAAATGAGATTGCTTTTAGGGGGAGTTATAATTCCCAGAAAAAGCATTAATGAATTAAAGAAGCTAACAGAGAGTTTTTCAGAGAACTTAATAAAAGTTTCTCTCGATGAATCTTTTATGTATGTCAATGCGCAGGATAAATACTTTCTTTCAATTAGGTTGATTGCAAGAGAGTACCCAAAATATGAAGCAGTCATTCCTCCAAAAACAACCCATAAGCTTGTTGCTGACAAAGACTTATTTTTTAATGCTGTTAAAAGAATAAAAATAATGTCTAATGAAAAGTCTAATGGCGTCCGACTCCATTTGGGAAAAGATGAAATGACTATCACTGCAAATCACCCATCTTTAGGTGAAGCAAGAGAAAAAATTCAAGTAAAATATGATGGAAATGAAATGGAAATAGGATTCAATGCCAAGTACTTATCCGACACACTTTCTGTTTTTTCTGACGGCAATGTATCTTTAGAATTAAATAATGAATTGAGCCCAGTTCTTATTAAGTCTGAAAATCTTTCTGGCTACTTAGGGATAATTATGCCTTTAAAACTTTAGCATTATATGAACCCTTCAAAAATCTTAAAACTCAGAGTAAAAAATTTCAGAAACCTTTCCTATAAAACAATCGAATTTGGACCTAAAATTAATTGCATTTTAGGTGAAAATGGTAATGGAAAAACAAATATTTTGGAAGCAATCTATGTTTTGTCTACAAAACGCTCATTTCGTA
>JAOMEV010000069.1 GCA_028346125.1 Bacteriovoracales bacterium | reverse complement strand
TCAATAATAAAAGAAAGTAATTTTTAAACGCTCCTGATTTTCCGGGATTTCATTTCAGGTTTTTTTCCTGTTATTCTAGTTCATAATGACTTCAATGAGGATTTGGGGATAATGAACGGGATAGAAAAAATTAAGGCAAAATCAAAAGATGAACAATTGGAGATGGCCAAGAATCCATCGACTTCGGAAGAAGACTTGATTATGTTGGCGAAAGTCGGGAATCATAGGGTAAGGAAAATTTTGGCCAATCGTGATGGCGTTTCTACAGCAACGATGCTTTCCTTTATTCAAAATAGCTACTTAAAGCTTGTCATTAGTGAGAGAAAAAACCTTCCACCGGAGATTATCTTTAAATTGACCGAAGAAGACAATTGGGTCATTCGAGAAAAAATAGCTTCTCATCCAGAGCTTCCTAAAGAGGTTATTTTGGATTTGGCCAATGATGAGAGTGATTATGTCAGAGAGTCACTCCTTGCAAGTCATAAATTTTCAGAAGATTTTTTGATGGAAGTCGTTAAAAATGACAAGAGACTTATAAGAAAAACATTTGCATCCTCTGAGCCTCTTCCAGAAGCAGTCGCACGGGAGCTTGTTAAGGACGATTACTGGGGAACTAAAGTGGCCCTTGCTAAAAATAGCACAGCTCCAGTAGATGTTTTAGCGGAGCTTACGAAAGATAGGCAAGCCGTTGTGAGAAAGGCCCTTTGTCAGGCGCCAAAGCTTCCTAAGGATATTTTAAAAACTTTGGGTAATGATGAAAATGAAGGGGTCATAGAAGAGCTTTTTAAAAGAGAAGATTTTACTGAACAGGACCTGGACATTTTTCTTGAATCAACGAATTGGCGTGCAAGGGCCCAGGTTGTGAAAAATAGTAATGTTACCGAAAAACAACTTCTCGTTCTTTCTGGAGATGGAGAGAAAAGAGTAAAAATTCAAATGGCCAAAATGCCAAAGCTTCCAGATGAAGTTGTTTTGAAGCTTGTTTTTGGTGAGACTCAGGGAAATAACATTAGAAAGCTTGTTTTAAAGAAAGAGCTATCCACCAATGTTCTGATTCAATTGGCAAAAGAAGGTGATTCTTACGTAAAAAAAATGATTTCCAAGAGAGGAGACCTTCCTGAAGAGGCCATTAAAATTCTTTCAGAAGATGAAGATGAGAAAATTAAGGCCAACCTGAAGGCCAGCTGAACATCAGATTTTTTATGGGAAATGTTGAGCTAAGTGAAAAAATTAGAAACCTTCTAGAAAAGAATAACATCCATTTTAAAGAAGTAGACCACGATCCGAGCACAGATTGCTTCTCCTCAGCCTCCGCTAGGGGAGAGAGCTTGAAAATTGGTGGAAAAACAATCCTTTTCAAAGATAAGTCAGATTATAGACTTTTTGTTTTATCAGCGGCCCTGCAAGTTGACTCCAATAAGGTAAGAAAGATTTTAAACTCTCAGAAGTTGAGGTTTGCTACAGGCCAAGAACTTATGGAAAAAATAGGTGTGGAAAAGGGCGCGCTACCTCCATTTGGAAGAGATATTCTTCCTTTCGATCTTTATTTAGACAAGTCTATTCTTGAAAATGAAAGGTTGGCCTTCAATGCTGGCCTTTTAACGAAGTCATTTATCATAAATGTTTCTGATTACCTTAGGGTAGTTTCTCCAAATATTTGTTCTTTTTCAAAAACTTTTGATACCTAGGCAGGTGCCTTATCGAGGGCGTCTTTTAAAAGCTCTACCATTTCTTCTCCATTAAGTTGTTTTTTAGCAATAAGTATGGCCCTTTCAAGGTTTTTCTTTTTGACTTGATTGCTCCCTATGAGGAGCTTAATGATATCGATATTTTTTCGTCCTATGGCCGAAATAAGAGGGTAACATCCCAAAATGTTAATTTCTGCGTTGTGATCTATGAGCACTTTTATCATTTCCAGGTTTTCCTTAAAAGCCGCCAGAGCAATGGGGGCCTTGACATTTTTTGCATGTCTGTTAGGAGAAACTCCTAGATCTAAAAGCTTTTTTAAAATATCCATATCGTTGTGTTCAATAGACCAAGAAAGAAGAATGTCTTGATCAATAATTTCATTAGCTGATTTGGCCTTGTCGAGAAGTTCTCCTACAATTTTATACTGATGATTTTCTGCTGCAATGTGAAGAGAGCTTTTTACGATGTCAGAGGTATTTTGAGAGACGCTCAAAAATATATTAAGACATTTAAAAAAGCCTTTTTTAACTGCAATATTTGAAAGAGAGCGAAGGTGAGGGTAATACTCAAAAGATTTTCGTGGTTCTCCTCCGTATGTTTTAGACAGACGAACCCATGATATAAGCTGATGATTGAGGTTTTCCCAAAGAAGATGATAAAGGTCTAAATGCTTCCCAATTTGTTCCTCGTAAGCTTTTTCTTTGTCGTTGTGGTAACTCACAAACTTTAGGTAGAGCTCTTGCCAAGTGTTGACTCCATAACTGGTTTTAAACTGATTAAGTTTACGGAAGATGCTAAGGTCTCTTGGGTTTTTTGTACTTAGCATTTCTTCTTGAATGGTATCGGCCATAACTTTGTGGTATATCGCCCTTGATACAGATTGAAGAATGTCTTTACCTTGTTGATTATACTCTTCCATGGTTTAGGCCGCGATTTTTATTCTCTGTTCAATTTCAAACTTAAACAAGTCAATCATTTCTGGAAAAAAAACTTCCTGGCATGCATTTACTACTTTTGGAAGGGCCCCAGGTGGAAACCTAACGGCAGCATTATATTTAAGAAGAACTTTATCACCCTGTTCTTCAAGGTCCCAAGCTCCCTCGAGTTTTACAAAATAACCAGACGTTTGTACAAAGCTGATACGAGAAGGGCCTTCTTCTTTAGTGAAAACTCTAAATTGAATAGGGAACATAAGGACTTTTGCATAAAAAAGTGCGTCACTATAATTTGCGCCCTTTTCATGTATATGGGACTTATGGATTGAATTAATAAAGGAAGGGTAATTCTTAGTGTCAAGAATGATGTCCTTTATGAGTTCAAGAGGGGCGGTAATAGATGTTTCTTTCTCTATCTTCATGTCTTGCGTCATCCTCTCTATTTCGTCCTTTTTCGGAAAAAACCTTAGATTTTTTTTAAAATGAGTAAATTTTTATGTAAGGTGTGTTTTCTAACTTAATTTTGTTGAATAAATGGGTGAGCTTTATGAAAAAATATTCTAGAAGTTTTATAATTTTTGTTTTACCTCTCCTTTTTTTATTTGAACCAGTTTTTGGTCAAATCATAAAGGAAGAAGAACTCCTCTTTGCAGAAAAAAGAGAGTCTTTGAAAAAAGGAAATATCCATTTGTCCGTGGCCTTTTTGGCAAAGGAAAAGCTTCTTGATAAGGCAAAAGAAATTGAAGATTTGGATTATAATGGCCTTTTTGAGGATCAAGACGTTAAGTACCTCTTTTCTAAATTTCAACTTGAGGTTAAAAAACCCATTACTTTTTTTTCAAGAAAAACCCTTCACAACCCTAAGGGTTTTGAAAAATTATCAAAGGATGTGAAGGTACAAAGCTTTTCTCAAAAAAGTAAAACTCAAATTGGTCTTGTCGCTGAGAAAAAAGTTTCCCTTTTTACAATTAGGTCAGAGGCCTCTTATTATTATATGAATGAGGATGAGTACCAAGATAATGATTTTGTCATCAACTCTTTGGAGTCTCTAATAGAAGGCCGAAGACCCCAGGTAATGACGATCATTTCCACAGCGAACTTTTCAAAGTATTTTAAAAAAGCGGTTAGTCTTTGTTTTTATGAAGATGTTGATAGAGTGTTGATTACATGTTTTGCCCTTATGAGTTTGGGGAATGATGTTATAAGAAAATATGGTTGGGTTGTAGACTTTAAAAAACGTTTTAGGGATGAAATTCTATATACAGCTAAGCAAATAAGAACAATGGAATAGTAAGTGAAGGTACTTCTGATTGAAGATGAACTTGATGTTGCCGATGTTTACATTTCCTGGCTTGAAGAGTCTGGTCATGAAATTACTCACTGTGCAAATGGTTACACCGCTGGGGTTGAAATATTAGAGCAAGGTGAAGGCCAGGTTTTTGGACTGATTCTTACAGATATTAAAATGCCCGGCAAAACAGGTATCGAGTTAATTGATTTTTTGGATAAAATTGAAACCAAAACAATGAAAACACCAACTATCTTTTTGAGTGGTTTTATTGATGAAAAATTGAGAGAAAAATACAAAGACCTTCCCCACGTCACTTTTTTAGAGAAGCCTGTAAGTAAGGAAAGCTTTGTTCAAAAAGTAAATGAAGTTACTTAGAAGTCTTGATCAAGAAGTGAATCTTTCTCAAAGTCCTCTTCTTCAAATTTAACACCTAGGTTCCGATTGCTCCAACGGATGGTTGATTTTTTTCCAGTTTGAACATTAATCATATGGATTTTACTGGCCCTATAAAGTGTCCGCGACCCAATTTTAAATTCTTTAAAAGATGAAAAGGTTGCTACTTTGAGGAGTTCATTTTTTCTATCGTAGTATTCGATTTTTTCTGGGTTACTGTATTTTTTAATGATCCAGACTTTAAGCTTTTTATATCCACTTTTTTTATTTCGAGGAATTCTCTCCATAACCCAGAGGTCAAGGCCTTCTTTATTTGTTTCTTCTTTCAAAAGTTTATGAGTGTACTTTTCAACTTCCTGGCTTCCAAGGTCCTCATAGGAAAACTCACTTCCCATAAAAGAAGCTGATTTATTAGATGAGCTGATTCTTTTAGTTCTTTTTATTGAAGGAAGAAAAAGCCACTGATCGTCATCTTTTTTCTTGTGTGTCCACGTGAGCATCATCGTACCTTTAACATCAGCAGGAAGGAGAAATTGGCTGATGCTTTTATCTCCATCACCTGTTGTTTCCATGATCCTGCCCTTCATTTTTCTTTTAATTTTTGTTCCATGGGCATCTTCGAGAACCATTTCCATTTCAGAGGATTCTCCAACAAAGCCATCGTTGGCCTTTTCATTGGCCATCGCAATTTCGAGTCCCTTTTCTTCTGGACCTTGAGAAAATAAAGGGGAAAGGGGTGCCAGAATTAAAAATAAGATAATGTGTAATTTCATGAGACTTCCTTTTTTAACTCAATATTGTAGCCTTCTTCTAAGAAGATCAAGTGCAGAATGAGCACTAATAATTTTATTTTTTTCTCTATCAAAGAAAAGTTCTAGTTTTTTTGTTATGATCTCGTGTTCTAAAGAAAGTGCAATCCAAATTGTTCCCACAGGCTTTTCCTTCGTACCTCCTCCGGGGCCAGCAATACCACTAATGGCCAAACCATAATCTGTTTTGGCCATTGACCTGACTTGATTGGCCATTTCTGTAACCGTTTCTTCACTGACGGCCCCAAATTTTTTAAGAGTATCTTCCTTTACGCCAAGAATTTCGGTTTTACTTTTATTTGAATAGGTTATGAGGCCGACACTAAAAACTTCTGAAGCTCCGGGTACTTCTGTTAGGAGGTGCCCAGCAAGGCCTCCAGAGCAAGATTCTGCAAGTGAGAGAGTTTTACTTTGAGACTTCAAGCATTCTATGAGTGTTTCGGCAAAGCCGCCTTGAGTTTCTGAGAAAAGTGATTTCCCTAATTTTTCTCTTACGAATTTTTGGGCCTCTTGAAGTTGTTCAGAGTGCTCCGGAGAGGCCTTTAAAGAAATGGCAATTTCAGGAAAGTGGGCACGGTATCCAAGTCTTATCACCGGCCATTTTTTAGGCAGATCGCTAAGAAGCTCATCCACTTGGGCCTCAAACAGGCCAAAGCTTCGAAAAACCTTTTTTTCAAGTGGTCGTAGTTCAAGGTTTTTAAAAGGTTGAAGAATATGGTCATTGACCATGGAGTCAAACTCTTTAGGGACTCCTGGAAGGGCAACAAAAAGACAGTTTTTATATTTTAGCTGGAACCCAACGGCGCTGCCTACAGGGTTTATTAAAAGCTCTGAAGATTTTGGTCTATCGGCCTGTTTAAGCTGGTTTTCGGTTACTGGTCTATTAAACTGTTGTAGTCTTTGTTTAATCTTTTGGATTGTTTTTTCATCGCGTATAAGCTCTTCTCCACTAAGAGCAGCGAAGGCCTCTGCTGTAACATCATCACTTGTTGGTCCAAGGCCCCCACTGACGACGCAAAGTTCTGTTTTCCTTTCTGCGATATTTTTGATTTCTCTAATAATAACATCGATGTCATCAGTTATGGTTGTTCTTTGATTAATGCGAATATTATAAAAAGAAAGTTGATCAGCGAGTCGAAGTGTGTTGGTATCGGCAACTCTTCCATCGAGAAGCTCATCTCCAATGGCCAGGACTTCGACGCGATTTGGTTTCATTTTCTTTCCTTATCGTTTATGGTTACCGAAAATATCGAATAATTTTATTTCAATTCAATGGGGAAGGCCATGCCAAATCAAATTGATAATTGGATCGATAAAATAAAAGAAAGAGAAAAGAAAGGACTACCCTTAGAAGAGGCAACTTCTCCTGAGTCCTTTTGGTATACAAATGATGCCTTTTTTCAGTTTGAACGAGACTCAGTTTTTAAAAATAGCTGGCAGTATGTAGGACGGAGTGACCAGCTGATCAATAGTGGAGATTATTTTTCGGGGGACCTTTTTGGGCTTCCTTATCTTGTCGTCTGCGATGAAGGATTAAAGGCATTTTATAATATTTGTTCTCATCATGCGACCTGCCTTGTTGAGGGAAAGGGAAGAGTTTCAGAGCTGAAATGCCCTTATCATGGTTGGGTCTATAACTTCCAAGGAGAATTGAAAAAGATCCCTCAAGCAGGCCCTCTTGGAAAACTAAACCCTAAAAATTTAAAACTCACGGAGCTTCCTCTCAAAAAAGTGGGGCCTTTTATTTTTCTAAATTTTGGACAAGAAAAAAAATGGGAAGGAAATTCATTGGAGAGTGTTTTAACAGATTACTCTTACGAGGATTTTAAATTTGTTGGAAGTTTTAAGTACCGTCTCAAATGTAATTGGAAGGTTTTTGTCGATAATTATTTGGATGGTGGCTATCATGTTCCTCATATGCACCCAGGTTTAACTGAGCAAATTGATTTTTCCAGTTATAAAACGGTGAGGTCTGACTGCTTTTCAATCCAAACTTGTAGTTCAAAGCGGGGAAATCAAAGCTCGAAAGAGGGTGATTTTCTTGAGCGAGTTGAGGGAACATCAAGTTATTTTTGGCTTTACCCAAACTTTATGGTCAACCTTTATGGGCGGTGGATGGATACTAATTGGGTTCGACCAATAAAATCTGATGAATGTGAAATTATTTTTGATTATTTTTATCGAGGAACACTCAATGACGAATTAAAGAGAAAAAGTTTAAAGGCATCTGAAAAAGTTCAGGAGGAAGATACTCTAATTTGTGAAAGGGTTCAAAAAGGACTGGAATCAGGCCTTTTTTTTGGAGGTCCTTATGTGCCAAAATTTGAAGGTTCTATGTATGATTTTCATCAACAATTAATGAAGTCTTATTTAGGGTTTTAAACGTGATTAAAATTAATTTTTTACAATGATTATCCGAAAAATAGGAGGCCCAAGCATTTAATATTAATGAGAACTGTGAATGATTGAGTTTTTTAAAATATCTTCAAATTCGATTTCTTTTCAGGTGACAAAGAAGATCTTGGTCTATTTTGTTCTTTCTCTTCTATGTGTTATTGCTATTCGTTTCCAGTACGGTTTTATAGGTCTAAAAAGCAAAATAGAAAAAGATATTGCCTTTTCCGTTCAGGTCTATAAAAGTGAAATCCAAAAAATTATAGAAGGTAAAGGTCGAAATGATTTCGCTTATTTAGAACCATCGTTTAAAGTTTCTAACTTTATTAGCGCTTCTTATATCAGTGATGAAAAAGGAAAAATTCTCTACAGATATGGAGAATTACCAAAAGGAAACTTAAAAAATATCGACCAATTTATTGAAAAGCAACCTTTCAGTAAAAGGCTTTTTGGAAATAGAGTTGAAATATTTTCTTCGGATCATTTAAGAAAAATAGGTGAGTTAAGAATCTATTCATCCCATTCAATTTTAATTTCCCGGTGGAAAAGTGAGGCATTGAATTACATTTTTCTTGCGATTGTTTTGGCCCTCGTTATTTGCCCACTTATCTTTTTATTGATTAGAGAAAACTTATCAAGACCACTTCTTAACTTGACGGATAAAATATCAAAAATAAATTATAGCAATCTTAAAAAAATTAGCTTTGAACAAAAAGAAGAAAATGAATTAGGTATTCTTGCCGAATCATTTAACACTATGATCATGCATACGAATCGTTTCCACCGGTTGTTAAAGAAATCTTTGGATGATGTAGAACAACAGAACTTTGCTCTTGAAGATACCGTTCAGGAGAGAACAAAAGATATTACCAATATTCTTGAAAACCTGGGTCAGGGTTTTATGGTCTTTGATGAGTATGGGATTATACAAGATGATGTTTCTGAAGCGGCCAAAGATTTTTTTAAGCAGGATTTGGTCTATGATAATATGGCCAATGTTTTAAAATTAGAGGATGAGAAGAGAAAGGCCTTCGTTAAATGGCTAAAGCAAGTTTGGGATGGGAGGCTTCTTTTTAGAGATCTTGTCTCTTTTGCACCGAATAGTTTTATTGAAGATAACAGGCATATAAAATTAGAATACCGTGCAATTTATGAAACTGTTGAAGGGAAAGTTACAAAAAAGGTCAAAAAGGTCATTTGTATTTCCACTGATGTCACAAAAGAAAAAGAACTCGAGTCTAAGGCACAAAAAGAAAAAGAACAAAGCCAAATGGTTTTATTGATTTTAGAGCGACCCATAGAATTGGTAGACCTTGTTTCTGATTATAAAGAGTTTTCTTCCGAATTTTCTTTTGAAATGGATAAGTGGAGCTTGGATGAAGTCTTTAGAAAGTTTCATACACTGAAAGCTTCTTTTGCACAATTTCGAATAAATATAATGGCAGATCACATCCACATTTTGGAAACAAAAATTACAAACTGGATTGATAAGTCGGGTGAAAGGAAAAGGATGCTCAACGAAGAAGAAAAAAAGGTTGTCACAGAAAGTTTGGAAGTTTTAGGCGATATTTTTTACGAGTTTATGAGGGGCAACCGTCTTATTATTGAAATGGCGAACAATGCTCTTATCTCTGATGATACAAGCCATTTTATTTCTTCAAAAGATATGATCTATTTTATGCAAAGAAACTTTGGAAGAAACTCCAAGGTCTTTAAAGACTTTGAAGAGGCCTTCGTTTTAAAGCCTATATCGGGAACTTTCGAACGTTTTGAAAGTGTTATTGATGAAATCTCCCGTATTCAAGGTAAGTTTGTTGACTTTAAAATTGAGTCAACTGATCTTAAGTTCAACCCTGAAGATTATTCAGAATTCTTAACCTCCTGTGTTCACCTTTTTAGAAATGCTGTTGATCACGGTATAGAAGGTCCAGGTGAAAGAGTTGATAAAAATAAACCTGAGCAGGGTATGATTAACGTTTCATTTATTGGTAAGAGCAATGACTTTTTTGAATTAAGGGTTCGAGATGATGGGCGTGGAATTAATCCCGGGGTTATTAAAGAAGTCGCTCTGAAACTTGGCTTTATGAAAGAGGGAGATCTGGATAAATTAAGTAATAAAGAAATTATTCAACTGATTTTTCATCAAGGTCTCTCCGCTAAAGATCAAGTTTCTGAACTTTCCGGACGAGGTGTAGGGATGGACGCCATCAAATCTGAAGCTGAAAAAATAGGCGGAAAAGTCTGGGTTGAATCAGAGGTCGATGTTGGGACAACTTTTTTTGCTGAGTTACCCCTTTCAAGTATGAAAAAATCAAAGGCCTAGAAGATTTTTTCTGACCCGTTCCATCGTTCTTTTTGCCACCGCTCTAGCTTTTTGAGCACCATCAACCAAAAGCTTGTCAATAACCTGGCGGTTCTCCATTAGTTGATTGTATTTATCCCGAGGTCCTTTAATTTGGTTATTTATCTTTTCAAAGAGTTGTGCTTTGGCCTCTCCCCAGGAAAGTCCTTTGATAAGCTCCTCACGGAACACCGACAGTTCTTCTGGTGTCGAAAAGAGTTTATAATAGTCATAAACAAGGGCCGTATCAGGATCTTTTGGTTCATTTGGCCCCGTGGAATCCGTTTTTATTTTGTTAACGAGTTTTTTAAGTTTTTTCTCTGAAACAAAAAGAGGAATTGAGTTATTGTAGCTCTTGCTCATTTTCCTACCATCAAGCCCAGGAATAGTAGCGACTTCTTCTTTAACTTCCTCTTGGGGTTCAACCAAGACTTCTGTCTTATAAAGTTCATTAATTCGTGAGGCAATAGACCTTGCGATTTCAACATGCTGAATTTGATCTTTTCCAACGGGAACAATGTTTGTATCAAAAAGAAGAATGTCTGAGGCCATAAGAATGGGATAGGTGTAAACACCCATATTAATCCCTTGATCAGGGTCTTGATTGTCTTTCTCTTGATTTTCAGCAACGAGGGCCTTATAAGCGTGGGCCCTATTGAGGTCACCTTTCGGCGTATGGCAGGCAAGAAGCCATGTTAACTCGAAGAGTTCAGGGATATCTCCCTGTCTATAAAAGGTAACTTTGTCAGGGTTTAGGCCAAAAGCGAGCCATGTAGCCGCGATATCATAAATATATTCTTTAAAAAGGGCGGGCTCTTTGACAGAAGTGTGTGCATGATACTCTGCGATAAAAAAAAAGAAGTCGGCATTTTCCTTTCTTTTTTCCACTTCCTCCAAAGCCGGCTTTATAGCACCAAGATAATTTCCTATATGGGCCATTCCTGTTGGCTTTACTCCCGTAAGTATTGTTTTCTTCATTGGAAAAAGGTCCCTTTTTTAATATTTGAGCATCGCTCCATAGGGGACCTATTATAAGACCCTTTTTTAGATTCGGTCAAGAGAATGGTTAGAGTTCCCTATACAATTGGAGCGCCTTTTCTCTTTGTTTTTTATGGTCAACGATGGGGGAAGGATAAGAGGTGTGTTGTATCTTACCTGAATGAATGTCTTTTGCACTTATTTTTTTTAATTCGGGCACATACGTTTTTATATAATGTGCCTCTGGATCAAACTTTAGACCTTGAGACCAGGGGTTAAAAATTCTAAAGTAGGGTTGTGAATCACAGCCTGTTGAGGCCGCCCATTGCCAGCCACCATTATTGGGAGCAAGGTCTCCATCAAGGAGTTGCTCCATAAAATACTGTTCTCCCCATCTCCAATCAATTAAGAGGTCTTTTG
>JAOMEV010000068.1 GCA_028346125.1 Bacteriovoracales bacterium | reverse complement strand
ATTTTGCTCGAAAGCTTTGGGGAGGATTTTGGTTCTTACTTCTTCGTAGGTTTCGGGGTTTTGGAAAAATTCTGATTTATGGATTTCAAGCGAGTCGTAGAGTCTGCTCAGTTCGACAGGGTCTTTTTCCAAGGAGACGACGTAGTTTTTGAAATCTTCCGTGATTTCTGCTTGGGGATCTGCTATTTTAGAGCGGACCCTTTTTAGAATACCCTCAAAAATAAAGCCGTGTTTGAAGGTATTGATGTCGAGTCCATGTTCTTGAAACTGAGCGGAAAGGGCGCTCCAAACAATTTGGTTTCGGGGATTAAAAAAAGTTTTGACTTCTTCTGGGAAATCAAAATATTGCCTTAAAAAGGTGCTGATTTCACTTAAACTTATTTCGAGATGGGCCTTTCCTGAAACTAAAAAAGTTTGAGCAACAACCGTTGATTCACTATCTGATTCAGCTTCAAGAAGACAAAGGGCCCCTTCATCAAACAATTGACCGATACCAAGATGGCCTTCACCTTCTTTCCCAGCAAGAACGATAACTACAACTAGCTCATAATCCTCTAAGTTTTTTGAAAAATTAATAAGTATTTCATCAAGTGGCCCTTCGTAGACATCTTTGAAATCACTTTTCTTGATAAATGTAGTTTCTATATTTGATTGAGGAAAATCTCTAATGATCCTATTAAGCACCCGAAGAGAACCATAAGAGTCCTTATCTCCACAAATCAAAATTAAGTTGGGCCTTTTTAAGCTAGAAATACTTTCTCCAAATCCATCTTTTCATTGTTCAATACTGTTCTACTCGGTATAGGTAGAGCAAAATAGAGGCCCATGGGGCCCATCCCTGAAGTTAGGAAATTAATTCCTTTTGAGCTTTTTATTCTGCCTTTTACAAGGGCCCTGTTCTTTTCAACTCCTTTCATTCCATTTATAATTCCAGAACAAAAGTCTCCTCCTTTTTCAAAGAAGAAGCTCAAATGGATATTATTAAAGTCAAAAACCTTACCAAAAGCTATGCAGGTCAAAGGGCCCTTAACAACCTCAGTTTAAATATCAAAAAAGGCGACTTTTTTGGATTATTGGGGCCTAATGGGGCCGGAAAAACGACTTTTGTCAGGTGCCTTTTAGATATACTGCCCTTTGAACATGGCTCTATTTTTATAGAAGAAGTCCCCCATAAAAAACCTCAATCAAGAGCAGCATTGGCCTATTTGCCTGAGAAGTTCTCTTTTTACCCCAACTATAGCGTCTACCAAACCCTCCATTTTTTTGCAGGGACCAAAATTGAGAACAAAAAAGAAATCCCTTTGCAAATTGAAAAGTCTCTAGAAAAAATGGGAATACTGGACCTTTCTTCAAAAAAAATAAAGCATCTTTCAAAGGGACAGCTTCAAAGAGTTGGTTTGGCGCAAATGCTTGTAGGAAGGCCTCATATCCTCATTTTGGATGAACCTTTCTCAGGCCTTGATCCCCTTCTTATTAAAGAAATGAAAGACCTTCTTAAAGAGTTGAAAAATGAGGGAAAAACCATCATTGTAAACTCTCATATTCTCTCAGAAGTAGAAATCATCTGTGACTCTTTGGCCATTATAGATAAGGGAAAACTTCTCGCTCATAAAAGAATGAATGAACTTGATATCAGCTTGGAGGATTTCTTCTGCCAAACCATCGAGAACCAAAGGGGGACTAAATGAAAGCAAAAATCCATTTTCTCCTTATTAAAAATACACTTTATAAAGAATACAGAAATAAAACTCTCCTACTTTTATTCTTGTTTACACTTCTTATTCTTTGGCTTGATCAGACATTTTTTGATTTTATTTTTAATCAATTTTTTAAGGCCCAAAACCTGAACCTCATTCAGTATAAACTGGACCTGTTTTACTATATTATCTCCTCCTGGAATATTCTCATTAGTGCCCTTTTGGGAGTTAGTTGCGTCAAAAGTGATCGGGATGAAGGAGTTTTGGAAGGCCTCCTTTCTCTTCCAATCTCGAGGCTCAGTTATGTCCTTTCCCGAATTTTTGGAACATGGTTGATTGTGATTGGCTACTATGTCCTTTCTCTTTTGTTGGCCATCACTGTTTTTTCTTTTGATGGACTCCAGGGTCAGTTCCTTGGATGGCCAATTCTTTCTTCTTTATTAATGAGTTCCCTTCCTATTCTTATTGTTATAACCCTGTCTGTATTTTTCTCACTTCACTTTTCCAGGGTATGGGCCCTTATTACGACTCTTTTTTTGACAGGCATCATTTCTCACGCCAACGAAACATTTTCGGGGCGCTTTTTAGATCAAATCGCCCACATTGATGGCCCGTACAAAGCGATTATTGCTCTCATTCACTCTTTGATTCCTCATAGTGGAACTTTTAATACCCTTTCCAAGGAGCTCTTTGGGAATCACGAACTTACGAAAAGCTTAACGCTTGAACTTTTCCATTTTAGTGGAAGTTATACTCTTCTCATTTTTGCAGTGATGATAACTTTTAGACAAAAGGGACCTTAGGCGCAACTATCCAGGTCAATATAGACTTTTTTATTCTCTTCTTGCTCAAACTCTTCTCGTCCTCTTTCTATTTTGGCCTTATCGGGTTCGATAATTCCCCAAACCACGCCAAACTTCTCCAGCACTTTAAGCCCAAGGTAATCAAAATCAAAGCATGTCTCCCAAAAGGTTAAACCGGTTCTGGCACTCTTAGGAAACATATGATGGTTATTGTGAAAGCAGGTGCTCCCCCACATTATAAAACCTAGAAAGTTATTTCTTGAAAGGTCATCTGAATTGAAGCTTTTATAGCCAAGCCATTTATGATGCCCAAAAACATTAATAGAAAGAAGTCCAAGTTGAACAAAAAGGGCCGGTAGGCATTTAACGTAAACAAAAAATGCAAGTGCTGTCCAATGAGCAGGAAAAAAGTATTCTAAAACCATCCCCACAAGGTAGGCCCCGATAAAGCTTAAGTTTTGAATAACAAAACCATACTTTGTTAACCAAATAATTTCTGGAAATTCTTTATAACGAGGGTCCACCCAGTTATAGACACTCTTTAAACGAAAGGCCTTGACGCCTTTCGGAGCAGTTAAATATTCTTTATATCTCCATAATATAAAAGCATGCATGAAACCATGGACCGGTGAATGTGCATCACCATCTTTGTCTGCATTAGAATGATGTATTTTATGGACACCCGAATAAGCAAATAGAGAACCTAAATGGGCGCCTGTTCCCACAACCCCCATAAAAAACTGAAACCATCTCTTTGACTTAAAGGCCCCATGAGAGAAATAAGTATGTAAGCACATACTATGACCCCAAAGAAGAAATCTATGAACGAGCAAAAAGTAGATGAACCAATCCCACCGGAAACCAGTCCAAAAAAGAGCAATAGGGCTAACGACAGAAATAACAATCCCAAGTCTGGACATCTTATATGTGAAGTCCTCATTCACCCCTAATGTGTCACCTTCAAACCTCTTAATACTTACCACCCCAGTTCGCTTAACCAATAATTCTTGATACTTATTATTTTAATAGGGGTTACAATTATTTGATAAAAATTCTCATGTTTCAAAACAAGTTATGTGATTTCAGTACTTTAGGGGACTAAACTTAATTTAAATGTAAATTTAAACAACGATTTGGCAACAAATTGTGGTCTCTCATCAACTATATGGCGTTTTAAATAAAGGGCCTTTTTACCCTCATCTTTTTGCTTCTTAAACCGAGCAGACTTAAAATTTGTTTAGTTTTTACAGAGGTTCCAAATGAAAACACTTTTTACTTTATTTTTGGCGTTATCCTTTAATGCCCTTGCTGTGGAGGAACTTTACCTTGTTAGCGATGTCGACGATACAATAAAAATTACTCGTGTCGGCAATGCTGAGATGATAATTAAAGGGCTTCAAACAAAGAACTATTTTTTAGGTTTAAATGACCTTTATAGAATGTGGGGATGCTATGGTCTCAAAGTCCAACGTGACCTCTGCATGAACGAACGCAACAAAGTTATGGCACCCACGAGGCGAATGTCTTATGTATCAGGGGCCCCAAAACCTATTCACCCCCTCGTAAAAATCTTTCTTAAAAAAAACAATTTCCCTGCTGTTCCTTTTTTTGGAAGGCCTTCTCTTAGGATCCACACTCTAGATTTTAAAATTGGTATTATTGAGAAAATGGTTAAGAGAAACCCAAGGTCAAAATTTATTCTCATTGGAGATAATGGAGAAAAGGACCCGAAAATCTACCATACAATTGCTAAAAAATACCCCAAAAAAGTAAAAGCTTCTTATCTTCATGCTCTTTACGATGTTAAAGGAAAAAAAACTGCCCTCTTTCCCAATCAGATCGCCTACCTTACTAGTATTGATTTAGGGATCCATTTTTACAACGAAGGATGGATAGAAAAAGACGACCTCAAAAATGTCGTCAAAGCGGTCATGGACACATACAGTAAGAAACCAAGGGACCTCATTCCAAAATGGTTCGACTGCAAAAAGTTTTTTCGTTACGGGCTTTGGCCTTCCATCAAAAAAGGAAAGCAGGAACTTGAATTGCAGATTATGGTATTAAAAATGAAAAATATTATACAAGGTCTTAAAAGCTGTCGCTAATTCATCAGTTTTTCATAAAGGTACGAAAATTTAAGGGCCTCTTCATGGGCCCTATCTAAAAGGCCGCCTTTACCAGAATGGCCTCCAGTTGTACCTTCATAAAATAAAACCTCATGGCCAAGGTCTTTCATCTTTTTGGCCATTTTTCTCGCGTGTCCCGGATGAACCCGATCATCATTTGTAGAAGTCATAAAAAGGGTCTCCGGGTATTGTTTTTCAGACCTAATCTGGTGATAGGGGGAATAACTTTTAAGATAATTCCTCATTTTTGGATCTTCTGGGTCTCCATATTCACCTATCCAACTTGACCCTGCCAAAAGCTTTGTATAGCGAAGCATATCTAATAGAGGCATCTTACAAAGAACAGCTTCATAGAGTTCTGGCCTTTGTGTTAACATAACTCCAGTCAAAAGACCTCCATTGCTTGCTCCCTCTATCCCCAACTTCTTGGGCGAGGTTATCCCCTTTTTAATCAGATCTTCTGTGACGGCAATAAAATCTTCAAAGGACTTGTGTCTGTTTTCTTTTAAGGCCTGTTGGTGCCATAGTGGACCGAGCTCTCCGCCTCCCCTAATATTGGCCACAACGTAAAGGCCCCCCTTTTCAAGCCAGTACTTTCCTATAGTCCACGAATAGAAGGGAAGTAAGCTCACCTCAAACCCTCCATACCCATAAATAAGCGTAGGGTTCTGCCCATTTTTAATAAGGTTTTCAGGGCCGATCATGTAATAAGGAACCTTGGTCCCATCAGTACTTCTAGCAAAGGCCTGAACGATTTTTAACCCCTTCGTGTTAAACCGATCAGTCAAAGAGGTTTTTGTTATGGGCATTTGGGAAGAAGACCCAAGGTCATAGAGAAAAAGAGTCTCGGGAGTTAAAAAGTTTTTATACGTTAAAATGACATGATTACTAAAAGGGTCTAAGGAATGCAAACTGATGCTTCCACCTCTAGGTAGGGTCAGAGGTATCTTCTCAAAACTCGATCCGGCCTTTTTAAGATAAAGAACTTCAGACTGAACATTACTTACCAAATGGAGGAGAAGGCCATCTTTAAGAACACTCATGCCTTCAAAAAATGTCTTTTCATCTGGCCTAAAAAGAACACTTCCTTTAATTTTGCCCAAAATGAGTTCACTTTTATCCAAAAGAACAAGGGAACCTGTACTCCAAGTCCCTTCACTGTTTTTCCAGTCACTTCTTAAAAGCACAATAAGTTTTTGGTCAAAGCTCCCGTAAGGAACTGAGTCTTCAGGAATGGGTATCTGGACTATTTTTTCATTGTCTTCCAAAAGAAAATACTTCGATTTATAGAAGTTTAAAGATCTTTCTATGATATTAAAGGTTCCGCTTGGATGCTTCAGTTTATAAAACCATACACCCATGTCTTGTTTTTCACCTTCGAAAAGGGTTTTCGCCTCTTCGATTTTTTCTCCTCTTCTCCACTTTTTGACCACTCTGGGGTAACCAGAGTCTGTAAGGCTTCCTTCGCCAAAGTCTAGGCCTATAATGAGACTTTCCTCATTATACCAATGACCATAGCCTTTTGACTCTTTATGACGAAATCCTTTTTCCACAAAGGATTTTGTTTTTAAATTGAACTCTCTTGCGACATGAGCATCTTTTCCACCACGGGAAAGGGAGATCAAACAAACTTCAGGTTGTTTATAAGAGCATTCCTCTCCTACCCAAACCCAATTTTCTTTTTCTTTTTTTGAAAGTTCATCTAAATCGAGAAGGACTTCCCACTTAATTTTATTTTGAGCATAATCTGAGAGAAGGGCCCTTCGCCAAATACCTTTTATGTGTTTTTCATCCTGCCAGAATGAATAAACATAACCATTTCTTAAACTCCCCAAAGGAATCTTATCTTGCGAGGTAAAAGCAGAATAAATATTCTTTTTTAATTTTTTAAATTGGTCGTTTTCACCTAGCCGTTTTAGAGTTGAATCACTTTCTTGTTTAACCCACTCAAGGGATCTTTTCCCCTTAATGTCCTCTAACCACAAATAAGGGTCCATCCCCTTAGCAGGATTTTTAAATAAAAGGAGAGACATGGTAAAAATTCCTTTAAGAAGGTCTTTTTTCATTGGCGGCCACTTGTAAGATAAAAATCGTTCTTACTAACGTTTACCCAAAAAATTTTCTTTAGAAAAGGATTTCTACAACGAATTGTTGATTATCAACTAACACTTTCTAAAAGAAAGCCAGTTTTTTCCTTTGAGCGACTTCAATTGACCAAAATCAGAAGATCTTTTTTTAGATTTTACCATTAGAGAAATGTTGAAACGAACATTGACGTCTTGGCCGCAGGAACTCCAAGAATTATTTTTTTGTCCATACTTAAGAGAAATAGGCCCTATGGATTTATTTGTCCACCTCTTCCTCAATTTAGTTCCTTGCCCACCGGCGAAAAAGGCCTCCATTCGAAAATCAAAGGTCGAGGCCGAATGGATCTTTTTTTCTCCTGATAGGGTAAAATCACCCAGAGAAACTTGTTGTCCTTTTGGAATTTTTAAACTTAAGACAAGTTGACAGGATTTTCGTTGTAATCTCTTCGACGCAGAAACCTTAAAGTCTTTAAAACCGACTTTAAGATCTACAGGCGTCGCTTTAATAAGTGCCTTGGGACAACCCTTCCCGCCTGAAGAACTCTTCATTATTTGAATAGAAAAAGCATTTTTTGCGATTAATATTAAGGCAAAACAAAAGTATTTCATACTCTCCCCCTTAAGAAATACTCTCTCTTATTAAAAGGATTAAGAAGGCCAGTCAATGGCCTCTGACTAAAAAAGGGTAAGAATGACTAACGCCCGATGCCAAAAATGATATAATTCATAGATTTTTCTTTAAACTTCCTCGATTTATAGGCAATACTCCACGTTCCTTTGAAAAAATAGCGAATCCCAAACCCTGAATACCCCTCCCTATTCTTAAAATAGCTTTGACTCATCCTCCACTTGTAGTAATAACCGTTGTTATAGGTCCAAGATTTCAAATCATAGCTAAACTTAGCTGAGCCACTCTCAAAACTAAGTTCAAAGTTTTTATACTTTATTGGTATAAAAGCGTAAAAATCTGAAACCGATGCTTTTACAATTTCTGGATTATTCTTAGGCTCAGAACTACAGTGACTATAACATCCACTAGAGTTGTAACTATCATCAGGAGAGCCCCCTATAGAATAAATGAGAGATCCTCCAAGACCAAAATAAAGCCCATGAGAAAAATTGGCGAGGAGGAACTTTCTGTAGGTAAACTCAAATGAGAAGAATGAATCATCATAATACGGCTCATTAATTAGGCCAAGACCAAAAATAAAACGACCCCTATTATTTGGCCCTAACCACTTCCATCCTTTAGCAACCGGTTGTTTCCTTTTTTTTGATTTTTTTAGAGAAGCTATGGCCCTTTTTCTTCTTTTTATATCTCGCTCGATTCTTTCGAGCTCTTTATATTTTCTAAGCTTTTTTTTCATTAATTCTAGTTCACGAATTTTATCCCGAATTTGAGACTCAGTTAGTTCCAAGTCTTCTTTATCAGATTTTTTTATATCCAATATTTTATATTCAACAGCTCTCAGACATGTGAAAACCCCATTTTTACTCGTAACTTTAGTCCTTCCTGGTTTTACAATTTTCTCTCTCCCCTTGCAATGATAAGAATTTTCACAAGTGTATTCAAACTCGTCATGGGCCGATTTGAGGGCCTTTTTACAAGCGACCTCTTGTGTATTTGCAGTTCCTAACCCACAAGAATAAAACTTATTCCCCTCTGCGAATGATTTTTGTTTGTCACAGAACCATTCTGCTCCCTGAAGATTTGAAAAAAAAATGAAATTAAAAAGGAAAAATAATTTCATTTAGATTTCCTTTTACTTCTTTTAAGAAAAGATTTCAGTTTGGAATAAAGGTCATCAATCCTTTTTTCTTTTTTAACAATACTGTTCGCTAATATTACTTTTTTTACATGGGCCACTTTTTCTGGTTTTTCTTCACTATAAGTAATATCTCTTTGAACTCTAATTAAAATTCCTGAGGGGGTTTTTAAAAACAGGCTCTTTTCTTTAGTTTTTTTAAATATTTTTTCTAAAATAGCGCGCCTTTCTTTTAAAGAAAGGGATAGAAATTTTTCTGGAACTTTGAAACCCGTTGTTTTATCACGTTTTTTTTCTTTCTGAATTAAAAGGATACGGTAATTTTCAGTTTTTATTTTGCCACTCTCCTCTAAGTCTGAAGAACTTAAAGTTATTTTTATTTCACTTCCTGGTAACTCAAACTCTCCTGAAACCTGTTGGTTTGTTGTCCTTGAACCAGGAAGTAAACTTGAATCTGTTGGAACAAAAGAAGGCCTTGATGTAAACCCGCTAGATTTTTTTGGAGCAATCATAGGGGGTTCTCCTGAAGGCCCAGAGTCATCGCTCGTAGAGGAACCTCTTTTTGGCCTTGATTCTTCCCTTTTAATCTTCTCAGGAGATTCTTTATTTTTTTTATCTTCTTGCCTAAAGGCATTTCTTCTCGAGTCTCTTAAACGATCTCCAATCTTATTATTTTTCCAAAACTCTTCACCCTGCTTGCTACCAAAAGAAGCTGCTAAGGCCTCTTTTCTTTCTACAAGTTGGTTTTCAAGGTTTGAAATTTCTTTTTTTAGCTGGTACTTTCTTTTGAAAGAAGCAATTGGCCTTAAAGTCCTTGGAGGCAAAAGTAATGATCGAGATATTTTATTCTCAACAGGCCCAAACGCCTTTGTAACCGTTTCTTTCATTTCTTTTTCAGAGTATTCTTTTTTAGGTGATGGCACATCTTTAACCACTTCTAAAGGTGCATCTTCTTTTTCAATTTTTACCCCCAAGCGTCTAATTGTTTTTGGACGCTGAGGATCAAACCCAGTAAAAAAGTCACCATCACCATCTTCTTCTACGCCAAGAGATTCTAGTTTTTTACCCATCTTTGTTTCTTTGGCCTTAATAATTGCTTCTTTTTGAAGTTCATCTGTTTGACCTAAAAAACTTTTTTTCATTTTTGAAACTCTTTCTAATCTCTGCTTCTTTTCCTCTTCAGTCTCATTTTTCTTTGGTTTTTCTACTTCTTTAATTGCATTTCTATAATCTTTAATGACTTCCTGCTGAGTATACTTATTTCTTGCCCTAACATACTGGATATCTTTTAAGGCCCCTTCTTTTTTATCTTTTAGCATTTTCCTTACTTTATTTATTTCTTCCGAGTCCCCAATTTTAAGGAGAGATTTTTTGGCCTTATGAGCGATGTACTTATCTGAAGTTTTTTCTAAGCTCCTAAGGGCCTTCGCTATTTTTTTCCTATCTTCTTTTGATATGTAACGACTATTTTGGTTAATTTTGGCAATGGTGTGGTCTAAAAGGCCGTGTATATAAGTGTCCTCTTTTTTTAGCTCCCCTTTGTTTTTTTCAATCATTTTAACAAGAAGATCATATCGGCCGACATCGATAAGCGATTCTGCCAAATTAATTTTTTTTCCTAAAGCGTTTGAAGAATTAGGATTAACATTCATCATTTCTTCAACATATTCATCAATGCTCGTTGACGAGTTTCTTAAAATACCTTTATGGATAAGGGTTTCCAAATAATTGGAACGCTTACCAACTTCTTCCCCTTCTTCTTTAATTTTTAATAGGATATCATTTACTTTTGTGTCTTTAACATAGGTTAAAATCGCCAACAGGTTTTCTTTTTCCTTACCTTCTAAATTATTAAATTCCTCTACTTTTTTTGAGAGAGTTTTTTTATCTTTGCCGAGCATTAGACCTAAGGATTTTTGAATACTAGGGATTTGATAATCTAAAACTCGTTTATCATTTTTTAAGATTCCTTCCAGTGCTTCGAAAGCAATCGGGTTTCGCCCAATCCCTAAAGCGACGACAACACGACGAAATTCGGTTTCTTTTGGGTTTATTTTATACTTCTCATCAGTAATTAGTTTTTTCAAATGATTAACGGATTTGTCGTCTCCTTTCTCTCCCAAAATATAAAGCATTTCGTAAAAATATTCTCTTTCTCTTTTAGGAAAGTCTTTATCTAAGTGCTTTTTTCGCTCTTTTTCAATTCCCTTAATCAAAACGTCGGCAGGTAGCGGGGTCGTAATCTTTAGCTGATGGGCATTGGCCTGAAACAACTCCCATAGGTCTTTTCTTTCTTCCTTAATTTTTTTGACATTTTTTTCTAGAGAAAGGATGTCTTTTTCTAACTTATATTTTTTATCCAAATAATTTTCTTCTGAAATTTTTTTATTTTTGAAAAGCTGTTTTAGTTTTTTCAATTCTTTTTTATTGACTCGAATCGTTCCTTTTATTTTCCTATCTTTCTCTTTTAAAGCTTGCCTTTCCTCATCAATAGTTTCAAGTTTTCCCATAAGTGAAATGGCCAGCTGGGTATTTCTATTGATTTGCCTTTTTTGATCTTTCAAGGCCTGACAATAAATATGGTCGAACTCGAATGATTTTTTCTTTTTTTCCTCACCATCTAAACTTGATATGAATTTTTTTTTCTTTTTCTTTAACGTTTCTAAATCATCTATTTTTTCAGGAGATAATGAGGAAATGATTCCTTTGGGGAAATCTTTTTGATTAGACGGTGCTGTTGATAAACGATCTAAACAGACACAAAAATCAATTGGTTTCTTAATAATGTTACAACCTAAATAATTTATTATTTTGGAAAACTTTGATATTTCGC
>JAOMEV010000067.1 GCA_028346125.1 Bacteriovoracales bacterium | reverse complement strand
AAGTCGCTCAATGCTTTATCCATTAGGGTTTAAAAAAGAAGACTTTCAAAAATCACAAGTAGGAATCGCTTCTACTTGGAATAAAGTAACTCCTTGTAATGCCCATATTAATAAACTTGCAGAAGAAGCTGTTTCAAGTGTTGAAAAAAATGAAGGAAAAGGAATTCTTTTTAATACGATTACAGTTTCTGATGGCATTTCTATGGGAACACCTGGAATGAATTATTCTTTGGTTTCAAGAGAAATAATTGCCGATTCTATTGAAACGGTTATGCAAGCTCAAGGTCTAGACGGCCTGATCGCCATTGGAGGGTGTGATAAAAATATACCTGGTTGTGTAATGGCCATGGCAAGGTTAAATAGACCTTCTCTTTTTATTTATGGAGGTTCCATAGCTCCAGGGGTTCTTAAAAATAAAGAAAAGGTTGATATCGTTTCAGTATTTGAGGCCGTAGGAAAATACTCTAAAAATGAGATAAATGAAAAAGAACTTGAGGAAATTGAATCTAAAGCAATACCAGGGTTTGGTAGCTGTGGTGGAATGTATACTGCCAATACTATGGCCTCAGCTGTTGAGGCGCTTGGATTAAGTTTACCTGGGAGCTCTTCTCAATTAGCTGAATCCCAAAATAAAATTTACGATTGTAGTGAGTCAGGCAAAGCAGTTATGAATCTTATTAATCTGGGTATAAGGCCAAGGGATATTTTGACGAAAAAATCATTTGAAAATGCCATAGTTGTTGTAATGGCCTTAGGAGGGTCAACTAATGCAGTCCTTCATCTTTTGGCCATTGCTCATGAGTCCGGGATCGAACTGACTCTGGATGATTTCATCAAAATTGCAGAAAAGACTCCGGTTCTTGCTGATTTGAAACCAAGTGGAAATTTTGTGATGGCAGATTTTATTCAAATTGGAGGCCTTTCTCCTCTTATGAAAATATTGTGGGAAGCTGGCCTTTTGCATGGAGATTGTCTAACGGTAACGGGAAAAACGCTTAAAGAAAATCTCAAAGATGTAAAACCTTATCCTTTTCATCAAAATATTGTTTCTAGTTTAAATAATCCCATTAAAAAAAATGGTCACCTTGTTGTTTTAAAAGGAAACCTCGCACCGGAAGGTTCGGTCGCAAAGATATCAGGGAAGGAAGGTCTTAACTTTGAAGGCATTGCTCTTTGTTTTAATTCTGAAGAAGAAGCTTTCAAAGCAATTATTGAAGGGGTCGTCAAAAAAGGAAATGTGCTGGTTATAAGGTATGAAGGCCCTAAAGGAGGACCTGGCATGAGAGAAATGCTTTCTCCAACATCGGCGATTATGGGTAAAGGTCTTGGAAAAGATGTTGCCCTGATAACTGATGGTCGATTTTCTGGAGGGAGCCATGGTTTTGTCGTTGGGCATATTACACCAGAAGCTTATGAAGGAGGCCCTTTGGCCCTGATTGAAGACGGAGATAGAATTTCCATTGAGGCCCAAAGTGGGAAAATTAATCTTTTGATTGATCAAGAAGTTCTAGACCAGAGAAGAAAAGAGTGGAAAAGACCCTTAAAGAATATTAGTGGTGTTCTTAAAAAATATAGGAATACCGTCACTAATGCTTCACTAGGGGCCGTAACAACTTTATAAAGATTTTAATAGTTTTTTGAGATCAAAGGCAAGGGCCTTAATCGCAGGAATATTCTGGGTATCATAGCGATAAACGAGGCAGATTTTATCTTTGAACTTTGGGGCCGATTTACCGTAGATCTTTAGTGAGTCGGCCGTCTTTAAACCTAGGTTAGCAACTCTTGTGGGAAGAATCCCAATGCCGACCTTTTCCATTGTTAATTTTTTTACAACTTCTATGCTGGAAGAGGTTATTGACCTCTTGAAACCCAACTTGGATTTGCTAAGGCGATTGTGGATAGATTGAGATTGGACAAGTTCAGGACAATAGATAAGGGGTGTATTTGGGTTTATTGTCTTCAAATGTGGGGAGGTCCATAAAGTGAAGATATCAACACAAATTTCCTTAATAATGAGGTCTGGGTGTTTTATAGGGTTAACGACGAGGGCGAAGTCTAGGTTAAAGGAAATAACTTTTTCAGTAAGGTTCCTAGAATGATCATGAATAAATTTTAATTCTAATTCCGGATATTGTTGAATGATTGTTGGGACAAATTGAGAGATGCTATAAAGGGCGACAGATTCATGCATTCCAAAGGTGTATCGCCCTCTTAACTCATTCGAATCAAGAATGACATCGTTTTTTAGGTTTTCCCAATGTCCTAATAAAGACTGAGCATTTTTAACGAGCTTAAGCCCGGCCTTGGTTAAGTTGAGCCCAGTCTTGGTTCTAATAAATAGGGGGAGACCAATATTTTTTTCAAGTCTTTTAAGGGATTGACTAAGAGCAGATTGTGTAACTCCAATTCGCTCACTGGCCCTGGATAAATTTAATGTTTTGGAAATTTCAATGAAAAAGGAGAGATCTTGAGAAGAAGGCAGCATAGAATATTCCTTTATAAGTTCTTCTAATGACAACTATTTATAATATTAATTTTACTTTAACAATAAAAAAAAACCTTCCAAAATTGTTAAAAAATAAGTGCACACATAGTTGTTATTAGGTTTAATATTTTGTCCTTATACCGTTTGGGAGATAAAAATGGAAAATCATAAAAGTAATTGGGAAGTTCATAAGTTTGGAGGAAGCTCTCTTGCCAATGCTCAGTTATTTAATAATGTTTCTGAAATAATAAGTTCGATCTCCAAAACGAAAAAGGCCTGTGTTGTTTCTGCTATTGGAGGTGTCACAGACCTCTTAACTGAAGCGTCGTATTTGGCAAAGGAAAATAAACACCAAGCTATTTTTGAAAAAATTAAGAAAAAACACTTTGATATTATCGAAGAACTTTTGGAAAAATCTCATTTAGAAAAGATTAAAAAGGTTTTACTTAAAGATTTTAAAGGTTTGGATTATATTTTTAAAACAATAGGGATGAGTAAGATTTTTTCTGAAAATATTAGGGAAGTGGTTACAGGTCATGGAGAGCTTTGGTCTGCTCAAATTTTAAACGAACTTTTAAAACAAAAGAAAATTAATTCTCAATGGGTTAATGCCCGTGATGTTTTGTTTCTTGACTCAAATATCGCCCCTGTTAGAGTTTCTTGGGATATATCCGAAAAAAAACTCAAACAAAAGTTAACCAATGTTAAAGAAAAAATTATTGTGGTTACAGGGTATGTGGCCTCAACTATTAATGGAATTCCTACAACTCTAAAAAGAAATGGAAGTGATATTTCCGCCTCCATTTTTGGAAATCTTTTAGGGGCCAGTACTATTTCAATTTGGAGTGATGTTGATGGAATTATGAGCGCTAATCCTCAGTATGTTCCTAAAGCAGGAGTTTTAAAGCAAGTCTCCTACGACGAGGCCATGGAAATGGCCTACTTTGGTGCTAAAATTCTTCATCCCCATACCCTTTCTCCAGCGATGAAAAAAAAGATTCCAATAAGGATAAGAAATACATCTAATCAGAGTCACCCCGGAACACTTATTGGTGAAATTCATAGTAAAAGTAAAAAAATAATTAAGGGACTTTCTAATGTTAATAATCTTGCCGTAATCAATGTTGA
Source organism: Bacteriovoracales bacterium (assembly GCA_028346125.1). Lineage (GTDB taxonomy): Bacteria > Bdellovibrionota > Bacteriovoracia > Bacteriovoracales > Bacteriovoracaceae > UBA7317. Next base: position 7,819 of record JAOMEV010000067.1, on the reverse strand, counting down.
GGGAACTAATATGATTGGTGTTCCCGGAATGGCCCATAGGGTTTTTGGTTCATTGAAAGAAAAGGGGCTTTCAGTTGTCCTCATTTCTCAGGCCTCTTCTGAGCACTCTATTTGTTTTTGTGTTCCCTATGGACAGGCGAAATTCGCCCAAAAGATACTTGAGGAAGAGTTTTATAGAGAATTAAAAGAACAACAAATCGGCTCAGTATCTGCTATCGGTCCCTGCAGTATTATGGCGGCCATCGGTGAAAATATGAATAATACGCCGGGAGTGGCCTCAACATTTTTCCGTGCTTTGGGAAAAGCAAATATTAATGTTAGGGCCATAGCCCAGGGCTCATCTGAAAGAAATATTTCGGCGGTTATCGATCAAAAAGATGTTAAAAAGGCCATGAAAGCTGTTCACGCTGGATTTTATCTCTCACCTCAAACTCTTTCAATTGGACTTATTGGGCCAGGTTTAATTGGAAAGGCCATTCTTAATCAATTAAGAGATCAAAAAGAACTTCTGAAAGAAAAGTTTGATTTTGATTTCAGGATCAGAGGTATTTGTAATTCGAAATCGATGCTTCTAGATGATGATCAAGTTGACTTAAAATACTGGGAAGAAAATTTTAAAAGCAAAAAAAGGCCTCTAAATTATGATGAGTTTATTGAGAATATACAAACAGACGAAATCCCTCATACATGTCTGATTGATTGTACTTCTAATAATGAAATGGCCAGAGCTTATCCTGAATGGATAAAAAAAGGTATTCATATTATTACTCCAAATAAAAAAGCCAATTCTTTGGAATATTCGCTTTATGAGGAAATTAAGCAGCTTCTAGACCAAAAGAAAGTTCAGTATTTTTATGAGGCCACGGTTGGAGCAGGACTTCCTATTATTTCGACTTTGAAAGATCTAATTCAGACGGGAGATGAGGTTTTAGGTATTGAAGGTGTTTTTTCGGGTACCCTTTCTTATATTTTTAATAATTTTTCAGAAAAGAAAAGTTTTTCAAATATTGTTAAGAAGGCCAAAGAAATGGGACTCACAGAACCTGATCCGAGGGAGGATTTATCTGGAATGGATGTGGCCAGAAAGGCAATAATTTTGGCAAGAGAAATGGGACAAAAAGTAGATGTGGAAGATATTGAAGTTGAAAATATTGTTCCCTCTAGTTTGAGGAATATATCTTCTAAAGAAGAATTTATGAAAAAAATAGGTGAGTGTGACTCTTATTTTGAAGAAAAAAGGATCGAAGCAGAAAAAAAAGGAGCTCTTTTGAAGTATGGGGTGGAAATTGATCCTAAAAAAGGCATTAAGGTGAAGCTTAAGGAATACTCTTTGGATCATCCTTTTTCTAGTATGAAGGATTCAGATAATATTATACTCTTTAAAACAAAACGTTATAATGAAAGACCTTTGGTAATACAAGGGCCTGGGGCAGGACCTCAGGTAACGGCCGCGGGTATCTTTTCAGATCTTATTCGCTTGGCAAATGTTTTAGGAAAAGATCAATGACAAGAGATTATGCTACAGTTTTTGCTCCTGCTACTGTTGCAAACCTTTCTGTTGGGTTTGATATACTTGGGTTGGCCATTCATGGCCTCGGAGATAAAGTTACCGTAACAAAAAGGTCAGAAAAAGGTGTTCATATTGAAGAAATTTTAGGTGCAGACCTTCCCAAAGATCCTGAAAAAAATACGTCCACCCTTCCTCTCCTAAAAATGATTGGGGCATTGAATCTTGATTTCGGGCTTTCTGTTAAAATAGAAAAAGGGATTCCTCTTTGTTCAGGCCTAGGAGGTTCAGCTGCTTCTGCTGCTGCAAGCGTTTTGGCAACTAATTTTTTGTTAGATAATCCTTTAGAGAAAGAAGAGCTTATGCCTTTTGCTTTGGAGGGTGAGGCCTTAGCAAGTGGGTCTAAGCATGCCGATAATGTTGGAGTCTCTCTTCTTGGCGGCCTTCTTTTGATTACATCTATTGAACCTTTTCGATACGTACGTCTTCCGGTTCCAAATGATTTACAAGTTGTTGTTTGGCACCCTCACCAAAAAATAGATACTTTAAGCTCAAGGGGAATTTTAAAAGAAGAAATTCCTCTCTCTTTACATATTGAGCAATCGAAAAAATTTGGAGGTTTTCTCTCCGGTCTTTATCAAAATGACTTTAAACTTATTAAAGATTCTTGTGAGGACATCATTATTGGCCCGCAAAGAAAGCATCTTATTCCTTTCTTTGATGAGGCAAAAAAAATAGCAGATGATTACGGTGCTCTTGGATTTTCAATTTCTGGAGGAGGGCCAACTTTATTTGCTTTGGCCGAGGGAAGTGAAAGGGCCTCTAATATTGAAAAAGAAGTGACTTCCTTTTTTAATTTAAAAAATATAGGAATTGATTCTACAATTTCAAAAGTAAATCAAGAAGGGAGTCACTTAGTCACTTAAAAAGGTGTTTCTATGTGGGTAAGCACAAAAGGTCAATCAAGACCTATCAATTTTTCAGAGGCGATAACAAATAATAGACCTCCTGATGGAGGACTTTATGTTCCGGACAAATTTTTCAATTTGGGGAAACAAGACTCGCTTTCATTAAATAGCTTTTCCAAAAATATTTTAAGGCCCTATTTTGAAGGTGACCTATTAGAATCTCACCTTGATGATATTTGCGATCGCGCTTTTAATTTTTCAATTCCTTTAAAAAAAGTTAATGATAAAACCTTTATTTTGGAACTTTTTCATGGGCCGACTTTGGCCTTCAAGGATATTGGAGCACAGTTTTTAGCTGAGTGCCTTCAAAAATTGAGATCGCCGGATGAAAAAGAAAGAATTATTTTAGTGGCCACTTCAGGTGACACGGGAGCCGCTGTTGCAAATGCCTTTTACCAAAAAAAGGGTATGAAAGTTATTTTACTTTTTCCAAAGGATAAGATATCTATCCGGCAAAAAAAACAATTAACTTGTTGGGGAGATAACGTTCTTTCTCTTGAAGTGGAAGGAACCTTTGATGATTGCCAGAAAATGGTTAAAGACCTTCTTAAAGATGAGGACCTAAACAATAACTTCAATTTAACAACAGCAAATAGTATTAATGTGGGAAGGCTTTTACCTCAAAGTATTTATTATGCTTTTTCTTCACTTCAGTACGAGAAGTTGGTTGGAAAAAAAGCCTCCTTTATAATACCTTCTGGAAATATGGGCAACTCCACGGCCTGTTTTTGGGCCAGAGAAATGGGTTTTCCAATAGATAAAATAATTCTTTCAACAAATAAAAATGAGGTGATTCCTAGCTTCTTTAAAAATTTTAACTTTTGTCCTCGACCTTCAATAAAGACATATGCAAATGCGATGGATGTTGGAAACCCAAGTAATATGGAACGGATACAGCACCTATTTAAAGGAAATTTTGAAAAATTGAACAAAGTCTCGGGGGCCTATTCGGCCAATGATGAGGCCATTAAAAAAACCATCGTTGAAAAAAGCCATCCTTTTCCAAAAGGGTGGAATGAAATTCTTTGTCCTCATACTGCAACAGCAGCTTATACGAGGGATATTTTCCCAGAAACCCCTTTTATTATTGCGGCAACCGCACATCCTTCAAAGTTTAATGAAGTTATAGAGCCCCTTATAGGTAAAGAGTTAGAATTGCCAGAGACTTTAAAAAAAATGATTGAAAAACCTCTCCAATATCAGAGCGTTTCTAAAGAAAGTGAAAGTCTTAAAAAACTCATTTTCTAAATGGTGAATCTATTTTTAATGTCTTTTGTCTGATCAAGAAAAATTTTGTAAGGAAGAATAAGATAATTTTTTATATCCGATGGAGTAAGGTCTTTTTGATCGGGAATTTTTTTAATGATAAAAGTGAACTTTTCGTAGCATTTTGAAAGTTGATCCTCTCCTATCGCCTTTAGTAACGAGGTTATGAGAGCGCTTTCTTGCTGGATTTGCGTGATTGATTTATTAAAGGGAAGATGCATTTTTGCAAAATTGCTAATCTTTTCATACTGCTTTTCTTGTATAGCAATAACGTCCTTGATGAATAAACCCTTTTCAAAAAGGTCAATTATTAGTTCTTTGTTTTTTTGTAATTTTTCATGAATTATTTTTGATAAATGATCACTGATTGAAATATTGATTGGGAAAACGAGGCGAATGCTTTGTGCATATTGGATAAGGTCACCTAAAATATCGCTCATAATTGAAGTCGCCTCAATTCTTGGATTAATTTCATGGTGAGAACTATCTTCCCAAGCGATGATTCTCCAGACGGATTGGTTCAACTGAGTCGTTAAAAGTTCTAAATTCTCCGAATTTTTTTGTATATTGTCGAGGCATTCCTTTAAGTTATTTCTAAAAAAGGGGTAGTCTTTCTCTTGTGAATTGGCGGACACAAATTTATAGAGGATATGATAGCCAGATTGCAGAGAATTCTCTAAATTAGTCGCAATTTTATTTTTTGACCTAATTGAAACAACTTCTTTAATGTAGTTAAAATTAGTTTGATCATGTTTGGCCTCAAGAAGAATTTCTTCTGACTCTGTTATGTCTTCGGCCACACAACGTATTTGCTCGATCTTTTTTTTGTCATTTAATAAGGTTTGATATCTTAATTTCAATACTTTTTTAGTATTGCTTTTTTCGTCAACAAAAGGAACTTTTAAGGGAAGGTTTTCCTTTAGGGCCAAAAATTGTAAATCATCCGATCCAAAAATAATAGAATAGGTTGCATGAAGGTCTTTGAAGTCTTTCGTTTCTCTATCGATATTAGAATAAAGAAGCTCGAAAACATTGAGTCCGACGATTTCCTTTTCAAAAATCTTTTCAGAATACCTAGAAATTGGTTGTTCAATTTTAAAATCTTTGCCTATAGCAAAGAAAGATGTTGTAAGGTTATCTAAAATGTCTTTAATTTCCACTTTTTTACCATCAAGATCTTTTTGAAGTAATTTGGAATTATTTGATTTGTCTGAAATTATTTTATTAAAAAGCGTTATAAAAAACGTGATAATAAAAAAATAGTGATAGATATAGAGGTCACTCTTCCTTATAGGGGTATCGTAAAAAAAATAAAGTGATGACTTGTAGAGAGTAAAAAGCGCAAGTTGGCCTAGTCCAATGATAAGAGTTTCTTTGATTCTGTAGCGCCCTATAATTGATAAATTGATAAGTATAAGCCCTAAAATAAAAACATGAGCTCTAAGATCACTGCTGTGTAGGTCGCTTAAATAAATAAGCCACAAAAAGTTAATAATAAACAAAACAATCAAAGAATGGTTGATGGTCTTTTTTTTGTCCTCGAGAAGATGAGTTAGAAGGAGACCCAATAAAGCAGAGATAGTTGGGATATAAAAGTTAAAGAACTTAGGGATAGTCGTTTCCGAAATTTTTCCAAGTGAAAAACAAATGAGATGGAAAAAAAAACACCCAAAAATAATAGGTAGATAATAGTGGACATGGTTTTTTACAATTTTATTTAAAAAATTTTCCATCCTTTTTTTATCGGAACAAAAGAAGGTGACGGTTATTTGTCCCATAAAAGGTACAGGGAAGGGAAAACTTTGCCCCTAAGATGGATTAAAGGAATTAAACCCTTTTCGAGTTATTAGGAGGTTAACTTGGCAAATTTATATAATTGACTGTTTAAATTTAAAAAGAGCTTTTCTAGGTAATTGGAATAAAGTTTTTTCTCTGACGTATAAGAGGGACAATAGCAAACAAAAATACCAAACTGTAGACAATTCCCATTGAGAAAGTTCCAGACGGTAGGCCCTTTTGATCGATATAGGCCCCTAAAAAAGGTCCCAAAATGGTAAAGAAAATCCTAGCGCCCATCTGACTGATACTGTTTGCTGTGGCCCTAAAGTCCCCTGTAACTCTTTTATTGAGAGCATCTTTTAAAATAACTTGTCCAACACCCCGACATACTTGAAATAAAAGGCATACTAAAAAGCCAATTGTATGGTCGATAAAAGAAATTCCGAAGTAGCCAGCAACTGGTAAAATCCCTATAAAGCATACAACTTCAGCGCTACCCCATGACTTTTCTAGTTTGTGGGCATAACGGCTTGAAATCGAAACTGTAAAATTAGTTAAGGCCCACAAAAGGCCAAAGTAAAAAAGAGGAATACCTAAGTCGCTCCAATATTTTTGAAACATCCAAACAGCAAAGAGGGTACCAGAAAAAGAAAATACAATATTTAACATAATTAGTCTTAGTAGCTTTGACTGTTTGAAAAGTTTAACAAATATATATTTTAAGTTTTCTGTATGTTTATTTGCCATCTTTTTCCTAGGAGGTTCATAGAGAAAAAGGGTTATAAAAAAAGGAATCCAGCTACAAATAGCTGAAGTAACTGCCAGATTATGTATTGAAAATGATAACCAAATAAGGGCACTTGAAATTAAAGAAGCAAAGCCTTCACCCATCGAAAGGAAAGAGATACTTTTACCCAAAACTTTCACATGTGATTTTTTTGAATTAAGGGCCTCTAAGGTATCGTAAAGAATCGCCGTATCTGTTCCAGACTTAAGAGATAGCCCAATTCCTAAAATGATTTCAGCGATTATTAAGTGAGTTAAGTTTTTAGCGAAAGGAAAAAGACTAAAACCTACCGCTGATAATAAAAAGGCAATCATCAATGTTTTTTTTCTTCCGAGAATGTCTGCGATATAGCCAGAGGGAACTTCCAAAAGAAAAACGGTTACGGCAAAAACACATTGAATAAGATAAACCCCTTTCATTCCAATTCCTAAAGAGTTGAAAAAAGGGACAATAACAGGCATTAAAATGAGAAACATGGAGAAAAACTTTAGTAAGTAAATTTTCGAAATATTTTTCTCTAAGTGTTCTTTTTGCATATTTTCTCCGTGGGAAACTGAAGAGCTTGCCCAATATTTTACCATTTTATATTGTGCATAATAAGGAGACAACAGAGTCCTTCGAAGTGAGAAATCATTACCTAAAGACAGGCGTATTTTCTAAATAAAATTTATTTCGGTTAATCCCAAGAAACATGGAAACTTTTTTTCCAATCATTAAGGAAAAATGTTTCCATATCTTTCGTGTGGTTTTTATCATCAATCAAAAAATTAAATTCATTGCAAAAGTTCCAAGAAAATGTGTCTTGGTTTCCGGACCCTTGAATTGCTATTTCTCCATCAACGGTTAAAAGCTTCGTATGGCTTGCTCCTTTTCCATTACCATCTGCAGGCCTTTTTCCATCACTTGAATACCATTTAAATTGAAGGTTCTTTTTCAGAATAGGAAAAAATTTTGGAAAGTCTTTACCATAAATCTTTTTAGCTATCTTTTTGACTCTCTTTTTTATGACCTTTTCATTATGGCCACCAAGGCCTAAAACGAAGCCTAGAAGTTGCCCATGACTTGATTTATTAAACTTGTGCCCGGTTAAAACATTAACAAGTACACCCTTGCCTGCTGCCTTAATAATACTTTTTAAAAACTGGTCATCATTGATATTTGGTGTTTCAACATAAATCCATTTTTTCGCAAGTTCCATTGAATATTTCCAACCAAGGCTTTGCGGACTAATAACATCGTTGTTTTGCCGGTCATTTGCTTCCTGTGGAAGCGCCAAAAATGTGATGCCATCTTTTAAAGGTTTTGGAAGATTCGCTTTAGGAAAGGTGGAAATATAAGGTTTATTTTTTTTTAGCTTTTTGAGTTTATAAGTTTTCTTTTTTATTACTATTTTATAGTGTTTGTTTTTTTTCCTCTCCCAACTTTTTTTAAAAGAACTAAGAAGACCTATGATCGATGGCCCTTCAAAAGAAAGTCCCGTATCATGCCATCTTCGTGGGTCAAAGTTATTAT
>JAOMEV010000066.1 GCA_028346125.1 Bacteriovoracales bacterium | reverse complement strand
TAAATTCGAGATGATACTATGGAATCTCTGAAGAGCAAAAACATCTAAGAACTTTTTCTGATTTAAACTTAATTCACCCATACTTTTTTTCTTTTTCACTGTTTTGCCTTAAATTGAAAAACAAATATCAACTATTTAGCTTCTTATCGTAATATTTGAAATAAAACTTAATAAAATAATATTTATCAACCGATTTAAGAATAAACCCTTCCTATTTTTGTGACATTTAGCACATTCTACCCACCCGCTAAAAGCACTCAATTATATTTGATTGGCCTAGTTTAGCTAAATTTAAAAATCCTTCCAATTATTTGTTTTTTTTAGTTTTTTTATAAAGAACCTAGTTTTTTTTACCGATAAAAAGCCTATATATTATAGTTACCCAATTTGGAAAAAATGAATAAGACGACAATAGCTAGAAAACTTATCATTTATTTTGTTTTTTCAAGCCTTATCATTGCCACTATCGGCACGAGTGTAAGCCTTTATAGAGACTATCAAGGCCATAAAAAAAGAGTTCAAGATAAATTCGAACAAATCAAAAAAACCATATTGCCTTCTTTGGGCGCGGCCCTCTTTAATGAGGATGAAGAGCAAGTAATAAATAATATAAAAGGTATTATGGGCATGCCTGATGTTGTTTATATGGAGATAACAAGAGTTTACGAAGGTACCGTAGAAGATACGCCAGAGTATAAAGAGGGCACTTTCCAAAAAGCCAACTCAATTATTAATGAAGTTGATATTGTTTTCACAGAAGATGGAACTGTAAATAAACTTATTGACCCTACAAAAAGCGTGGTAGGAAAACTTAAAATCGTTGCTAGTCTTGGAGGAGTTACTAAAAAAATAAAAAACCAAGTCAGGATTTTTATCATCATTCAGGCCATTCAATTTTTGTTTGTGACCATTATTATGTTTGCCCTTTTTAAAAATCTCGTGAGTAAACATTTGGTTAAGATGGCCACGTATGCCGAAAATTTAGACTTGCAAGACCTCTCAGGAAATATTCTTTCTCTAGATCGAAAAAAAGATAGCGCTGAGGATGAACTGGATACTGTTGCAAATTCGCTTAATATTATGAAAAAAAATCTTCACGAAACTCATAATCAGTTAAAGGACTATTCCCTCAATCTAGAAGAAAAGGTGAATCAAAGAACAATTGACCTTGCCGACGCCTTAAAAAACATTGAATATCTCCTAAATAACATGCAGCAATCCATTTTTACAATTGATAAAGATACAACCATACATGGTCCCGTGTCTGAGTATTCAAATGATATTTTTGAAACAAAAATAGAAGGAAAGAGTATTTTCAAAACCCTTTTTCAGTCCCTCGACAAAACGAGTGAAGCATATGCCAGTATAGAATTTAGCCTGGGTTGCCTCTTCGGTGCAGATGATCTCCAGTGGCTTTTAATGGTGGACCTCTTTCCAACAAGGATTAGTCTAGAAGACGATCATTTAAAAAACAAAAAAACATTGAAAGTTTCATACACTCCTCTTTGGGATAATGATGGAGGACTAGATAGAATTATGTTCGTGATCGAAGATATTACTGAATTCGAAAAGCTTGAACAGGAGATGAAAAAACAAAAAGAAGAAAATACGAGGAATGTAGAAATCTTACAAGAACTGGCCCTTAATAAAAAAGAAGACTTGCAAATCTTCTTTTCTGGTGCGATCAGCTCGTCTCTTGAACTTCAGGAGATGGGAAAAAGCATCAGAGAAAAAATCGAGGGCAAAGACGATTTTGAAAAAGAAAGCAGAATTTTATTTCAAAACCTTCACTCTATGAAAGGTAATGCCAGAATATTTGGATTGGGCCTATTATCAACGGAAATTCATAATATAGAAAATGAAGTCGCCGATTTTCTTAAAAAAGAAAAGAATGTTTTAGAAATGATGTCTAACCTTCCCGAAACCGAACAACAAGACAATGAAATAAAAGAAGACATTGTCGCTAATTTATTTAATGTAAGGAAAAACAATGTAAATCAACTTATTCAAAGTTTATACGGAATGCATGGAAGTATTAACTCTTACTTAAAGGCCGCAAAGATTGTGTTTGGTCTTATTTTCAAAGAGGACCTTGACTTCAAAGAAAAAATACACAGCAGCGCAATTAAATTAGAAGTCCTTTTTGCAAAAATGTTCGATTTAAGCTCCAAAGGACAAAGCTTTAAGCAAATTAGAAAAAGTATAAACCAAAGCCTAATCAAACATAATGCCATTACTGAAGAAATAAGAAAGGTAAATCACTCGATAAAAGGAATTTCTCGATCCCTTCAAGAAAAGACTCTCTCTTCCCACATTCATAACCTTGAAGGCGTTTTTGAAAATCTCCTAAAAGATCAGATAAAAAACCAAGAAGAGTTTGATGAAACTATTCAAAAGTCCTTTTATAATTTCAGGTATGAGCTTGAAAGAATGTACTTAAACACCACCTTCTCAAAGAGTTATACATTTGATTTAAATTTTTGGAAGGAAGTTTTTTATAAGTCATTCAAGCTTCTTAAATCTTTTTATAACATTGAAAAGGACAGCAGTCCCTTTATTATAGACCTTATGGAACTCAAAAACTTTTGGACACATTGGCACGAAGAGAAAAAGAAATCTCATATGCCAATTGGCCAAAGTGATATTGTTTTACCAATTATAACGCTCATTCAAAATGTCTTAGATAACAGTGGAGAAAATCAGTCAAAAGAGATTAGACCTTTTATTAAAGATCTCTGGACTTTTCTTTGCCTTATATCCCAAATAGATTATTCTAGACCATCCCTTGATTTAGAAAAAACTGTTGTTGAAGAAAATCAAGCACTCATTGATCTTTTTTTCAAATACCTTAAAGATAATGGCCACACCCAGTCCGAATTTAATGAGAGCCTTTCGGATATTCTAAAGATAGAAAAAGAAAAAGTAAGTTCTTATCTACGTTCTCATTATAAGTTAAGTCACGAAATGAATGCCATTTTCCTTGAGTTAAAAAAGGATATCTCAGATAATAATTTAGAAAAAGTAACTGAAGTGATTTATAAAAATGATGACTTTACATTTTTTACTCTTCTAAACAATTTTCTAAAGCCTGAAATGATGAGATGGGGAATCTACACGAAGAAAACGACTCTTTTACAATACATAGAAAATATATCGATTCATGATGAACAAGAAGAAACCCTCTCTAGGCCTACAACAATTGAAATACTTCAGGAAAAAATAATTTCTTTAAGGTCCGCCATAACAAATGTTCATTCGAACCCCAGTGAAGCAACTATTTCTCAGCTGGAAAACTCCTATGATAACCTTTTTGATATTCCAGTAAAGTACTCTTTCAACAAATACAAAAGAGTCGTTCAGGAAATATCCAGGACTTTTGGTAAAAAAGTTAAATTTTCGCTTGGTGGTGATCAGGGTTCCCTTAAAAAAGAAAAGCTGGCACTACTTAATGACTCCATGATTCATCTAGTCAGAAATGCCCTTGACCATGGCCTTGAAAAGCCAGAAGAAAGAGTAAACTCTGGTAAAGATGAAATTGGTCTTATTGAAATTATTTGCTTACAAGGACAAGAAGAACTGGAAATTCTCATACGCGATGATGGAAGAGGAATAAACTCCGAAGGAGTTTTAAATAAGGCGATTGAAAAAGGCATAGTGGATAAAGACAAGGCCAAAAACTTAACAAAAGATGAGACCTACGCTCTCATTTTTAAACCTAATTTTAGTACAAGAAAAGAAGTCTCCGAAATATCTGGCCGAGGAGTTGGGATGGATGTTGTCAAACAAAACCTTGATGATATGGAAGGCAAAATAAAGGTCAGCTCTGAATTAGGAAAAGGAACAGAGATCTCTCTAAGAATACCCACACCCAAAAATGGCCGATAAACGTCCTTCATTTATGAATAAGAAATCAATTCATTTTATAGTTAAAGGATTTTTTGGAATCTTAGTTACTTTTTAACTGATCGAAGGGGATTTTTATTTCAAATTTTGTGCCTTCACCTGGGGCGGAATTTAACTCGACGGAACCTCCGAGGTCATTGATATTTGTTTTAACAACATCCATTCCAACGCCTCTCCCAGAAAACTCGGTTGCAACTTCCTTTGTAGAAAACCCTGACATCATAATAAATTGTAATTTTTTCTTTTTATCGTAGTTCTGAGACTCTTCCTTTGTTACCATCCCCTTTTCAATTGCTTTGCCACAGATAAAATCTGGATCCATACCTCGCCCATCATCCATAATATTTATTTTAAGTTCTTCACTATCATTTTTTAAATTAATTGTAATGGACCCTTCACGCTCAATACCATGATCGCATGAATTCTGGATAATATGCATGATACAGTCTTTGATAACAGAGGACTTCTTAGCATTAAGATAAACATCATCCCCCTCAATTTTAAGAGTAATATCCTTCCTTAAAGAAGTAGCGATCCTGTTCACTGTTTTGTTAAGCTGAGTAAGAGTCGTTTTAAATTCTTCAGTTTCAAGTTTTTTCACAAGGTCAGAAAGTTCATTATCCTTATTTCCATCGGCGATTTCTTTAATTCTATCGACAACAGACACAAATAAATCCTTAGAAACTTCCATTAAAGAGCTATCTGTGGCCAAATATGTTTCATCGACATCATTTCCAAAAATCTCTTTGGCCAAGTCTAAATATTCGACAACTAAAACCCGCATTTTTTTTAGGACATCTTCCATCTGACTCTTCAATGATTCCTTTTCAGGCGGGTAATTTATTAATTTGGCAATATTACTCTCAAGAGTATGAATAGTACCAGAAAGTCCATTCATCCCATACAGTCTTGCACTCCCCTTTATTGTGTGTACCGCCCGAAAAAGACCTTCTAAATTACACTCTTCAACAGATCTTTCTGCCAGGGCCAAATTTAAATTTGATTCGCGACTAAACAACCTCAGGTCCTTTTTATCGTTAGAAACAATTTCCTGAAGTTTTTGAATTTTTATAGCGGATGCAGCTTCTTTTTCCTTTGACTCACGTTCAAGGTTTTCAATATCAGTAATATCCTCTACAACAAGCATAAGCTTTTCAACTATGTTTTTCTCACTAATAATGGGAGAATAGGCCACTCTTATTGACCTTTCATCCCCGTTTTTACCAATCATCATTATCTTTGATGGAAAAGACTCTGAACTTCCAAATACTTCATATTGAAAATGATCCTCTCCTATAGAAAGAGAAGTTTTAAACTGGAATTGCACAAGGTCCTCGCCCTCTTTATCTAAATCCTTAAACAGCGTATCATAAAGGCTCTTACCATCTAGATTTTCCCCAAAGATTTCGTGACTGTATTGGGACACGGGTGGGATAATAATACCCTCTTTATCAATAGAAAAAACTGACTGTTTCATATTATTTAAGAGTGCATTTGTTTCATTGAGAGTATGATTCAGTTGCTCGGTTCTTTCGCTGACCTTCTTTTCTAAATTTTCATTTAGATCTAATAATTCTTCAGACTTCTTTTTGTCCGCTTTCCTTAAGGAATTAATAATATCTGCTAGCGCTAAAGAAATGAGTAGAGCCTCTCCAATATAACCAAACCTTAAACCATGCGTGGTAAAGAAACTATGGTTGATGTACCCATAACTCACAAGAGCATGAATCAATACTCCACCAAGATAACAAGAGAATGCGGGAAAGAAAAATTTCGCGATTCTATGAACTTCCCAATTTGAACGTATCCCTATATAAAAACACCGTAAAGAAATTGAAAAAAGAAAGACAACGAATGCAGTTATATATAATCCTAGTTTCGAGACTGCAATATTATGAAACCCGCCTATTCCAGTATCAAAGTATGAAAGCATCAAGATAAAGGCCATGACGATTAAAAATAAAATTAACTTGTCTGCATTTGGCATATTCTCCTTAGTTTTTAAAAACTTTCTCGTCATAAGTGCCGAGGCAACGGAATGCAGAAGAACCCACATCGTTGTGAATTGCCTTTCCCATAAACCAGTTGGCTCAAACGCATAGTTATAAAAACCCGATATTGAAAACTGCAACGGGAGGGTCGTAAGCATGTAAAAACAATAATAAGCATATTTTGTATCTTTCGATGCAAAAAATATAAACAAATTGTAGAGCATAAGGACAGATATAATGGCCAAAAAGCAACCATCAAATACAAAATCTAATAGTTTAGCTTTTTCAAAGGAGTCTCTATCGTGTAGCTTAACCTGAAATGAAATAGCACCTGCACTCCACACCTCTAAATAAACTGGCCCTTTAACGTTTTCGTTAATTTTAAAAACAGGGTAGATATATTTTATTTCTTTGTCCTGCCAGGGTGCTATCTCTCCGTTAATAAGTTTTACAAATTTTCCATTTTCCGGAATATAAAGGTTTACTTCATCAAGTATGGCAGCTGTAACAGCAAGAAATGTTTTTGAAGGTCTCTCAGATGGTAAATAAATCTTAAACCAATACCTTTTTAAAAGTGATGGCTTAAACCCCGCAGCACCCCTTCCAAATGGCCTCATTTCTTTTTTAATAACTTCATGAATTTTCAATGAACCTTTATCATCTACCAAATAATCAGAATTTTCCAAAAGATTCTTAGGCTCGAAGGCCCATGTCATACATGGGATAATTAACAAAAGGTATATTGACAAAATTTTTTTTTTCATAGGCCTACTATGTTAATTTCTTTAATACCTTTTCGGACTTTTTCTGTCCTTTATTAAGATAAAAGTTGAAAAAAACTCTAAATTAAATAAAGGTTCTTTAAACCGCACAAAACTAAACTTTACCAAAAAATAGAATTACTTTAGAAAAGTTGACCTTTACTTTATTAAAATCTAATCTCAAACTTTGCTTATATAGAACAGGGAATCATGTATGATCTCAGACTTTCTTAGTACCCTCGTTGATTACGCATGGGGTCTCCCCCTGATCGTCCTTCTCCTTGGTGGAGGGCTTTACTTGGCAGTGATCTCCCGCTTTACCTCCCTACGTGGTTTTCTCCATGCCATTCAACTTATTCGGGGAAAGCATCACTCCAACGAGAAAAATGTAAAAGGACAACTCTCTCACTTTCAGGCCCTCACCAATGCTCTTTCCGCAACCATAGGTTTGGGAAATATTGCAGGTGTTGCTGTGGCCATGGGACAAGGTGGACCTGGTGCCATTTTTTGGATGTGGATATCTGCTCTTATTGGAATGAATACGAAATTTTTTGAATGCTCACTTGCAGTTATGTATAGAGGAAAAGACTATCTTGGTGAAACCCAAGGTGGGCCCATGTATGTTTTAGAGCAAGGTCTTGGAAAATGGGCAAAACCTCTTGCTGTCTTTTTCGCCATATGTGGACTCGGAGGAACCCTCGCTCTTTTTAACGTTAATCAACTGACAAGCTTTATGCACTCTGAGTTTAAAGTTGACCCTCTGATCCTTGGAATCATTCTTGCCATCATCACTGGTTATGTCGTTTTCGGAGGAGTTAAGAGAATTGCCTCCTTTACATCAAAAATCGTACCTTTTATGTGTGTTCTCTACGTAGGTCTCTGCCTTATAATTATTTTTCAAAACCTTGGAAAGGTGCCAGAACTCCTCATGACAATTGTTAACGAAGCTTTCACCGGGAAGGCCGCAGGCGGTGGGGCCATGGGTATGGGGCTCATCTTTATCATGAGAATTGGTGTCAAAAGAGCAGCGTTCTCCAACGAAGCAGGTATTGGAACGGCCCCTATGGCCCATGGAAATGCTAAAACAAATGAACCCATTTCAGAAGGCCTCGTAGCGATGCTTGGACCTTTTATAGATACAGTTGTCGTTTGTACTATGACGGCCTTGGTTATTCTTATCTCTCTTTCCCCAGAAGAAATGTCTCAAGGTAATGGAGTTTTAATGACTCTAAAGGCCTTCGAACATTCCTTTGGGTACATGGGGAAAATTCTTTTAGGCATCTCAATTTTCTTCTTTTCTTTTTCTAGTATTTTTGGCTTTGCTAACTACAATAAAAAGTGCTGGGACTACCTCTTCAAAGGTCGATGGTTTTTAGGTGATAAAGCATTCACCGCCTTTTACCTCTCATCAATTATTTTAGGAGCTGTGGCCACTCTTGATGACGTTGTTAATATTTTAGACATCTGCTTTGCTTTCATGGCCATTCCCAATATGATTGGTACTGTCCTTCTGTCTAAAAAGGTCAAAGAATCCATGGCGGAATACTTTAAAAAATACAATATCTAAATAAGGTTTAGAACCTCTGATAAAATCTTATCGGCCTTTTGAATTGGCCCATAATGCATAATAACCTGGTCAGGCCTCACTACGATGGCCTGATGTGAATCAAACGTTCCCTCAAGCTTAAGGATCTCTCCTCCATTTTCTTCCCACCTTATTCTATTTTTTTCGGAAAGAAGGCCAGTTGGGTCTTCCCCAGTTCCAAACAACCTAAATGTTCTCCTATCTTTAACTTCTTGAGGAAAAAGGCCTCCTCCTTTTATAAAAAGTCCCCTCTTGAAATTGTTTTTTGGGCGAATCTTAAAATCCAATAAATACTTTTTAAAAAAGGGCAAACGTCCAAGTCCAGCGACTGTCCCTTGAATAAAAAAGGCCATCAAAAAATTAGAGGGCATAACGACCCTTCCCGCCCAAATGGCAAGGTTAATCATTGATTTAGCATGGGGTCGTCTCTCTTGGTCATAACTTTCTAAAATCTTTTTATGGCCATTTTTTTTGAGAACAAATGCCAGTTTCCAACTCAAATTGAAAGCATCTCGAAGTCCCGACACTAACCCCTGCCCAGCAAATGGTGGTGTTAAATGAGCAGCGTCTCCCACTAAAAAGCATTGCCCCTTTGAAAAACGAGGGGCCAAGGAGGCCTGAAAACGATAAATCGCCTTCCGTTCAATTTGTAAGCCCGGGGGAATGGAAAACCCCTTATTTAATTTAAACTCCCACCTGAACCTTTTTCCTGGCGCGGGGATACGAGGATACGGACTCCTGGGATCACAGTTAAATTCAATTTGATCTCCATTTTTTGCTTCAAAGTCTTTAGCATCAACGATGAGCCATTCCTCTTGGTAGACTTTTCTTTTTTTAAAATCGAGTCCTTGAGATTTTCGAACAAGACTATTGGCGCCATCGGCGCCTACAAGAAAACGGCACTTCACATCGAGCTTATCTCCTAAAAAAGCGATACCCTTTTTTTCATCGAAAGAATGAAAAGTGACTCCGCGAAAGAGTTCAAAGTTGTTAAACTCCTTGAGTTTTTTTTCTAAGGCCCTCTCTAATTGAGGCTGAAAAAAGGTCACTAACTTGGGATGTCCGTCAACTTTACCAGAAGTGTTTACTCTAGCGATTTCTCCAAACAAAGGTGATTTAAAAATAACTTTATTAATGGACGTCTGATCGAAAGATCCCTCTACTCCAACGGCCTGGAGAATTCGAAGAGCATCATGATCGAGGGAAATGGCACGAGGGCCGGGATAAATTTCTTCGGCACTGTCAATGATGGTCCCCTTAATTCCCTCTTCGGCCAAAAGGATGGCAAGGGCCAACCCAACTGGGCCTGCCCCAACAATAAGAACATCAACTACTTTAATCTTTCCTCCATATAACGCTTAAAAAGTTTCGATTTAAGGGAGAGATTTTTTAAAAGCTTATTAAGAAAACCTAAAGACTCACTTTCAGCTTTTCTAAAAAGAATATCCATCACTTGAACGCCCACTTGAGGTACCAGATTTTTAATTTGGTCTTCCAATTCAACAAGGTTGACTTTATTTTCTTTAATCCAATCTTCAGCTAGTTTTTTTGGAGAAAAATAGTTTTTATCTCCATCAGCATCAATATAAATTGGATTGGTGGCCGCCATAGTATAAGGATCTTTAGTCTTCCAGTAGGCCCCTTCAACACCATCACCCAGAACATAGGCAAATAAATAAGCATCAATTTTAGGGACAGGAATTGAAAAGTTTAATTTAATATCCAATGGACGCTCTTTTTCCTTATTAATCTTTTTACTCCAAACGACTTCACCATTTTGAAACAAAAAGACTTCTTTAGGCCTTATCCAGGAAGGTGATCTTACCGTAATTGTTCCCTTGATTGCACTTTTGTCTTTTAAGGAAACCGTATCACCCACAACAAACTCATTAAAAAGCTTTAAATCAGTAAAAATGCCCTTGCTAACCAGAACTCGTCCCTTTTTAAAATTTTTGACAACTTCCTCTTCATTAATTTTAGAAGGGTCATCTGTGGAGCTTTTAACATAGCTCCTCGCCTGCCCAACAATTCCTTTAACAGTATGAGAGTCACTCCCACCTACTGCCGTAACTTTATACCCGTGGTTTAAAAGAGACATCCAATCCTTTAAAACAAAAAATGGAAGGACTTCATTATCGGAAGTCGGTGTCATTGAGTTTTCTAATTCGATCGCATTGAAAGGGAATTTTTCGATTTTCTTAAAAGAACCAGTGACTTGATTAAGCCCATACTTACCAAAAGGACCTCGAGGATCACCATTCTTTTTTCTCCAGCGAGGATGGTTTAAAACAAGAACTTCGGCCCCTTTCTCTTTAATATGTTCGACCAAAGTATGCCAGTGACGCCGACCAAAATGAGGAGGTGCCTTTTCATTTGGGTCCATGGGAAATACATTGATATGCCCAATTCTCGTTGTAACCTCATTTCCAACAATAGATGTAAAGTGATCTTCAAATTTATGTTCTTTCTGAATAGGTAAATAATCCGTATTATGATTATGGTCTGTGGCGATAGGGAGCTCAATCCCCTCACCTGCGATTGTTACCATTCTCTCATCTAGACGTATATCTCCATGCTTACTATATCTTAGGACATGAATATGAGTATCTGAAGCGACATATCCAGTTGTGTCAACTTCCCTTTCGATTTCAAACCGCAGAGTAAGCTCTTCCCCTTTGCCAACTTCTATTTTTTTTTGGGCCAGAGACCATTCGAAACCCTTGGTGGCAAAAAATTGATACTTTCCTGGGCGAAGTTTAAATGATCCCTTTTGGCCATCAAAATAAAAAATCCCTTTCCTTACAGCAGTTCTTTTTTTTGTAGCACGGAAAAGCCTCACAAGTTTCCCATCCTCATTAACGACGGTTATCCTCGAAGGAGTAAAGGATTTACTTTTTTTATCAATGACCTCAACTTTCACTAAGGCCTTCCCACCTTTTACCTCTTCATCGTGAGCAAAAACATTTTGAAACACAAAAACCAATAAAAGAAGGCCTTTTATCCTCGACATAGAAAATCTCCCATTTTTTTTGAGGACATTTTCTCTTTGTCTAAGTTATTACGTCAAGTTAACATTGAGTTAAAAAAAGATTTACAGATTTTTTTTCTCAAAAATAAAATAATTCCAAACCGCTTTGAAAATATCCCGCCCTTCGAACGTCTCTTTCATGGCCTCTTTGATAAGTATTTTTCTATCTTCAATGCACTTGGGATCGCAATCCTTACCGGTAATTCTTTTTGAACCACCAACCCAACCAAGGACCCCCTCATGATAAACATTTATAAATTCATACCAATCATC
>JAOMEV010000065.1 GCA_028346125.1 Bacteriovoracales bacterium | reverse complement strand
ATCGCCAACTTTTTTACATAAGGTCCATGAGATCATTTTGTCTAAACCTAAACTCCAAGGGTTATAAAGTTAACCATATAAAATTAAAAGACCATCAGGAGGTACAAAATAAAAAGGATCAATGTAAGCTTGAAGAAGAGCTAAAAAAGGTTTTTATTAAAAAAAATATTCGCGAAGTGATATTTTTTGAGATAGAAAATAAAACTCTTGAATCTAAAATAAAAAAGTTAATAAAAAAGTATAAATTAAAAGAAAATATTATTAACTCCCCAATGTTTTTGTCCTCTCGAGAAGAGTTTAAAGACTATCTTGATAGTGTTAACAAACCTTTAATGGGCAACTTTTATATTAAACAAAGAAAAAAATTTAATATTCTTTTGGATTCAAAAGCAAAACCTATTGGTGGGAAATGGAGTTTAGACTTAGAAAACAGAAAAAAGTTACCTAAAAATATAAATTTCCCACCTCTTAATAAATTTTCGATTTCAAAAGATAATGGTTTTTATAAGGATAAGGCCCTTATACAAAGACTATTCCCAGATTCCCCAGGTTCCTTAGACGATTATTGGTTGCCAACAGACCCCAAAGATGCCCAGTCCATTCTTAATTTTTTTATCCAGCATAAACTAGAAAACTTTGGTTCCTACCAAGACTCACTTACAACAAAAAATGATTTTGTATTTCATTCTCTTTTAAGCCCTTATCTCAATATTGGCCTAATTACTCCTAAAGATATTATTGATAAAGTTTTAAAATCACATAAAAGTAAGGCCTTTCCCCTTAACTCAGTTGAAGGTTTTATAAGGCAAATCGTCGGGTGGAGAGAGTTTATAAGGGGTATTTATCAAAACTTTGACGAAGAACAAAAAAAATCGAACTTTTGGGGGCACGAAAAAGTTTTACAAAAATGTTGGTATCGTGGAACGACAGGAATTCTGCCTGTTGACGATGCGATTAAAAAGGTTCTTCGGTTAGGTTATAACCACCATATTGAACGACTTATGGTTTTATCGAACTTTATGCTTCTTTGCGAAATAAATCCACACCAAGTTTATCGATGGTTTATGGAAATGTATATTGACTCTAGTGAATGGGTAATGGGTCCAAATGTTTACGGAATGGGACAGTTTAGTGATGGAGGAATTTTTGCAACAAAGCCCTACATAAGTGGATCTAACTATATCCTTAAAATGAGTGATTACAGCAAAGGTGACTGGTGCCCGATCTGGGATGCTCTATACTGGCGCTTTATTCACAAAAAAAGAAAATTTTATCAAAAAAATCACCGCATGGGTTTTATGGTGGCAACCTTGGAAAAAATGGACGACAAAAAAAGAAAGAATCATTTTAACATTGCGAAAGAATTTTTAAAAAGCATAGAGTGATATCTTAGAAAAGAAAATAAATCCCAAACGCAACCTTTTATATTATCCAAATCCTGTAGAGGAATATTTTTTTTACTAACTTGCTTCAGACTTCACTTCATAATAAATCTTTTCTAAATTAATGCCTTTTTTATTTTCTTTTAAAATTAAATAAAGACTTGTTAAACATAGTGAAAAAATAATAAAGTTTGAGTCTATTTTTACTTTATTTTTTTTAACAAATGCTATGAGTTTTTCTGATATAGAAGAAAGGTCCTTCAAATCAAAAATATATTGTTTTATATTTGAGCCAAAATGATCCGAAACAATATTCATCAATTCATAATGTTTTTTTAATTCTAAATCTTTTTCGGATGTTTCTTTGATATTTTTAATATCATTTAATAGTCCCATTTTTATAAGGCCATATATTGCTGTTTTTTGTTTTTTTTCATAAAGCCCCCTATATAGTTCTTTAAGACCTTCTTTAAACTCTTTATCTAGTAGAGAACCATTTGAAAACCCACTTAATGGTTTAAAATAAAAAATGTCTGCCGAAGGATTTGTAAAAAAATATATTTCTAAAAAATTAAAATAAAAAGGCCTTTCACAAAAAATTTGCACAAAGTAAAGCCTCATTAATTCTTCGAAAAATTTTTGTTTTTTAGAAACGTTTAATTTTTTCAAAACGAGAGGCTCAAGTGCACCATTATTTTCCAACAATAGTCTAAAATATTTTGTATTAAAACTGCCTTTGATAGCTTTT
The DNA here is from genome assembly GCA_028346125.1 of Bacteriovoracales bacterium. GTDB lineage: Bacteria > Bdellovibrionota > Bacteriovoracia > Bacteriovoracales > Bacteriovoracaceae > UBA7317. Next base: position 9,817 of record JAOMEV010000065.1, on the reverse strand, counting down.
TTTTTATTTGAATCATTTAAACTAAATTTTAATTTATCAATTAAACTCTCAAATAAATCTACCCAATTTAAAGATATTATAATTTTTGGCGATAAAATTTTTAAAACTTTCCTTAAAAATTGAACCTCATCCTGAGACATATCTAAAACCCTAAGTTTTTTTGGTACACTCCAACAACTTTACCATAAGTTGATTAAAGGTAGGAGTAATGAAAAGCTTAGCTTTTATTGGTATGATATACGGTATGGTTCTAGCTCTTACAAAAGAGACAGCAAAAATACTGATTTGAAAAATTCTCCTTAACCAAAAGAACCGGATAAAATCTGCAACTTAATTTACATAGGTCGACATAAAACTTTTTACTTCTCTAACCAAAATTCTTATAGAAATTTTTCAAAAAGAATTAGACCACCTGTAATTCGTTTAATTACGTCTTCTTGAACTCAGATTATAAGAAGTAAGAGAAGTAGGTCTAATCAAAGTTTTGTACAACCTCAACAACTTCTTGTAATTATAGACAAAAGTTAAACAAATGCCTGAATAGCGACTTTAAAAAATTCATAACTGGCAGCATTTGGTCCTTACTTCACAAAAAAATGGCTTCAAGTGCCTATAAATACATAATTATTTTTTAAAAAAATTTACTGTCCTAGATATCAAACAAACCAAAACGTAAGCTTTTTAATTTTATTATAAATTGTATAGATTTTGTATAACTTATATTAGGTGAAAAAAAATTAATCCTTAGGTAGAATGACACTATGCACACAGAAGATTAAAAGAACAGCAAAACAAATTAATTCGGTTAGAGGAGATTTAAAATGGAAGGAAAGAAAAAAAACTACCTAATACTTTTTGCTAGAACAATTCTGGGAGGAATTTTCTTAAGTTTTGGGGCAAATGAAATTTTTAAAATTGAACCTGTTCAATGGTGGACGTCACCTGATGCGCTAAGCTTTGTTCAATCGCTAAAAGATACCGGATACTTTTATTATCTCATTCACATTATTGAACTCATTTTTGGCACACTGCTGGTTGGAGGAATCTTTGTTCCTCTCTCAGTCTTAATTCTGACACCTATAATGTTTAACATACTTTACTTTACTGCGTTTTTAGACCCCTCTCTATGGCTGCTAAACCTTATTCAAGTTGCTTGCTTTGCTTACATTTATGCCTACTATTCAGACTTCTTCAAGTGGATCCTTGAATATAATATGAAAATTGATCCAAACTCTCTAGAGAATAACGATATCCTCCCTAGAATAGAAATGGGGGAACTAGAGGGAAATGAAGATAAAAAGAAAGTATCTTAAAGTAAAAGAGATTTATACTATGGAAAAACTACTAATAAAAAGAATAAAAACCGAGCTTTCCATCATACCGGAGAACGGATTAAAAACTGAAATCTTATTTAAGGGCAAAAGCACCAAGAATATGAAAGGGATTTCGAAAATTAAAAATTCCAGCGGAAGGACTTATGTTACAGTCTTGTTCGATAAGAGCAAGACTGTAACTGTTAAGACGAATCTAGTTTCTTTGATTGTTTTTCTTGAAAAGTTAGACCTAATTGAAGAGCTTGAAGTTACATTTTCTTTTCTTGGAATAACTGGCCTAAAGTCTACATTCACCATTCTTCAAAAATAAAAAGAGATTGGAAAAATAATCTATTACCCAAAAGAGGCAACAATTACTTTAAAGTAACGAAGGAAAAAACTGTACTAAATTTAGTTTACGATTTGAAAACTTTATAAGCGCTTACCCCCTCATCAGCTACAGTTGTTTGAATTTCTTGATGCGACAGTATAGCTATAGAATTCTTAAGCTCTCATCTGCAGACCTTATACAAAACCTTAACCTTTTGATTTTCAAGTTATGATTCATAATCCTGGGCACCTTAATTCTACCCGAGTTAAGAGATCATATAAGAACCAAAAGTCTAAGACCTCATACCTTCAATTCGGAAGCTACGTGCTAAGAAAACCCATTTTTTTCAATTGGGTCAAACTTTTACTAATAATTAAATCTTTTAGTACAATTAAGGTCAGATACATAGATTAAGACGTACAAAACGAATCAATTTATCTTAGTAATAGCTTTGAATTTATTACTTCTTCTTTTTTCTAGAATATTTTGGTTTTTTTATGACCTAAGCTCGTAATAAAACAAAGTATGATTAAGCAGTCCCGAACACAGTCGTTAAGTCTGGCCGTGCATTTAATAAATTAAAAAAAGTCTTTTATAATTTTTTCATAAGAAAGAAAGGTATTCAAAAGAAGTAGAGTCAATGCCTGCATACTCCTTTGCCAAGGTTGTTTTATTCTAATCCTTGTGTAGGCACCAAGAAACATTAATAATGCTAAACCGGTAGTAGAAAAGACATAAAGATGGGCGCTCCAGAAATAACCTATTAAAGAGCCTATAGCACCAAAAATTTCTAATAATCCTGTCATTATACGATACTTACTAAGTCCGAATTCTTCGAACTCTTCTACCATGTGTTTAGTAAAAATACAGAGAATACCGTAAGCAAAAAAAGCAGCACTATTTAAAATGGTCAAACCTAAAATCATAAATTACAGTTTAAAGTAGATACTACTTATTTAAAAGTAATGAAGGAGAAAATTATGTTAAAAGTAGCTATTATTTTGGAAGTCTTAAAGGTTCTTACCTTGGCGTCTGTTGTATTCGTTTGGTTTATAAGGTACGAAAATATAGTTCACGAATTCAAAAAATATGGCTATTCAGATAAACTGAGGGATTTCGTAGGTATTCTTAAATTATCATCTGTCATTCTCATACAAAGTTCTAATCCTTTGGTTTTCAAGTTCGGAAGTGCCACTCTAGGTTTTTTAATGTTAGCGGCAGTAATAACTCATATAAAAACAAAAAATCCACTAATAGAAATGATACCTTCTTTTACTTTGATGGTTTTTTCTATTTTATTTATTGTCCTATCATGAAGCAGACTACTTAGAAAAAGCTCTCTTTTCCTAGTTTGGAATCAAACTAGGAAAAGAGAACTACTAATTAATTAAGTTTTTAAAGATAACCTCATAAAAAACACAGTAAAGGAAAATAGGGATGGGAAGTCCAAAAATTGTCCCCCACCAAAAGTCACGAAAACGAACCTTAGATAATATCAAGGCATAATTTAAAAAAGGCGCTGTTTGAAAAATGAACCTCAAAAGAATGATTGTTCTTATTGGTTTGTCGTCGAGGTGTTTAAAAAAAATCTTTGCATATCTTTGTTTTTCAAGGGCACGAAGGGCATCTTTTCCAACAAGACCTACTAAAATATAGCTTAATACACTTGAAGCTACCCCTCCTAAAAAGGCCAAGGGTCCAGCATACCATTTTCCTACTGCAAGGATTCCTCCCACAAGGAAAACCCAACCGGGAATGTAAAATATATTTCCGATAGCAAATAAGAAGACAAAAAGCACACTTCCCACCAACTTATGCTCCAAAAAAAGATTTTTTATGTAAGCGATGGTAATTCTTTCTCTCAATCCTGTGGCATCGGCCAAAATGAAAAGAATCGCCATAAAAATTATGACAAAAAAAATACGGAATATTTTTTTATTTTCTAAGTACGGAATGTTCATTATTCTCATTTACCGAGTTCTCACCATGCTCTTCACACCCGTTTTTAACACAGGATTATATTCTTTAATAGAAAAGTTGAAAAAAAGATAAGGGAGAGATCAGGGAAGTCTTCCATTCCAAAGGAGTTTCTTTATAGGGGAAAAATATCAATGTTAAATAAATTTTATTTAAAACTCCTTGTCTTCCGAGGCCCTTTTACGATATTAAATTAATCATCGAAGTCTATGGCCTCCATTACCTCGTGCCAGCTAATTTTTGCCTCCAGAATTTCAAGTAAATTGACGACTCCAAAAAAGGACTTCATGATTTCAAAGAAATCAGTGTTTCCTGCAGATCGAAACCACCACTTTTTCTCTCCCAAGACTTGATCAACTCTTTCTTTAATTCTCCATTGGGAAAGGTCATATGGCCTGTTTTCCAAAAAGGGTTCAAAAATAATATTAAGGAGTTCCGAAAGTTGAGGTTTAATAGGGATGAGTTTTTCACGAGCAAAACCGACTTGAACCAAAAGGTCCAAACTAATATCAGTGCTCTCCATTCTTTTCACTGACTGGATGAGTTTCCATAAAGCACGAGAAACCTTTGTTTTAATTTCCACGCAGTTTCCAAAGTCAATGAAAACGACTTCCGTTTTTCCCTTTAATGAAGTTCGAAAAAGGTAATTTCCAATATTGCAATCTCCTTGGAGAAACCCATCCTTAAAAAGATTTTTGAAAAATACATTGAGTAGAGTTAAGCCTGCCTCATTTTTTTGCTGTTTATCCCAAATTTTGGCCACTTCATCAACAAAGGATCCTTCTTCAAAGCTTTGAACAACGAGAGCATCGCTTGAGAGGTCTCGATAAATTGTGGAAACGGAAACACCTTCCATCCCACTTATCATTCCTCCAAACTTTTCTTGATTGTTCATTTCATTTTTATAGGAGAGCTCCTCATCTAATTTTTTCTGAATCATGTCTAAATAGGAAGTGAGGTCTATATCCCATTTTTTCATAGGATTAAGCATGCCTTTAACAGGAAGAAGGTTGAGAAGCTTTAGCTGGGATTTAATCTTCTCTTTCATATTGGGGTATTGAACCTTTAAGGCAACTTTATCCCCATTTTTTAAAACGCAACGATGGACCTGTCCAATAGAGGCCGGAAACTCACTCTCTTCAACTTTACTGAAAACCTCATTATAATTTCTTCCTAAATTTTTATTGATATGAGGGATAAGTTCTTTTAAAGGGATGGCCTTTTTTCGGGACTTGGTGAGGCTTTTAAAATCTTCAAGAGCATTGGCCTTAGAGCCCATATACTGACCGACTTTGAGAAAGAGGCCTTTCTCGCTGTCTAAAATCTCATTAATAAACTGGGCAGCCGCTTTTTTAGATTCCAAATCCGTTGCGGTTTTAAAATCTTTTATTCCTTTTGCCAATTTAAGTGTTTTCAATCCTTCTTTAAACATATTTTTTTTCCTGTAGGAGCCCTAGGTTGCAAAAGGGCCGGATTTTTTTATCATATTGGTGCCAACATGAGAGGATTTATAACTTGTTTTGAGTACTTTTTAAGTTATCATTAACCCTATTATACCCAACAGCTGCAAGATAATGCCATCCGGCACTTTTGCTGTCCTTTGCACTTAAACAACCAAGAATATTGTGAATATGCATTATAATGAGCCTCATTCTCTTTAAAGGACTACCCGTGATATCTTTAAAAGTCTCTAATTTTCGAAAACCAGGGAATCCGCTCCAGAGTGTGGGTTAGAGTACACCTTCTTCACTATATAAATATGTATGGAATGGGTCTTTTGAATTAATAATATTTTGGTGAAATCAAAATTAAATTAGAAAAGTATTTTTAAAACTTTTCTTTAGTCATGCCATTTCCCATCAGGGTAGAAAATGGCCTTTTTCCAGATACCTTCAACGCGAAAATTAAGAGAATCCATGATAGAAAATCTTGTTAAACTTCAACGGCAAGCACTTGCTAAAGAGAAGGGTTGCTAACAAGAAATTTATTATTTTTTGGAACTCTGGATTTACGCTGGTAAAATTTAGTTTCTTTCAAGGCCAATGATTCTAGAAAGCTATGATGTCCGCATGAATAAAAGCTTTAACAAATAAATATGTTACTTTAGACCTATTTTGCTCCTATCTCTAGGGAGAAGTGGAACATTTTTTTCAACATTATCTAGCCTTTCAAACACAATACGAAACAACTTATCTGAGCCTTTTTCTAGCTGTTCTAATTTGTCAGTTAATGACTCTTCAGAAGCTAACAATTTTCTCATTTTAATAAATATTCTAACGATCGAAATATTAACCTGTATTGCCTTTGGACTTCGAAGTACACTTGAAAGCATGGTTACTCCTTGCTCAGTAAAAACGAATGGTTGCACACGAAGACCCATTTTTTCCTTATTGGATGTGCCAAATTGGTACCTCCAATTCTCCAGCTCCTCTTTAGTTAACTCGAACATAAAATCATCTGGAAAGCGTTCAATATTACGTCTAACTGCTCTCTTAAGCATCTTCTTTTCGATTTCATAAAGCTCTCCTAAATCGCTATCGAGCATAACCTTCTGGCCTCTAATAATATAAATCATTTGTTCAATTCTTTTTGGCGTAATTTCAGACATTAATTTCTCCAGATTTTACCTTGAGGAATTATCAAGAGTCCTATGCTAATTCAAGATTCAACGGCCGATAACTTTCAAAGTTTTCACTTGTGAAACGATTATTTGAAATAGTTTAATAACATTTCTCTTAAGATGGGACAGTTACTATTGAGAATTTTGTTAAACTTGAAAGGTGAATACTCAATATTGTGCTGACAAAATTTTCGTTTATTTTTTGGCGCAACTTTGAATACGTCGGTAAACTTTAGTTATTGGAGGATTGATGAACTATAGCAAAGAATATTAAGAACCTCTACCTGTTCATAGCTTAAAGAAAAGAGGATCTTCAAGAACTTACATGTAGGTTTTAGACTAAATAAACTTTTGTTTGAGGTAAAAGGCGGATTCAGAAGGTCTTTAGAAATAGCAATAACTTATAAAATTTTTATTTGTGCCTAGGACCAAAACCAGGGAACCCACCCGAGAATGCGGGCAAGAGTACACACTCTTCACTATATAAATATGCATGGGATATGGGTTTTAAGAAATTTTAAGATTATTTTTTTAACTTTTATACTCTAAGTCATTTTTTAAAGGAAGCTGGGTTATTCCTGAAGCTTTTTCTGCAATCACCTTAACAGCTGAAAGCATCTTAAAATCATAAAACTCATGAATTTTATCAACGTTTTTGCCTCTTAACTCTAAAACCAAAGCTTCCCTAGTTGAACCCCTTCCACCATAGAACACTTGTTTACCTAAGTAGATATGATCATAATTGGATAAATTTCCGATTAATGTTTTTTTGATTACTTTGTCGAATCTTCTAACCAATTTGTAGGCTTCACCACTATCTAGTTTTAAATAGTAAATATTAAAGCTTAGTAGCCCAAGCCTATAGATTATTAAGGCCACAAGAGAGCTAATAAGTACCCCTATACTTATATAGTCATGATATTCAGTCTTGGCCTCATACCATATTTTGAGTCTATCTATGTTAAAGGAGCCTTTCTTTATGAAAATCCATCGAGGGTCTTTTGATTCTATTTTTTTTCATTCCTAATAGCGAAAGAGTCTGTTACTTCGTCATAAATAAAATAGAAGTGTAGTGCTAAAATTAAAATAGCCACGAAGTTACAAAACATTGTTATCCGATTACGATAAGGGGAAGGTCCCGCAAGATGAACTTCATTGTTCATAAATAAAACTCCATATACAGAATAAAAAAACATTTTTATAAAACTAAGAAGCTTCTCGGGTAAAATGTCTTCACCTAAAGCCAAAATATTATTTAAACCTCTTCTTTAGACAAAATATAAATTCTCATGCCATACAAATTATCTCTCAGGATTGAAAATGGCCTTTTCACACATACCTTCAAAGCAGAAATTAAGAGACTCAATGACCTTTTTGCTTGTCCTATTTTTGGAATGAACAAGGCCATAGATTCTAAGAACCTTAAGATTTAATCCATTAAGGACTTGATAGCTTCCTTTGCGCACCCATTAAAGAAGTATTGAGTAGGCTATTTATAACTTTTCATTAATTTTTTATAAATATTTTCTTTATTTTCTTCACTTAGGTTTTTATAAACCCTAATGTCCAGTATGTTTAATGTAGGAGAATTTTTAGAGTAATAGCCGTTTCCAATTTTTGTTGGAGATTCCCTTAAAATGGGAGTGGAAAGACTTGTAGGCTCTTTTATTTCCTTGGAAAGATAGTCCTTAAGATTTAAGGGCATGTAAAAAAGTCTTTCAGGAATCCCTTCACTATAGGTTTTTTTATTACTGGGTAGACTACCATCATATCTGTAAAATTTTATTTTTTCATTATTTATTTTAAAAACATTTTCTATCCTTTTCGCTTTTGCTTTAATAAAAAACATCTCACTGGCTTTATCTAAAGGCAAATCAGAAATATTTTTAAACAAATTGACTGGAGCCGATTTTAAGTTTTCTAGAAACTTAAAGTCAACTTGAATTATTATTGGGCAACCTTTACATTTATTCTCCTCCGTTATTTTAAAATTACTAACAGGAAAATTGCCTGAGCAATATCTAGTCTTTGTTACCACTCCTCCGTCAGAAATGATACTAGTATGGCAATCATTATCTTCTGTCCTACCCTTGATTGTACATATTCTCTCCTGAGCTGAGCAGTGGATTGTTAAATAATCATTCCAACCTGATACATAAATTGGAAAAATCTGGTCAATTGGATTCGAACTATTTATAGACTTAAAATAATTATCTATAAAACGACCATCATAGACAACAAAAATGGAAGTATCAAAATCATCATCTAAAAGCTCAAAAAGACTTTCTCTTTTATTAACATAGAAATATGTTGGTGAAAAAGTCATGTCGTCAGCATTGAACCCGCAACATCTTGAAACACCAGAGGTATTAATTCGACTACTAAATGGCCGAAAGCACTGAGACATACTATTACGAACTGTGTGACAAAGAGAGCCATCTACATAAGCATCAAAAAATTGGTTGGCAGAAAGGCTTGGACTAAATGTGTAATCTTGCTTGGCCAAAAAGGGATTTAAGTTTTCACTAGAAGAATTAAACTTTTTATCCATTAAATAAAATAGATGTTCCTGGATAGGAGGATCATAAAAGTCTTTATTTTTTTTATCATTCATAAACTGAACAAAGCAATTATTTCCTTTGTCGATACTATTATTACAATTAGCCATCCCCATAAAAGGGGTGGATCTAAAACTAAAATCTTTTTTTGCTAAATTAATTAATCCATAAATATCACCATTTTCTTTAAAGACGACAGGGCAATCACCTGATCCACTATCATAATCGACACCTTCTAAAACCTTTTGGTTATAACTATTGCATTCAAGTAACTTATTAAGCTCTTCTTTCGTTTTATCTTTAAAGTACTTAGGGTCGTAAGGCTGTGGCATCATATTTTCAATAAGGCAATCATCTTTTGCTTTAAATCTTTTTTTGCAACCGTTACTGCCTCCATTAAACCAACCTATGACTTTTTCGTTCAAAGGTACATTCACGACAATTTCATTTTTAGATAAAAATCCATTTTTATCAATCATTCTTAAATATATCTGTCCCCTCCCCTCATTAGGAATTGTCAAATTATCAAATGTTACATTTCTTTCGCAGGTAAGATCGTAGTTCTTAGAACCATCTAATCCTAAACAGTTTTTAAGACCTATCGTTGTTTTTTTGAGATTAATTGAAAATCTAACTTGTTTTTTGGACGCATTATCCTCATTAAATTTTATTTCCATAAAGTTAGATTTTTTAACCCCAAACTCAAACCCAGGTTTTACTAGCCCATCAAAATAAATAATATTTGGCACAGGTATCTCAAAACTATCCACATTTGCTATTTTTTCCCCTGTTTCACTATTAACGTGAGAGGGTATAACAGCTTCAACACTTTGCTCTAACTCGATTGTTTTTTTTACTTGTAAACCATCGAGTGACCCGTAGCCAACTTGAAAAATGACCTCTGACTTTAATTTTTCACAATTATTGGCCCCGGTGGGTACTTTATTGAAAGTCGTGAGTTTATATTTCTTTTCACAAATTGATTGATTCTCACTTCCTTCTAAACTTTTACAGCTAG
>JAOMEV010000064.1 GCA_028346125.1 Bacteriovoracales bacterium | reverse complement strand
GAATCTCTGTCGTAGATACTATTTCCATCTATTCTTATTTCAACCTCATTGCCTAAAATATTTCTTATCTTTTTTAATCTTTGTTCATCATCTTGAGCATTTGTTTAAACTTATAAAACTTTAAAAATCTCAAGATGAGACCTAAGTACTTTAAGGGAAAAAAAGGGAGGATACAGCTGTAATTAACTTTATTGTTCGGAGATATTAAATTATTGAGGCCTTTTTTTTCTTTTTGTAATACTAAGTCCAGAAGTGCCATTTCTGTAGCACATTTTATGCTGTTAAATGAAACGTTATCTTCGTTTTGAAAATTGATATTTTTAAAAAAACAATTGTGAATATTTTCTAATATCTCTTGTAAATTGTTATTGCTTTTAAATTGAAAAGAAGAGGTTTTAATTAACGGAGAAAGGGACTCCTTGAAAAACTGACAAGATGTATCAAGTGTTTCACCTGTTACATAGCTTCTTGGTAATCCTTCTCCATATCCAATAAGTCCTTCTTCAGATTCCAGTTTGAGTATAAAAGAGTCCGAAGTTGTTCTTTTGGCGGCCCCATGGCCAAAACTAAAATTGAAGGGAATTCTCATTTGGTAAAGATTTATTTTTAGCATACTTTCATTATCCAGAAAGCTTGATGAAAAAAAAAGGATTTTTCATAAAATTTAGGGTTTAGGTCTAATTAAAAATGAAAATTAGAAATTTTTTATTTAAAATTGAATAATAATAATCATAGGGAGCGTAATTTTTGGAAAGTTCTTCTTTAATCAATATTTTTCTACCCCTCTCAGTATGCTTTATTATGTTTGGAATAGGTCTTTCTCTAGATTTTTCAAACTTTCAAAAAGTTTTTGAGAGGCCAAAGTCTTTTATTCTTGGTTTGGTACTTCAAAACCTGGTACTTCCCTTAGTGGCAACTTTGATAGCCGTATCAGGTCTTCCCCTTTCAGAGGAAATCGCTTTGGGGGTCATTGTATTAGGACTTTGTCCTGGAGGCTCAACTTCAAATATTTTCACTTATATTTTTAAAGGTGATGTTGCTTTATCCATTTGCCTGACGTGTGTTTCAAGTCTTTTTTCCCCTATAACGATACCTTTTCTATTTAATTTTATTTCCTCTAAGTTTTTAGGAGTTAGTGATTCCTATGTTTTAAATATCACTGAAACAACTTTAATCCTCGTTACCTACACAATAATTCCTGTCATTATTGGAATTTTAGTCAAAAAGAAATACCCATCCTTCGCTCATCCTTTGGAAAAAATCATGAGCAAGGTTTCAGTGATATTTTTGGCGACAATAATAATAGGAATCTTTAAGCAAAACAGTGAAAATGTTGTTGGTTTTATAAAAGCCTCTGGGTCTGTTGTTATTACTTTGAATGTGACAATGATTTTAATAAGTTATTTCACGGCCCGTCTTTTTAAGCTGGATAAAAGCAAGGTTTTAACGATTGGTATGGAAGTAGGTATTCAAAATGGCGCCTTGGCCCTTCTTATTACAAACTCAATACTAAAAAGTGCTGAAATGAGTGTGGTACCTGGAACCTATGGTATTTTAATGTACATAACAGGGAGTACTTATGGTCTCCTTTTAAATCGAGGACAAAAAAATAATGAATCATAAGTCAACTATTGTAATAGGTGCCGGACCTGCGGGATTGGCCACTTCAAAGATTCTCGGAGACTACGATATAGATCATATTGTTTTTGAGAAGGGCCCAGAAATTGCTGATTCTTGGAGAAGCTTTTATGATAGTTTGACATTACATACAGGGAAACATTTATCAGCTTTACCTGGAATGAAATTTAATAAAGACACGCATCTTTTTCCTCCAAAAAAGCAATTTATAGGCTACCTTGAGGAGTATACTGAAAAATTTAAACTTCCGGTAAAAACTTCAACTGAAGTTTCCAAAATTTATAAAAATGATAAAGGCCAGTGGATTTTGGAAACGAATCAGGGTGAATATTCCTGCGATTTTTTGGTGTTGGGAATTGGATTAGCGACGTTCCCTTTTATTCCCAAGATATCAGGACTAGAAAATTTTAAGGGAGAAGTCTTTCATAGTATTCAGTATAAAGAACCAAGTCCTTTTAAAGGAAAGAATGTTATGGTTATTGGTGCTGGAAATTCCGGTGCTGAAATATCTTATGAGCTCTCGCAAGAAGGAATAGACACAACAATTTTTATAAAAAGCGGTGCAAATGTCGCACCTCTTCATATTTTAGGAATTCCTGTGCAGTATTTGGGATATCTAATGTCAGTTTTTCCAAAAGCTTTTCAATTATTTTGTATTAGACTCTCAAATATTTTCATCGATCTTATTGGTGGGCCACCCCTTATTCCCAGGCCGTCTTATAGTCCTCTAGATAGGCCCCCGATAATTGGTAAAAAGTTTTCAAAATCTGTAAAGTCAGGACAAATAAAATACAAAAGCAAGGTGCTCTCTTATGAAGAAAATGGGGTTAAATTTGAAGGAGATGAGTTTAAGAAGCTAGACGCCATCATTATGGCGACTGGGTTTAAATTAAACCTTGATATCTTTAAAGAAAATATTGAGATAGATGAGGATGGTTTTGCAAAAAGAAAAAATAGGGTAGAAGACTTAAATCATGAAAACTTATTTTATGTTGGGCAAAATTATGATTCTAGAGGGGGACTTGTTAATATACACAAAGACTCTCAGTTAATAGGGACGAAAATAAAAAGTTTATTGAAAGTTTAGGCCTTCTTTTTAAAGTTTTCGTCTACAGATTTCTCTATAGGAAACTCCAAGTCTTTTTCATATTGTAATATATTAGGTTTGAACTGCGCTTCTCTTTGCCCTTTTTCCTCAATATAGAACCTTTTGAGGGCATCTAAGCTCTTTTGTTTTAAAAGGTGAATTTTTGTGGCCTTTAAACGTTCACTTTTTCTTTTTGCATCAAATTCTACGTTAATTTCTGAAAGGCATTCTTCCAGTCTGCTTGCAAAGACCTTTAAATGAGTTTCATAATTGTGTCTACTCCCTTTACAAGGCTCTATAAAAAGGTTGTAAAGAGAATTGTGCTCATCAGCAATCATAATAAAAAAATTGGATGTAAGGTGCATTTCTTCTTCAACAATTTTCATGGCGTCTATTATTTGTCCCTCATAAAGTTTTTCCCCTGTAATATTGGTGACACCTCTTCCTTTTTGAATAAATTTTATTCGAGGTGTTTTAAATTTAAAACCTTCGACTCTAATGACATCATTCATAAAATAGCGGTATAAACCATATTCAGTGGTAACAAAAATATAATACTCTTTTCTATCTTTGAGCTCATCTAAGGTAAGAAAATCTCTTTTGCCTTCATCGTAATCATTTCTTTCAATAAATTCATAGAAGTTGTCCATTAGTGTTGGGATTCCTGTTGTTCTCCCAGATTTTAGTGGAATAGTTCCTCTGAATTCACTTGAAATATAGCCTGGATCTCTTGTTAAAGTTTGTTCAGGCAATTGACCTTTGAGAGAGCCTAAGGCGGTACCACAACTTCCTCCTGTCCAAGTTCCTAATATTTGAAGTTCAGGAAAAAGGTGAAGAAGCTTTAGCTCGCCATTTTCCTTGTAGATATTATTCAAACGTTCAGCTTTTTCTGGCGAATATGAGTAGAGTCCCCTTAAGGTCATTTGATGTTCAGGAATGAGATCTTCGTCTCTAAAAAATGTTCCTTCTTTTAGATCGATGTAGTATTTATCCCAATATTCATTAATGATATCTAATAGTTTAATAAAGGTTGAAGGGTTTGCAGAGCCTAAATAAGTGATATCATCATGCCCAAGAACAAGCCTTAAAATGGTTTGGTATTTTAAAAGGTTATCTTTTATATAGGCAACTTCACCTGGAAGAACATATTTTTGTTTGGCGATTTTAGGAGCATGGTCTTTTACAAAACCAGAAGCAGAGCCAAAGGGGATTCCAGAAGGCATATGTCCTTCAATACTAGCACCCATAATCGCCATAATTTTTCCGCTAATAACCTCTTTTCTTTCCATCATCTGAGAGTAGGCCTGAATAAGTTGGGCCCTTTTGAAGGCCTCGATACTTCTTTTAAGAACAGGAATATATTTGGGAGACCCAGTTGATCCACTTGTAACGGCATAAATGACAGGTGTGTCAAAGTTTATATAGCGCTCACCTGTTTTATCCTGCTTTTCAATATAGCCTCTTAAGCTTTCATAATCCTGAGGAGGAACTTTTTCTCTAAATTCCTCAATAGATTTAATCTTATCAAAGCCATGCTCTATCCCAAATATTGTTCTTTCCTGGTAGTGGAGTATGGCCAAAAGAACTTTCTCTTGTTCTTCTCTTGGGTGTTGACAGGCCCAATTAAGGTTATTGTAGTGATAGGCCCCAACCACATAAACTTTTGATTTCATCATAAAGTTGATAAAGCCTTTTCCAACCTTTTCAAGCATTTCAAAAGATGTGGGTACTGGTACGTCTTTCAAATCAATTTTAGAAATAAAAGGGGCCTTGAGTTGAGATGGATAATCTTGAGGAAAATTACGGTTTTTTAGCCCAATCGAACCCACCGAACGATTTTTGGGGAGAAACCAAGTACCAAATATAACATCCCAAATAATAAGGTTGTTTCCATAGTTTCCATTTGACTCTCTTGGAATTTCAGAATGGTGCCATCTATGAAGTTCAGAGCTACTAATAATATAATTCAAAGGGCCATATTTGACATTGATATTAGAATGCTGAAAAAAGCCATTGATTCCATAAAAAACTAAATAGGCCGAAAGTACTTCAGGCTTCATTCCTATCAGTAAAAAAATAAGTGTATCTGGTATAAATTGAATAATCTTTTCAAGAGGATGAAATCTTCCTGAATTAAACCAATAAAGAATTTCTGGACTGTGATGAACTGAGTGAAGTTTCCATAAAAATCTTTTTGTATGGGCCATACGGTGAACCCAATATCTAAAAAATTCATTGCAAACCATCATAAGAATGACTTGGAAGGCAATCGGCGAATGATGAGGCCAAAAGGAAGAGAATGTGGCCCATTGTTGATTTGAAACAAAAAAGGAAATGAGAGAATAAAATACAGGGATAAAAAATATTTCTAAAATTCTAGGTAAAACCAATTGGGTGACGCTCATATGCAGAAAGTCTGTTTTTATATCCCCTTTTACATTTTGCCATTCTTTTCTGTAGGGATAGACAACTTCAAAAAAAGTGATAATCACAGATGAGAATGTTAGAGAAGACATGGCCGCAATATAAGTATGGATTCCAAGATTCGTTAAATAGTTATAAAAAAGAAATCCCGTCATCACAGTAAAAGGATAGATTAAGTAGGGAAGGACTGAATGAGTTATTTTTGAAAGATTTAAAATAGAAACCTCTCGGTTTAAACTCAATTAAAATCATTTAATATAGATACTTGATACAATTTAAGATTAACATAATTTATGATTTTCAATTTAATAAAAAAAAGATAAATTCATTACAAATACAAACCTACTTCTAATAAATTTACTTTATGGAAAATTTTATATTTCAATTTCTTTTGTGGTTTATAACTTTAATTTTTCTCATGAGGATTTTAGCGCAGGTCTTCGTGGGGATCTATTCGCCTAGCTATCTCCCTAAAATGGAAATGTGGTATTCAGGTCTTCTCCCTTACCCTATTCTATTGACCTATCAAATGTTTATGTATACTTGCATGGTTATTTTCAACTTTTGTTTTCATATGGGGAAAGGTCCCCTCTTTTTTTTCTTAAACCCTTCAACGCAAAAGTATTTTGTTTACTTTGGTGCTATCTACTTTGTTTTAATGGTTGTTAGGTTTATTGTTCATAAAGTTAAGGAGCCTGAGGTTAAATGGCCCCGGGGAACTATTCCAATTTTTTTCCACTTTTTTCTTTCCACTTACATAATTATTATGGGATCTTACCCCTATTTTAACTTAAAAATAATTTTTGATTAGATTAAGAGAATTTAAACCTTGATCGGCCTTCAATTTTCACTCAAAATAGACCAGTATGAAGGCCATATTAAAATTCTTCGTTGAAAGGCAAACCTTTGCCCACCTTCTGACCTTATTTGTAATATTGGCAGGACTTTATTCTATTATCAGCATTAATAAGGACTCTCTTCCAAAGGTAGATTTTCAAAGAGTCATGATTGTGACTGCCTACCCGGGGGGATCTTCAGGTGATGTTGAACTTAAAATTACCAATAAAATTGAAGATAAAATTAAATCAATTGCTAATATCAATAAAAGCTTCTCCATAACCCAAGAAGGAATTTCTAGGATTGTTGTTTTTATTGATGAAGATGCGGCTGATAAAGAAAAAGTCAAAGATGAAATTCGAAGAGGCGTTGACCAAATATCAGATTTTCCTGCCGACTTAATGAATAGACCTACAATTTCAGAGCTTAATGCGAGTATGTTTCCCATCCTGGAGGTGGGTATTACAGGGGATATCCCTTACGAGAAACTAAGACAAATTGTAAAAAATTTTCGTAAAAAGCTTAAAGACATAGACGGTATTTCACGTATAGAAAATTTTGGCCTTTATGCGCCTGAAATTAGAATAGAGGCCTCCTTAGAGAAACTCATTAAAAATGATGTTTCCATTCTTCAACTTCATGAGGTTCTAAACAAAAGAAATACAAGAGCAACTGTTGGTAAAATTACAAAGGATAATCGAGAAAAAAATATCGTTCCGTACGCCGAGTTTGAAAATTTAAAAGACGTTGGCAATGTTATTGTGAGATCAAATTATGAGGGGAAAAGAATAAGAATAAAAGATTTAGCAATTGTAAAAGAAGATTTCCAAAAACCTCAAATTTACACAAATATGAACGGTAAAAGGGCCATCTCCCTAATTATTTACAAAACGGACGTCGCAGATGTTATTAATACTGTTGATAAAGTTAAAAAATTAATTTCAAGTCAGAAAAGTATTTTACCGGAAAGTATCCAATTTACTCTTAATAACGACAATTCAAGGATTATTAGAGATAAATTTAAAATTGTCGCCAATAATGGTATTTTAGGTCTTATTTTAGTTAATGTTATTCTTTCTATATTCCTCTATTACCGAACAGCTTTTTGGGTGGCCCTAGGAATCCCCTTTTCTTTATTTGGCTCTTTTATATATTTACAATCACAAGGAATGGCCGTTGATAGAATTTCATTAACTGCGATGGTTATCGTCGTGGGCATCATTGTTGATGATGCCATTATTATTGCTGAAAATATTTACCGTCACTTTTCAGAGCTTAAGAAAACACCTGTCGAAGCCGCGGTTGATGGAACCGCTGAAGTCTTTAAACCCGTTCTTACTACTATTTTAACAACCTTCCTGGCCTTTGCTCCGATGTTTTTTATGACAGGGCTTATGGGTAAATTTATTTCTATCATTCCTTTAATTATCACCTCTGCATTGTTTATTTCTTTTTTCGAGTGCTGTTTTATTTTACCTTCTCACTTGGTTCCAGGGCTTCATAAGCTAAAAAGCAAAGAAGAAGGTGAATGGTTTTCAAAATTTGTAAAAAAACCATTTATCTCTATATTTGGACCAATTTTAAAGGGACGTTATCTATTCGTTTTCCTCTTCATCTTATTCTTTTTGTCCTCTTTGTATTACGCAAAAAATTATATGCAATTTATTTTATTTCCCGAATCGGTAGCAGAAAGGGTTATCATAACCACAGAGCTTCCTAAAGGTGTCTCCTTAGAAAAAAATAAGAAGGCCGTTAGTGAACTTGAAAAAATTCTTCTTCAGTCAGATCGTCGTGAAATTATTTCTTTTGCAACAAGAATAGGTCTTTGGGGTGATGAAATAAAGAGTAGGCTAAGAGATAACTCATCGGTCATTTACGTCGATCTGAGTCCTTATGGAGAAAGAAAAAGAGTCGCGAGAGAAATTGTTGAAGAGCTTAGAGAAAAAACAAAAAAACTAAAAGAATTTAAAAAAATAAATTTTAATGTCATAGCAGGAGGTCCTCCTGTCGGTCGTCCGGTAGAACTCCAAATCGTTGGGGCGAACGATGAAATTAGAAAAAAATTATCTCTCGATGTGGTTAGGAAACTTAAAAATATAAAAGGAGTCAAAGACATCGAAACAGATGATGCTCCGGGAAAAGAAGAAATACAGCTCATTTTTAATTATGAAAAATTATCCAGGCTAGGATTGACCCTTCCAAACATAGTGAACTCCCTAAGAATGTCCTTTGATGGTGTTAAGGCGACGTCCATCCGTAGGGGAGATGAAGATATTGAATATAAAGTTATATTAGATAAAAAAGATAGAATGGATAAAGAAAATATTAAAAAATTACTTGTTCCTAACTCAATCGGGCGATTGATAGAACTAGGAAAGGCCATAGAATTCAAATCAGAAAAGGGCCAGGGAAGAATTAAACACCATAATGGTGATAGAAGTATCACCATTACCGCAGACTTAGATCAAAAAATAACAGACCCCGTAAAAGTGACCCAGGAATTAGTTTCATTTTTCTACCTAGATAAAGATTATCCAGGGACACGCTTTATAATAGGTGGAGAGGCCGAAGAAACTAAAAAGTCCATAAAGAGTTTAATGAACACCTTTATTTTTGCCACAATTGGAATTTACTTTCTTCTTATTCTCTTGTTCGATTCCTATTTTCAACCCTTTTATGTCATGCTCGCTATACCTTTTGGTATTGTGGGGGTTATCCTCTCTTTTGCCATTCATCAAGAGGCTTTAGGCTTTATGGCCATGTTGGGGGCCATTGGACTCGCTGGTGTTGTTGTAAATGATTCACTCGTTCTTGTGAGCCACCTTAATGAAACAGTTAAAAAAGGTGAGGGTAAAAAAACTTTAAATGAATTGGTTGTAAAAGGAACATCTCATCGTTTGAGGCCCATTATAATTACTACTTTAACAACCGTAGCAGGTCTTATTCCACTGGCCTACGGACTAGGTGGATCGGATCCTTTTATGATGCCAATGGCCCTCTCTCTTGGTTATGGGCTTATCTTTGCTACACCACTTACAATTGTTTTGGTTCCTTGCTTTTATATGATTGGGGAAGATTTAAAGGGTTTAATCTGGAAAAATAAGAATAAAAGTTGAGCCTTTTCCAATTTCTGATTCGACTTCAATCGTGCCATTATTTTCTTCAACCATTTTTTTGACATTGTAAAGTCCTATCCCATGTCCTTTGACTTCAGTACCTTCAGCACCGATTCTTTCTTGTTTATTAAAAATTAAAGGAAGTTTTTCTTTTTTCATTCCAATGCCATTATCTCTAATTTTTATGTAGGTTTTATTATCCTTTTTAAAAGAAACGATTTCTATGGTTACGGTTTCTTTGGAATATTTTATGGCATTTCCAATAATATTTGTAAAAACCTGTATTAATGAAGTGTCATTACAAACAAACTCTTCAACACTTAGATCCTTTTTTATAACAGAATTTTTTTCTTTAATCCTTACCTGAAGTTGTTCCAAGGCCAAATCGAGAATATTTATAAGGGACCTTTTTTTAAGATCCACTTTTTCAACCGTAAAATTAATGAGTATACCATTAATAATGCCAACCGATTTTTCTATTGAAGTTTTTATATTTTTCATAATTTCTTGTGTCTTTTCAGGATTGTCTTTATAAAGTTTGTCGTATAAATCCACGTAACTTAGGGCCACACCAATGGGGTTTATAAGATCATGGGCAACCGTATAGTCATATTCTTTAAGGCGTTCATTTTTTTCTCTTAATTCTACAGTTTGTGCATCAACCTCTTTTTTTAATTTCATTGAAAAACCTTCAAGAACCTTTTTCGCCTCTGTTTCCTTTTGAAGCGCCTCTTCTTTCATCAGGCGAAACTTGTCACCTAGTGCAAAGGCCAGAAAAAATGTTTGGAAAAGGTTTCCAAATTGAAATCCATGATTAATAAACCACGTTGGAGCTATTAAGCCGACGATACTTAACGTTTGGACAATCCCGCCAATTGAAAATCCGCTAAAAGCGAGAACATAATACCTTGCTGGTTTATACCCTTCCCACATTCTTGTTACACCAGCATAAATAATGAAGATAAAGGCCAATAGACTAAAAATGATAACTGGAGGATATATCAAATTGTATAGATTAAAAAATGAGCAAAGCATTATGATGAAAGAACATACTAAATTGAATTGAACGATTTTATAAAGAAAACGGGTTTTTTCTATTAGGAGGAAGCTTCTCACGAATAAATTAAAGAAAATTATCGTTAACCCAGCACGGAGTAAAAAACCATCATTTTGGATCCATATTGAATTTGGATAAATATATTGGAACGCCAGGCCATTTGTACCGACGTTAATCCACAATAGAGAAAGGATAGTTAAACAATAATAAAGATAACTTTTTTCTCTAATGAAAAAGTAGTTAGTCAAATTATAAAAAACCATAATAAGTATGGCACCATAGAAAAGTGCATAACCAACCAAGACGTCGCCTTCACTTTTTATAAATTGATTTAAAGAAATGAGTTCCATTGGGAGGGAGATATCATCATTGCCTGAAATCCTGAAATAATAAATTGACTTTTTTTGGGGTTTTATATGGAAAGCAAAACCTCTATAATCTATATCTCTTGTATTAAATGGCCTTCTATCGCCTGTTTTTATTTCTGTCCACTCATCCCCATTTTTTTTATAAAAATTAAAATAATCGTGCCATACAATATTATTTTTAATGACCCAATCTCGTACATCCGAATTATTCGTAATGGTTACCTTTCCCCAAATTGCAGATTTTGTAAGGCCGAAGGTTGGAACTTCATTATCAGAATATTTAAATTTTTCATTTATATTTAAGATATCTTCAAGTTTTAATTTTCCAGTTTTATCCTCATAAAACTGTAGACGCTTTCCTAATTTAAAAGTTTCATTTGGAGATTTTAAAATGATGCCCTCTTTTGATTTAGCATCAGTAAATATAAAAATACTTAAAATAAAAATCTGAGTAATAAATTTCAATTTTTACCTTAATAAAATTAAGTAATCTACTCATCCCTTATCGTTTTAGTAGGGGAAAAGTTTTAGTAAATAATGATTATTTGGAAAAAACTATTTTTTATCGATGGGAAAAATAAGAGTAAATGTTGTTCCAACATTTACTTCAGATTTAGCTTCAATTTGACCGTTGTTATCCTCTACCATTTTTCTGACGTTATAAAGACCAATTCCATAACCTTTAACTGCAGAGCCTTCCGCACCTGCTCTTTCTCTTTTATCAAAAATTAAAGGAAGTTTGTTTTGCTCGATGCCAGTACCATTATCTTTTATTGTTATATAAGTATTATTCCCCTTAATAAATGATGCGATCTCTATAATGACTCTTTCATTTTCTTTGGAATATTTTAATGAATTGCTAATAATATTGGCAAAAACCTGAGTTAAGGAAATATCATTGCACATTAACTCTTCGACCTCGAGGTCTCTTTTTATCATTGCATTTTTTTCTTCCATTTTGACTTGGAGTTGCTCTAAGGAGAAATCTAATATTTTAATGAGATTATTTTTTTCAAGATCTACTTTTTCAACGATTAAGTTTTCGAGTATCCCATTGATAATATCCATGGACTTCTCACTAGCAAATCTTATCTTTTCTAAAATCTCATCCGTTCTTTCTTTTCCCTTTGCTTTAGAGTGAGCATGAAGGTCAATGTAACTTAAGATCATACCAATCGGGTTTATGAGGTCATGAGCAACAGTATAATCATATTCTTTCAAACGATCATTTTTTCTCTCAAGCTCTAGTGTCCTTTCTTTAACTTTTTCTTCCAATTTAAGTTTTATTTTTTCAAGGTTTCCTTTAGAGAACTCAAGGTCGGCCTTGACAATAGCTAGCTCATTGAAGTTTTCTGTAATTTGCTCAGTTAACTTCTTTTCTGTTTTCAAGCTTTCAGTTCTTTCCTTTACTAAAGTTAATAAGTGGTCTT
>JAOMEV010000063.1 GCA_028346125.1 Bacteriovoracales bacterium | reverse complement strand
AAGCTAGATTTTATACTTTTCAATCCATCAAAAGATTTAGATATACCTGAGAAACATCTAGAAAAAATAGTCTTTGGAAACTTCACTGAAGACTTTATGAGAGCAACTTTTAGCGTCCGCGATAGGGAAAGAATGCCCGGCGGCCTCAATAAATTCTCAGTAGAATGTGCTAACTATATTTTTCCGTTCATCTTTAAAGATATTTCAACAACTTGGACTTTGGATAGTGGCCCAGGAATTGTTGAACATGACTATATGACAATATGTGAGAACTCTTTCGATTCCACAACCGGTCGTTTTGTACTCAGAGTAAATGAAGAAAATCTAAGATCCAATTCAGATACGCTTATTAGCGAAAATTCAAACAAGCTTGAAGACTACTTTAGAGAATTCATGAACCAGTACATTGGTGTGGTAAACTACAATTTCACAAAAATTGACATAAAAGCAAAAATATCAATACCACAATCTTATGATAGTAATTCTAGAGTTAACTTCGGAAAAATATATTTTCCTGAAATTGTACTAAGAGAAGAAAAAAATATATTTTCTTTAACTCTTGGCTATATAGATCACGAAGGGAAAAAGCTATTTGACCTTACAGAGGTCCCTTTCACACCACCGAGCTCGGACGTAGAATTCTTATAATTTAGAATTTGTCCAATGCCCTAAAGACAGATTCTATTTTTCTTCTTAAATCTTTTTGGATGCTTGCTTTAGATGCCCCTAATGTTAAATTTAATTCCCCACCATTAGTAGGGTTTGAAAGAACCATAAGATTGGTTTGTATTGAAGGCTTCATAGAAATCTTAATTGGCAAATCAAGTTCATTTTGTACCTGTTCAATTTTATTCTTGGTCCCTTTCGCATCGTCTTCTGTTGTTCCCTTTTCAAAGGCAATATTTATTTCGGGAATATCATTTTTAGACAATAAATTTCCAAATAAAACATTAAGCTCTTTGTCTGATTTTTCTACTTTTCCATTATGTTGACGTATATACTCATTACAAAAATTAAGTGGCCTATTAAACTCTGCTAATAACTCTTTATCTTTTCCACTTTTTATAGTTTTAATATTGCATTGTATTTTATTTACATTTCTATCGAGTTTGAATTTGTAAACCCCGTTATTTTTTACAAAACTCCCTATATAGGTGGTCAAACTTAAGATAATTCTGGAAATATCACCGTAGATAATCCCATTTTCTAATGAGTCAATTCCTTCTGAGTCAAACTCAAGTTGTGCTTTTTTCTCTTTTCCTGTTTGAATAATATTTTTTACTAAAATTTCCTGGAATTTTTTTAAAGGGAAGACGGTTCTGCTAATATCGGCTTTTTTTCCTGATTTCATTTTTAAAACAAAAGTGGTCCCCTTACCTTCAACAGTATCTAATTGGATTGTCCCATCTAATTCTTTCATTCTTTCAGCAACAACATCCATTCCAACACCCCGGCCACTGACTTCGGTTACACTTTCAGCAGTTGAAAAACCTGGCTCGAAAACAAGGTTTAAAAGCTCTTCTTTGGATATATCGGGGACGCTATCCAATTCTATAATTTTCCTTTTAACTGCTGTTTTTACTATAGAAGAAAGAGATATACCCGCACCATCATCAGTGACGGTAATCTGTAATGTCCCTCCCTTACCTTCACTTATTTCGAGGTCTATGTTTCCGGCCCTTTCTTTTCCAAGCATTTCTCGGTCGTCGGGTGATTCAATACCATGACCAACACAATTATTCATAATATGCAATAAAGACTCACTTAAAGACGTCTTTGCATACTCTTCAATAGTAATGTCTTCAATTTTGAAATTTAAATTAACTTCTTTGTTAAGATTCTCAGCTGTCTTTTCAACTTGGACTTTTAATTTTTCTTTAATATCTTCTAAATTGGTAAAATTAATAGATTTAATTGCAAGCATCATTCGTTCTGCTTTAAGCGGGTCATCGCCTAATTTTCCTGCATTCAAGATTCTACTATAACGTTCGAATAAATCTGAAACATCATCATCTAGGTTAGCAGCTTTGGAAGCACCTCCATCAACTTTATTCAGAGAGTTGTACAGGGACTCTATTTCTCCCCATTCGGACTTAATACCTTCAATATTTTCACTAATCTCATCCCACTTGCTATCCGTTTCAGGTTTATTTTTATCAAGAACGAAAGTTTCTAATTCATGAGTAATATTTGTTAGAAAATCAAAACCAGCAACACGAGCATTACCTTTAATTCCATGAAGTGAGTTGCAAAGTTCTCTTGATGCTTTTTCTTCTATATGGGGATCAAGTTTTTTTATCAACTCATTAATCTCTTTTACAAAAAGAGGCAACATATTTGGGTCTGATTTTTTAATTTGAAGAATTCTAGCGATACTTTGATCTTCTAACATTTGAGTATCTTTTAGGGCCTCTTCACTTTGTATAATTTTTGTTCGGTCTTCACAAATTAAAAGAAGGCGTTTTACAGCACCGCTATAAACGACTGGTTGATAACTAATTCCAAGCCACCTACCTCCATCGAGATTATCTTCTATAGGATACCAAATCTGAGTTGGGAACGTTGATTTCAAAGACTCAAAAATGAGCTCATTTTCACCAATAGAGGCCTGAATGTTTTTTACACCTTCTTTTTCCTCTGGAGTTCCGTTAGCGATAGTGTAGCCAAAAAGAACTTCCTCAAAATTTTTCCCTTCTATTTCTTTATTATCCAATAGATATTCAGTAAATTGTGAATATTGTGGTTCAACTTGCTTATTTGAACCAACCGTCATGATACCAAGAGGAATACTAGAAAATATTTCCATTAATTGCTTTTCTTTTTTTCTCAATTCAGAGATATCTTCCCCAACAATTGAATAAAATTTCTTGTCACTTTTTTTGCCAGGTGAAAACTTCGAAATATACCAATAAAAAGATTTGTCCTCTTCCCCATCAACTGTTATTTCTAATTCAAATTGTTCATCGGAATTTTTCCCTTCTTGAATACTTTGAATCTTACTACTAAAAATTTTCCAGGCCTCATCTCTAAAGATGCTAGAGAATTTTTTTTCTATGACCTCTTCCAATTCACACTTAAAAGTGCTTGCTAGTAATAAGTTTCCTCTCAGAACTCTTGATTCATCATCTATTATAGAAAAAATTCCTGGTAGTTTATCCAGAAGTTCATCATTATGAGATTTAGACTGTTCAACTATGGTTAAAATTTTATGAGTTGCCTGAAGGTCTTTATTTATTTCGCTCATAAGAAATCTATCTCCTCTTCTTCTTCTTCTACATTGATATCAATATCATTCAAAAGATCTTGATTAAAAACCTCTACTATATTGGTACAAACAACGCCTACACCAGAGTTTTCGATCCTAAAAGTATCTTCTATTATTGATTTTTTTACTTGCCGTTCAAAAAAAACTTCATCAAATCCTCTAATAACTAAAGGCAGACTAATACCAACATCCAGTGATTGATCTTCAAATATTTTTTTTATATACCCAGCTGAAAGGTTACAAAATTCTTTTATGAAGTCTTTTGCCTGCCTTACCTCAACTTTTTCTGGATTTTTTCCATAAATTGGGGACGCCATTTTTTTAGATGACTTTATATTGAAATGTACTTTAAAAGTTATTCTAAGCGCCTTTCCAGAAACTAAAATTATGGCCATCCAATGATCATAAATATTTTTTTTCCCACCTGTAGTTTCTAAAAGTTTGAAACTTTCCTCCTGGGATGCTCTACGAAATCTATCGATTGCAACATTCCTGACAAGATTTCTCATCCTTTCCAAGCACTCAGGATCGACATCCACATTAGACATAAATTTTTCCTGCCTTATAAAATTCTGGAAGTTTATTAATAATAAAATTTTTTTTTACTTATTGGCCATTGCTTTGTTTGAAATATTTAGAATGAAAAAGGCCTCTTAAAAAAGAGGCCCTTTATAAAGATGTATTTTTTAAAAACTAGAATCTATCGATAGCAGAAACAATCGATTCAACTTTCTTCCTCAGTTCTTTTTGAATGCTTGCTTTAGAAGCTCCTAAGGTAAGTGAAAGTTCTTTATTTTCAGAAGGGTTGGACATTACGAATAGATTAGTATATCGATCAGGTTTTAAATTTATCTCAAGAGTAAGGTCAAGCTCTTCTTTAATCGAAAGAATCCTGTCTGTAGTTATTTTTGCATCTTCTTCACTTATACCTTTTTCAAAAGCAACATGAAGATCTGGAATATCAGTTGGCCCTAGAATATGACCAAATGAAACCTGCATACTTTCTTTGTCTTCCCTAATTTCGCCTTTGTGTTTTTTTAAGTAATCAAAACAGAAGGCCAATGGTTTTGTAAATTCTGCCCATTTGGACTTGTCATCTCCTTCTTCTAAACAAGCTCCATCTATATAAAACTTGTTACTCTCTCTGAAAACTTTCAGTTTATATTTTCCGCCTTCTTTTAGAAAAGACCCTAAATAAGTAGTAACCGCTAAAGTAAGTCTAGGCATATCACAATAGATCATACCTTTATCTAGACTTTTATCATCTTTTAAATTTTCGAACTCAAGGTCTACATTTTTTTCTTTCCCAAGTAGCTCTAGGTTTTTAATTAGAAGAGATTTAAAACGAGACAAAGAAACAACGCTTCTATTAACCTCAGTTTTTTTACCTGTTCTCATGCTCATACTAAAGCGGGTGCCTTTACCCTCTTTAGTATCTAAAGTTATATCACCACCAAGTTCTTTAACTCTTTCCGCTACAACATCCATACCCACACCACGACCACTTATATCTGTTAGTTCTTCTGCGGTAGAAAAACCTGGCTCAAAAACTAGCTTTAAAAGCTCTGATCTTGATATTTGCGTTACTTTCTCAAGAGTAATAATTTTTCTTTTGACGGCCGTTCTAACAATCGAGCTAAAAGATATTCCTGCTCCATCGTCATGAACATCTAAAAAAATCATTCCATCTTTTTCTCTGGCCTTAATATTTATCTGTCCCTCTTCGGGTTTACCTAATTCCTTTCTTCTTTCTGGGTTTTCGATACCGTGACTTATTCCGTTTGTAACCAAATGAAGTAAGGATTCACTTAAAGAAGACTTCGTGTAGTCTTCTAAAATTATATTATTCCAATCAAAGTGGACCTCTACTTTCTTCCCCAAAGCTTCACAAGTTTTTTCTGCTTTAAGTTTTATATTTTGATTCATACCTTCGATAGAAGAAAAGTTTATTGACTTAATGGCCAACATCATCCTTTCTGTTTTTATAGGGTCTTCGGAAAAGCTAGATGCATTTAGCATTTTACTATAACGATCAAAAAGTTCAGCGACATCTGAATCGACGCTGCTATCATTCGCAACATCATTTGTAGAAACTAATGACCTGTGAAGTGAGCTAATTTCTTTCCATTCACTTTTTATTTCAGAAATATTATTACCTATATCCTTCCATTTGGAAGCATTCTCTGATTTATTTTTGTCTAAAATAAAAGACTCTAAATCATGGCTTAAAGATGTAAGAAAATCAAATCCTGCAACTCTAGCATTACCTTTTACACCATGGAGAACATTACAAATTTCTTTAGAGTTTTCTTCTTTATAAAGAGGCCCCAATTTTTCAACTAGTTCGTTTATCTCTTTAACAAACAAAGGAAGCATGCTCTGGTCGGATTTTTTAATTTGAAGGATTCTTGCGATACTTTTATCTTCAAGCAATTGGGAATCTTTTAATGCTTCTTCACTTTGGATAATTTTTGTTCTGTCTTCACAAATAACCAAAATTCTCTTTACTACACCTCCGTATACAACAGGCTGATACGTGAGACCGATCCATCTCCCCCCATCAAGGTTATCTTTTATTGGATACCAAATCTTATTGGGGAAAGTAGACTTTAATGATTCAAAAATTAAATCATTTTCACCTATTGACCCAATGATATTACTTATTCCTTCACGAGTTTCAGGCTCGCAATTTTCAAGAGTTTCCTTAAAAATTGTTTTTTCTAAATCATGTCCAGATAATTCCTTATTATCTAAAAGATATTCTGTAAATTGGGAGTATTGAGGCTCAATTTTCTTGTTAGGACCTATTGTTAATATTCCTAGCGGTATACTAGAGAATATTTCCATAAGTTGCTTTTCTTTTTTTCGAAGCTCAGATATATCCTCACCAACGATACTATAAAACGCTTTACTATTATCCTTTCCACTAGAAAATGGCGAAATATACCAATAAAAAGATCTACTTTCGCCGTCATCATCGTTAGAAATTTCTAATTCGAATTGAAACTCTTTATTATCTTTAGTTGAAAGTGAATCTAAATTCTTTTTAAATATATTCCAAATTTCTTTATTGAAAATACTACTGAAGTCTTTCTCAATTAAGTCTTCCAAATCAATTTTGAAAATACTGGCCAATTCCAGATTTCCCCTCAGAACTCTAGCTTCATCATCGATAATACAAAAAATTCCAGGTAAGTGATCTAAAAGCTCATCGTTGTTAGACTTGGATTGCTCTATAATAGTTAAAATTTTGTGGGTGGCCTGTAGGTCCTGATTAATATTGCTCATAAGAAGTCTATCTCCTCTTCCTCTTCTTCTTCAATATTGAAGTCTAACTCATGAATTATATCTGGTTGATAGACTTCTAAAAGAGAGGTACATACAAGATTGGTTGCCCCATTGTCCAATCTCCAACAATCTTCCAATTTTGACTCGTCTGGGCTCTTATCAAAAAATACTTCATCAAAGCCTCTGATGACTAACGGCAAACTTATTCCAACTTCAACATCCTGTTCTTCAAATATTTTTTTTAAAAACCCTGCAGCCAGATTTCCGTATTCTTTAACAAAATCTTGGGCCTGTCGAACAGCAATATCATCTGGCTTTTTTCCATATATAGGAGAAGCTATTTTTCTACATGTTTTTATATTAAAATGAGTTTTAAATGTAACTCTTAGACTTTTCCCTGAAATAAGAATTAGGGACATCCAGTGGTCAAACACAGTTTTTTCGGAACTTTTTGGAACCTCTAAAAGGTTATAAGCATCATTTTGGGCCGATTGCTTGAATCGGGTTATTGAGACTTGTCTTACTAGCTCTTTCAATTTTAAGAGCGCATTTTTCATTTTTTCTTCTTCCTCAGACATTAAACCCTCACATAAAAAGCAAACAGACATAATATTTAGACTGTGTTTATTTTAAGTGTTTTTAGTGAATTTATAAGTTAGGTAAAACTTTCTCATGAAAAGCCCCACTAGAAATAGTGGGGCCCAATAAAATATATTTTATTTTTTACAAGATTGGTCAGCTTGAGTCAATCCACAGTTAGAAAAAAGACTAGCAGCTTTTGTAACAGGAGCAACATCAAACTTCTTTTTCAAAACTGCTTTCACAGCTGAAGTTCCTTTAACTTTATCAAGAGCATCTTGATAAGCTTGTACTGTTGCATCATCAACACTTTTGTTAACAGCATACCACAATTCATTAACTTGAAGAGTATGAGCTACTTCAAAGTCTGATAATTTAAATCCAGCTCCGGCCATTGAAAACTTCGCAACGTTTTCTTCATAAGCGAAAAACTTTGTTTTTCCTTTAGCAACGTTTTTAAACATTGCCTTAACTTTTGCTAGAGCAACAATCTTATTTTTTGGAACTTTGAAGGCTTTATCTTTAGATTGTAGAAGAAGGATACCGATATCACCTCTAATACCCGCTGACTTATGTTTCCTAATGTCACCGGCTTTTACAGATCCAATACCTGCTTTACCAAAAAGAGAAATCTTAGTAGGAGCAACTGGGCCAAACCACTTAAACATTGGCTCTCTCTCTCCTGTTCTTGTTGTAGAAAAAATAACATTCATTTTTCCAGACTTTTGAGCTGCTTTGTAACCTCTTGCCCATGGTGCAAGCTTGTAGTTTTTTCTGTTTTTGTTAACGCCTAGTTCTTTATGAGTCGCCTCAAGTAGTTCAATTGAGATCCCTTCAATTTTCTTAGTTGAAGCGTCTCTGTAGTTGTAAGGTCCGTACTCTTCAGTCCACCATTTTAGGTCTGTAAGAGCGAAGGTACTCGTGCTAAAAGAGATAAGTGCAATGATTGCAAATAACTTTTTCATTTGGCCTCCCCAAATAGTTGTGGTTAAGAAACTCGTTAGTAATATAATAACCTATTTCAGAAAAAAAAATACCCTGTTTCGAATACTAAAAAATGATTATTTAGTTTATGAACCTGACTTAAAGTTTAAAACAAATGTCGTCCCCTTATCTACTTCCGTATCAATACTAATACTTCCGCCTAATTTTCTAATATTTTTCTCAACAATATCCATCCCAACGCCTCTTCCTGATAATTCATCAACAGACTCTTTTTGAGAAAAGCTTGGAACAAAAATTAATTTAACTATGTCTTCTTGACTCATTTTGTTTATTTCATCGGATGTGTGTATACCTTTTTCAACGGCCTTACTTCCTATGATTTCTGAATTAATACCTTTTCCGTCATCTTTAATTTTAATTTCAATATTTTCGGGGTCCAATTCATTACAATCTATTTGAATGATACCTTTTGGACTTTTTCCTTTCTTCTTTCTTTCTTCAGGTCCTTCTACCCCATGGTCTAAAGAGTTTCTAATTATATGAACAAAAGCATCTTGAAGAAGATAGAATGAATCTTTATTCATTGTTACTTCCCCACCATTGACCTTGTAATCTACATTTTTATTTAGTTTTGTGGAGATATCTTTAACCATCGTTTTATATTTAGAGAGAGACGGAATGATTGGAACATCTAAAAGTCTATCAAATGCTTTTGTTATTTCCTCATCTGATTGGGATTTAACTATTTCTTTTAGTCTATTATAGTTTCTCATTACCACCGGTATTGTGTTAATTTTTCTTATATTTTCTTCATCTGTATCCTCGATAACGATAGAAAACCCTACTAGTAACTGAGAAAAATCAACCAGTTTTAAAAATCTAAAACCTGTATTCTGGTCCATGGAAAGTTTTAAAGTTTCTGCTAATGGGTCTCTCTTTTCTGCCCGTTCCAAAGTTCCCTTCGGCAACTCCAGCATATTTGAAGTTTTTAAATCTGCTGTTATAAATTTTAAATCAGTATTATTTACTGGATCTATAACGAATAATTTTTTTGAATCTTCTACTCCAATAAATCTATTTGCTTCATTAAATAAATCTAGAGGATTTTTACCTATCCGAATAAGGTGTCTCAGAGTAGATAATGTTATCGACCCTGTTGCATTTGAGTCCTCAATTATAACTTTCGATTTTTCTTCATCATTAGGTAAAGTAGTAATCAAGTTAAATATTTTTTCTTTTTGTTCTTTATTTTCAATTCTTGAACAATTAACTCGAGAAACTAATAAGAGGTAGATCCAAATCTCTTTCATTATGCTCATTATGGGTTCTTCATTAGACTTTAACTTTTCTGCACCCATTTTGGACAAACCAAATAGGTCTGAAGACATCCTGGTTAAAAAGTTTAATTTTAAACTTTTTGCCTCTGTGAGTAGTTTCTCTATCTTTTCCTCAATTAACATTATTTGATCTGGATTATCTATAATTAGTTCTTTTGAAAGGTCAAAAATTGCTAAATAAATATTAATCCAGTCGGCAGTTTCATGGGTATAAGGAATATTTAAATCAGAATTTATATATATTGCTTTTATCCTGTCTTTCATTTCCAGATAAGGAACAATAAATTCTTTATTAAAACTATCAAGTTCAAGTTTAGAAAAATCATCAAATTTTACTATTTCATTTTCTAATTTATGAACTATTTCTGAAAGGTCTGGCAAATTTAAAGACCTTAAAGCACCTTTGATAGAATGAGCGGAGCGCTTAAGATTATTAAATTCGTCTATTTTCAGACCCTTTTTTTCAACGATTGAATCAAAAGCCTTTTTTCTCAATTCAGGAGGTTGATTTATATCAAATAGATACTCATCCTTAGTTAAATACTTATAAACAAGGTGATCAAAAGTGAAAGTAAAAGTTTGAATATCACTTATTAGTTTATTTTCAAACTCATTTTCTATTCTAAAAACTTTCTTTGCTAATGCTCCATAGTCATTAATTTCAGAATTAATATCGTAAAGTTTTCCAATTAAGGGTAAAAACATTTCCTTAGTTATTGACACGCCCTTACCATCTTCTTCACGTATTTGTGTTACGATTGTCTCAGCAATATGAGTTAAACTGGAAATCGAATTAAAATTGAAGGCCCTAGCATTACCTTTTAAAGTATGAAGGTGCCTAAACATTTCTCCTAAAACTTTGGTATTCTCGTGAGCAATTCTCGAAAGGTCCATAGTACTTTGAACCAACTCAGGAGAACTTTTCAAAAATGTAGAAATATCTTCCAAATCCGCATTTGCCATTTCTGTAATTATCGAAATATTTTTCTCACTGGCCTTCTTTTGATGAGCAACTTCGGCCTCTAGTTTTTCTTTTTCAGTTATATCTTCCACGACTATCATCAATTGCTCTAAACATTCATTGGAGTCCCACATAGGGTTATAACTTATAGAGAATATTCTGATATTTTCTTCTTTTTCCAAAGCCTCAGGGTCTGAATCAACAACTTCATCTACATGCTCATCTATTTTAAATTCAATTCGGTTTGGAAAGTTATCTTCCATAAGGTCATATTGGAGATCACTTTCTCCAAAAACTGAAAGCATTGATGTTTTCAATGTAGCGTAGGCTTCTCCCGTAGCATCCATATCTTTATAAAGAGCATCGTATACATTCGCACCTTCAATCTCACCATCAAAAACCTGGTTCGAATAAGAGGATACTGGTCCAACAATTATTCCTTTAGAATCTATAGAAAAAATTGCTTGTTTCATATTATTTAGGAGGTTCGCTACTTTTAGTTTTTCTTCTTCTATTTCCTTTGTGGCCGCCTTAACTTTATCTTCTAAGTTTTCTGCATAGTCCTTCAATTCAGCATGGGCCTTCTTGAGGTTATCCCTCATTTCATTAAACGAATCTGTCAAATCTTGAAGTTCATCGTTAGAACTTGATTTTTTTCTCTTTAATTCCAGGCCCGCACCGGAAAGGTCATTCAAGTCCATTGATTGGGCAAAAGCTGCCATATTTTTCAAATGCCTTGAAACAAGAGAACGGAATATAAGAAATATAGCAAAGGCCAAAAAAATTACTTGTGAGAGCTGGACTATACAAAAGTTGATAATTTGTGCCATTATCTTTTTCTTTGCTATTTCCAAACTTGAGTAAAGATACATAGTTGCAATATGCTCAGTATCTCCAGAATCTTCATCTACATTTTTTATTTTTATTACCCTTGAAGGACCTAGTGATCTACGTTTCTTTATGCTTAATTTTTTCGCTTTAGTTTCTGGGTTGATTGCCGCGAATGCATCACCTTCGTCTTCTTCATCAACATTTACGACTCTGACCTCTACCATTCCAGGCAATTTTAAAATTCCGTTAAGTGCATTTACAACCTGGTCCTCGTCTTCCGCATACAGAGCAGTGGCCAAAGGTTTCATAAAACTCGTCTTGGCATCTTCCATCGTCTTATCTACACTTCTCATTTCCTTTTCATAATCTTGTTTTAAGATTATAAAGGATGTAACAGAAGCGACGACAAGGGTCACAAAAACAATTGTTAGAATCATCTTCGTTGCGACCGAAGACTTATTCATATTTTCAGCCATATAAATACTTCCTACAACTTACGTTGTAATTATTAACCACCTAGAACTTTTTTTACCGCGCCAAGAAGTTTTTCAGGTACAAAAGGCTTTGTTACCCAAGCCTTGACACCTACAGCTTTTCCTTTTTCTTTCATATCTGCATTGGATTCAGTTGTTAACATGAATATTGGTATTTTGTTAAAAGTGTCGTTTTCCGCAACTTTTCCTAACATTGTTAAACCATCCATTTCTGGCATGTTAACATCACAAAGGATTAGTTCCACATCAGGATTCGCATTAAGTGTCTCAAGGCCATTGACCCCATCATAACCCTCTACCACCTCATGCCCAGCTTCTTCTAAACTTTTTCTTAGCTGAGACCTTAAAGTTTCGGAATCGTCGACA
>JAOMEV010000062.1 GCA_028346125.1 Bacteriovoracales bacterium | reverse complement strand
TGATTTTAAAAGATACCAGGCTCTCCTAAAATTCAGAAATACACTTTTAGAAAAAAAGCCTCATGGTTTAGACCTCCAATTAAAGGCCATCGATGAAGAATTTGTAAAAACATCTTTGGTCCTTACAAAAAGAAGGACGATGTTTCTTAAGGAAATTGAGCCTTATTTTCGTGATGCATTTAAGAAGATATTTTCAAAGGATCATAATGTTTCTCTTTATCTTGAAACTAGGCTCTCACATGATGAGCCTAATCGATTATTTAAAATTTTAGAAGAAAATAGATTAAAAGATAGATCAGCAAAATTCACAACTTATGGAGTTCATAAAGATGACTACGTGCTTCTTTTTGATGGAATGGATTCTATTGATTTTTGTTCCTTAGGGCAACAAAAAATGAGTTATTTAAGTCTCTTATTTGCTTATATAGAGCTCTTCAGGTATAAAATAGGCTCTTTTCCTATCGTGTTAATGGACGATGTTTCTGGAGAGCTAGATAAGGCCCGCTGGGAAAATCTTGTTACCTATTTAGGTAACGGAGAATTCCAAACTTTAATCACAACGGCAAATGAAGCCTTTAGAAAAGAGTTAGAAAAAATTAAGGGTACAAAAAAAATATTGGTCACATCTGGATTGGTAAAAAATTTGTAGGTTATGGCCTTATAGTTAATGAATCAATCTCTATTTGTTAAAACAATAACCATTTAGAAGTGAGGGAACTCATTTGGAAAATCCAACAGAGTCAATTTCAAAAGTCGGCAATCAGTACACAGCAGATCAAATTAAAGTTTTAGAAGGTCTTGAAGCAGTTAGAAAAAGACCAGGAATGTATATTGGGGATACCTCTGTTAGAGGATTACATCATTGTGTTTATGAAATTGTAGATAATGCAGTTGATGAGGCATTGGCAGGTTACTGCTCAGAAATCAAAGTTATCATACATGTGGATAACTCGGTGACAGTTGTTGATAATGGAAGAGGTATTCCTGTCGGGATACATCCTACTGAGGGTGTCTCTGCCGCTGAACTTGTATTTACAAAGCTTCATGCAGGTGGAAAATTTAATGAGGATGGTGGTGCCTATAAAGTTTCAGGTGGATTGCATGGTGTTGGTGCTGCCGTAGTTAATGCCCTTTCTAAATGGGTTAAAATAGAAATTAAAAAAGATAATGAAGTTCACGAGCTGGTCTTTGAGAAGGGAAAGCCTGTAGAGCCCCTTAAAATGATTGGAAAACTTGATAACAGTAAAGACTCAGGCTCTTCAGTCACTTTTAAACCAGATAATGAAATATTTGAAGTTCATGAATTTAATTATGACACTCTTTGTAACCGTTTCAGGGAAATGTCGTTTCTTAATAAGGGCCTAAGAATTGTAATAAAAGACGAAAGAACTGAAAAAACGGAAACATTTCATTATGAAGGTGGGATCAAGGAGTTTGTTATATTTTTAAATAGGGCCAAAAACCCCCTCCATAAAAAGCCTATTTATTTTGTTCAAAGCCGAGATGATTATGAAGTGGAGTTGGCGATCCAGTGGACGGACTCTTATTCGGAGGCCATTTCTAGTTACGCAAATAATATATGCACCCCGGAAGGAGGAACTCATGTTTCTGGATTTAAGACGGCCTTAACTAGAGTTTTAAACAATTATGCCAAAGAAAATAGTCTCCTAAAAAATCTCAAAATTAATTTAACAGGTGATGATATGAGAGAAGGCCTTACAAGTGTTGTCTCTGTTAAGTTGACAGAGCCTCAGTTTGAAGGGCAAACAAAGTCGAAACTAGGGAATTCCGAAGTCGAAGGTATTGTTAATTCTATGGTTGGAGAATCTTTGAAGGCTTACTTAGAGGAAAATCCAAGTTTGGCCAAAACAATCATAAAAAAATCTGTTGATGCAGCTGCAGCGAGAGAGGCAGCAAAAAGGGCAAGAGAATTGACGAGAAGGAAGTCTGTCTTAGAAAGTGGTGGCCTTCCTGGTAAAATGGCCGATTGCCAAGAGAAGGATCCTGCTCAATGTGAAATTTATATTGTAGAGGGTGACTCAGCTGGAGGTTCTGCAAAACAGGGTCGAGATAGACGGATTCAAGCTGTTTTACCTCTTAAGGGGAAGATCCTAAATGTAGAAAAAGCCAGATATGATAAAATGTTGGCTAATAATGAAATTAAGATGCTAGTTCAGGCATTAGGAACAGGAATAGGAAAAAACAATTTTAATGTCTCTAAATTGAGATATCACAAAGTTGTTATCATGACTGATGCAGATGTGGATGGATCCCATATTAGAACGCTTATTTTGACATTATTTTACAGACAATTTCCAGAACTCATTGAAAATGGACATATCTACATCGCTCAACCTCCCCTTTATAAATACAAGAAAGGTAAAGCCGAAAAATATTTAAAAGATGATGCCGAGTTAGAAAATTACCTAGTTTCAAACTCGATTAAAGGTTTCCAGGTTTTAATTAATGGAGAGTTGACAGAAAACGAAAAAGTAAAATTTTTAATTAATAAATATCACAATTATACACATGACCTTTTATCATACGATGTTCATTTCGATACAATGCTATTGAAGAAAATAATAGAAAATTCGGAGATATCAAAAGAACTTTTAAAAGATAAGGAGGCATTGGATAAACAATTAGATGTTTTAAGGGCCGACTTTAAAGAAATTGAGCATGAAAGCCTAAAAAAATATTCTTTTGAAATCGTTGAAGATGATGATTATAAAGGTTTTATGATAAAAGTTACTGTAAAAACTTCGGCGAGAACAAAACGCTTTAAACTTAATTCTTACTTTCTTTCTTCTCCAGAATTTAATGATTTAATGAATAGTTTTGACGGTATTAAAAAGTATATGCAATCAAAGTTTGAGGTAAAGAGAGAGAATAAAGATTCAATACATTTTGAGTCTTTGCAAGAATTTGGAAATTTTGTCTTAGAGAATGGGAAACAGGGAGCTTATATCCAAAGGTATAAAGGTCTTGGTGAAATGAACCCCGAGCAGCTATGGGAAACAACGATGAATCCCGAAAATAGAACACTTCTTCAGGTAAAATTGGAAGACACAATTGAAGCAGATCAGGTATTTTCTATTTTGATGGGAGACCAAGTTGAACCGAGAAGGCAATTTGTAGAAGACAATGCTCTCAATGTTAGGAATCTCTCAATTTAAAAATAATTTAATTAAAAAGAAGGTAATATATTATGTCTGAAAAAACAGGTGATGAAGGGCAAAAGAAAGATAAAATTGACCCTGTTCTTCTTCAAAAGGAAATGAAGGACTGTTACCTTGACTATGCGATGTCTGTCATTGTTGGTCGAGCACTTCCCGATGTCCGTGATGGGATGAAACCTGTTCATAGAAGAGCATTGTATGCCATGCATACCCTTAATAATGTCCATAACAGGCCTTATCTAAAATCAGCAAGAATAGTCGGTGATGTTATTGGTAAGTATCACCCTCATGGAGATTCTGCTGTTTATGGAACGATCGTTCGAATGGCACAGAACTTTTCTCTAAGATATCCTCTCATTGATGGACAGGGAAATTTTGGTTCTATTGATGGGGATAGTGCTGCAGCCATGAGGTATACAGAAATTCGTATGCAAAAAATGGCTGAAGATATGCTTCAGGATTTAGAGAAAGAGACAGTAGATTGGCAGCCAAACTATGATGATTCACTTAAAGAACCACAAGTTCTGCCAAGTAAAATACCTAACTTATTAGTCAATGGTTCAGCAGGTATTGCTGTCGGGATGGCAACAAATATCCCCCCCCATAATTTAAAAGAAGTTTGTTACGCTCTTAAAGAGTTATTGCAGAGTCCGTCCTCATCAATTGAGGACATTATGAAGTTTTTACCTGGGCCAGATTTTCCAACATCGGGATCAATACATGGTCAAGAGGGTATAAGGTCAGCTTATAAGACTGGTAAGGGCGTTATCCAAATAAGGGCAAAAGTAGATATTGAGGTCTACGGAAAAGAAAGAGAAAGAATCGTAATTTCAGAACTACCCTATCAGGTCAATAAAGCAAAATTAATTGAAAAAATCGCTGAGCTTGTTAATGGAAAAACAATTACAGGTATCTCTGATATTAGAGATGAATCTAATAGACTGGGAATTAGGGTATGTGTAGATGTCAAAAAAGGTGAAATATCTTCTGTTATAGTGAATAGGCTTTTTAAACATACACAGTTACAGGTTTCTTTTGGAATAATTTTTCTCTCTATTTCAAATGGAAGTCCAAAGGTCATGAATATTAAAGAGCAACTTCAGTGTTTTATCGACCACAGAAGAGAAGTTGTTATAAGAAGAACTGTTTTTGAATTAAAAAAAGCAAAAGAGAAGGCCCATATTTTAGAAGGGCTGAAAGTTGCTGTAGAAAATGTCGATGAAATTATTGAGCTTATAAAAAGTGCTGATGGCCCATCTCATGCTAAAAAGTCTCTTATAGAAAAATATTCCTTTTCAG
This sequence comes from Bacteriovoracales bacterium, assembly GCA_028346125.1. Classification (GTDB taxonomy): domain Bacteria; phylum Bdellovibrionota; class Bacteriovoracia; order Bacteriovoracales; family Bacteriovoracaceae; genus UBA7317. The sequence continues at coordinate 8,358 of JAOMEV010000062.1, read as the reverse complement.
AAATTCAGGCGCAGGCCATTCTTGATATGCAATTAAGGAGAATTACGGGCCTTGAAAGAGATAAGATAATTAAAGATTATAAAGAAATAATGGGACTAATTGCTAAGCTAGAAGCGATTCTTGCAGATGAAAATGCGATTAAAAATATTATCAACAAAGAGTTTGACGAAATTATTGAAAAATTTGGGGATGAAAGAAAAACACAAATTATTGCAAAAACAGATGAAATCAACGTTGAAGATCTAATAAAACAAGAGGACCAAATTGTTACAATAACCCACAAGGGTTATATCAAAAGGATGGCCATTGATACCTATAGAACTCAAAAGAGGGGTGGTACGGGTGTAAAGGGTGCCAATAGTGTTGAAGATGATTTTTTTACAGATATTTTTACAGCGGATACCCACTCTACAATACTCTTTTTTACATCGAGAGGGCTTGTCTTCTCAACAAAGGTGTACAATATCCCTGAAGGAACAAGAACTTCGAAGGGAAGGAATTTAGTTAACTTATTACAACTAGCATCAGGTGAAAAAATAAAGGAAGTTGTAAGAATTCCAAAGTCTTTAGAAAATCAGTTCCTTATATTTGCTACAGAAAGAGGAATAGTTAAGAAGACATCTTTGACTGAGTACAAAAATATTAAACAGAGTGGTCTTCGAGCAATTAAAATTCAGGATGGGGACTGCCTATTAAATGTCAGGGTAACCGATGGATCCCAAGATGTTCTTCTTTGCTCATCATCGGGTAAAATAATAAGATTTCCAGAATCAGATTGCAGACCTCAAGGTAGAGTATCCCAAGGTGTTAAGGGCATAACAATAAACGATAATGAAAAAATAATTGGAATGGAGCTTATCGATGATACTGTGGAGATCTTATCGGTAACAGAAAATGGGTATGGTAAGAGAACAATATCATCCCATTACAGAAAACAATCTCGTGGTGGTAAAGGAATTCTCGCCATGAAGCTCACAGAGAAAAATGGTGAAATTGTTCAAATAAAACCTGTCACAGATAAAGATGATCTAGTTATAATTACAGACAAGGGGCAGGTAATTAGAACTAAAATTGCGGGAATTTCACTTCTTGGGCGTACCACTCAAGGTGTTAGAATAATAAGATTAAAACAATCTGAAAAAGTTGTCGCTGTGGAAAAAATAGTTGATCCTGAAGAGAGCACAGAAACTAAGGATTAAGATGTCTCGAAGACATTATTTTGTCCCCTTTTTTTTAGTATGTTTTATGTGGAGTTGTGACTTTTCACCTCACCTTCACAAGGAAGTGCTTGAAGCTCAGGACTTTATTAATTCTCAAGAATACGATAAAGCAGCTTTAAAATACAAAAAAATACTAAGTGGAGTTGCTCCCAAGAAAATAAAAATCAAAATTTTTTATCAACTGGGTGAACTCTATTCTATTCACCTTGATAATAATGATCTGGCCATAGAGTATTATTCAAAGATTTTAAAGCTATCTGAGGATTTAAGGGAGCTTGTTAAGGTCGAAGAAAAAATAGCTGAGATTCTTTTTTCTTATTTAAAAAATTTTAATCAAGCAGTTATAAGTTATAAAAGGCTTATAAAATTTAAACCAAGGCTAAAAAAACATGATTTTTACCAATATAGATTAGGACTTTCTTATTTAAATTCAGGAAATTTACAAAAATCTGAAGATACTTTTCAAGAAATAATCAAGCTTAAAGACCATGAATACTATTTAAGGTCTTTATATAATATAGGGCTAATTCATTTTAAGGGAAAAGAGTGGAAGAAGGCCATTCAATATTGGGAAAGTTATATTGCATTGGAAAAAAGAAGGGACAGTGTAGTACATACCAAGTTTTTAATGGGTAATGCTTTCGAGACAATGGAAGAGCTTAAAAAAGCCTACAACATCTATTATTCAATTTTGGGTGAATATCCTAATAACGATGTGATAAAAAATAGATTAAACTCTCTGTACAAAAGAAGAATTGCTAGGAAGAGGTAAAGAGTTTTTCAGTGAAAATAGAAAAAAAATGGCTGAGAATTGTGTCTTTGGCCCTTAGTCTTCCTGCAACAATATTTGTATCGGCTTGGCTCTCTAGACTTCTTGTTGTAGAGGGGATATTAGAAAAATGGATGGGTGCCGTCCTGTTTTTGACCTTGGTTTGTAACTCAATCTTTCTTATAGTTTTCTATGCAATTAAAAATAAACGTTAAAAGTTATTTAATTTATTCACTGCCTTCGACGCTCATTTGTTGCCTCTTATGCAGAACAATGAATGAGTTGCTAGGAGTTTTGATTATTTATATCGGAACTCTGATAAACCAATTTATGCTCGTTGAAGGTGTGAGATGCTTAATTGATCCTTTTGCAGACGCAGAGAATAAGCCACGTACTAAGAAAGTTGTTCTACTATTTGTAGGAAAATTAGTAATTATATTTGGGACACTATCTTTAGGTGTACATTTAATGGGCAAGAGGGTAATAATACCGTTGATTAACTACGTGATTTTAATTTTTATTCTTGCAATTTTTTGCATGAGTAAAAAAGAAAGGAATGATTAGAGATGAAAAACCTTGTGGTATTAATAACTTCACTCACCGCACTAAGGGTTGATGCAGCAGGTTTTACTTGGATAGCTGCGGCTCAAAGCGGCATGCCTTCTTCTTTATCCAATATACCTGAATATATAATCACGTTTGCTTTTGTAGGTTTGGTGGTCGTTCTTGCAGGTTTAGTTTATAGATCCAAATTATCGAGTGTCGTAAATATTGTTATACCAGACAAGGGAATCACCTTTCGAAATTTAGTGGAAGCCTATGGGCAGTTTATCTTTGATCAATGTAAACTTGTAATTGGAGAAAAAAATGCACCAAAGTATTTTGGCTTTGTTGCAACAGTTTTTCTTATCATTCTTCTTTCCAATTTAATTGGACTTATACCTGGCTTTTTGCCACCTACAGAATTCCTGAATACCACGATTGCCTTGGGTATCTTTTCTTTTATTTTTTATAATATAAAAGGATGTAAGGAACTTGGCGTTATAAACTACCTTAAGCATTTTGCAGGTCCACTCTGGTATATGGCAATTCTTATTTTCCCTATAGAAATTTTATCTAATTTAATTCGTCCTGTATCGTTGGCCTTAAGGTTAAGAGGAAACATGTATGGAGACCATCTTGTTTTGGTCCAATTTTCAAAATTAGCTCCGGCCATAATTCCAATCATTTTTATGGTTCTGGGGATTTTAGTAAGTATTATTCAAGCTTATGTTTTTACAGTTCTTTCAATGGTTTATATAAGTTTAGCCGTTTCACATCACGATCATGATGAACATGCGGCTCATTAAAAACAACAAATATTATTTAAGGAGATTACAATGAAAAAATTATCTTTGATTCTTTTAGGTTTCGCTTCTAGTCCTATGGTAATGGCTGCAACTGAATTAGAGCTTCTACAGGCCGGTGGATGGAGTAATAACCAAAAAGCAGCTTTCTATTTCATCGCTATTGCTTTAGCAGCTGTTGGTGGAACTTTTGCTCAATCTCGTGCAGCTTCAGTTGCCCTTGAAGGTATTGCAAGAAACCCTTCTGCTGCAGATAAGATTATGACGCCAATGATTCTTGGTCTTGCACTTATGGAATCACTCGTTATTTTTACTCTTATTTCAATTTTCCTAGCTTAAGATAAAAATTTTGATTTTAGGAAAGCCTCTGTAAAAAGGGGCTTTTTTTTTATTTGCTTTGCACAATTATGACGATCTAACTTGAATTATAACGCCTATCAAGGTATTCACTCATTCATAGTTTTTAGCAAAAATTATAATCAATAAATTTAGTTGCTCATTTTTAGGTATTATTAATGTTTACTGGCTTAGTTCAAGATATAGGTCGAATAACTCTCAAACGCAAAAACAGCGAAGGTTTTGTTTTTGGTATTTGCTCACCAAGCTTGGTCTCTAGCATTCAAATTGACGACTCTGTTTCTGTAAATGGAGTTTGCCAAACTGTAACTTCGATTAAAAGTGATTGTTTCTATATACAATCTGTCCACGTAACACTTGAAAAAACAACACTAGGTTCTCTTAAAATTGAAGATGAGGTTAACCTAGAATTAGCACTTAGAATGGGTGATCGTTTAGGTGGTCATATAGTGCAAGGACACTCGAATGGTAAATCTATAATTAAAAAAATAGATCGAATAGGTAAAAATTTTTTACTTTTTCTAAGCATAACAGAAAAGATAGCTCCTTATATCGTCCAGGAAGGTTCTATAACGATAGATGGTATAAGTTTGACTATAAGTACTGTTAGTGAACAGGAGAAAACTTTTTCTGTCTCCATTATTCCTCACACATGGGAAAATACAATTTTGAAAAATAAAAAAGTTGGAGATGAAGTTAATATAGAAGTTGATATTTTAGCAAAATATATAGAAAGACTAATGTTTTTCAGAAATAGAGAACTTCCGACAGCTACAAAGTCAATAATGACGGAAGACTGGCTAAGGTCCAAAGGATTTTAAGGTGTATTGTTTTGATAGTATAGAAAATGCGATATCTGATATTCGACTGGGTAAGATGGTCATCGTTGTTGACGATGAAAATAGGGAAAATGAAGGTGATTTTATTATGGCCGCAGATATGGCCACACCTGAAGCTATTAACTTTATGGCCACCCAGGGAAGAGGTCTTATTTGCACTCCCATTACCAATAAAAGGGCCAAAGAACTTGATCTGGACCTTATGATTAAGTCAAATAAATCTCTTCATCAAACAGCTTTTACCGTAAGTGTCGATTATATTGATAGTGGCACAGGTATTTCAGCCGAAGATAGAGCAAAAACTATTAAGGCCATTGTTAATCAAAAGACCAAGCCAGAGGAACTTTTGAGACCAGGTCATATATTTCCTTTGATTGCGAACGATGGTGGTGTTTTGGTTAGAGATGGACACACAGAAGCTGCTGTTGATTTAGCAAAATTAGCAGGCCTTTCACCAGCAGGAATCATCTGTGAAATTTCTAATCCTGACGGCTCTATGGCAAGGCAAGAAAAATTATTTGAAATGGCCAAAAAGTTTGATTTAAAAATAATCACAATTAAAGACCTTATTTCTTATAGAAACCGAACAGAAGTGTTTATCGACCAATCTTCCTCTATACCCTTTCCTTGTAATCATGGGGAGTTTGAACTTTGCTCATTTAAAAATACTATTAATGGTGAGCATCATCTTGCTTTTATTAAGGGCAATATCCAAAATGTTGAAGAGCCTTTGCTTGTTAGAGTTCATTCAGAATGCTTTACAGGAGATATTTTTGGCTCAAAAAGATGCGACTGTGGTGATCAGTTGAAAAAATCTTTATCGCTTATTGAAAAAAAAGGAAAAGGAATTTTAATCTACCTTCGCCAAGAAGGACGAGGAATTGGGTTAGAGAATAAATTGAAGGCCTATTCTTTGCAGGATGAGGGTTTTGACACAATAAGTGCAAATCACCAATTAGGCTTTGAGGATGATTTAAGAGAGTATAGTTTTGCCGCCCAGATTTTAAAGTTTTATAAAGTGAAAAAGGTAGAGTTACTCACGAACAACCCCTTGAAGGTCAGTGGTCTAGAGGAAAATGGGATTAATATTGCGAAAAAAAGTCCATTAGAGGTCTGTCCGAATGAGAATAATTTAAAGTATTTGGAAACAAAAAGAGACAGAATGGGGCATCAAATTTTAAACCTTTTATAAATGAGAAGCGAGGAAATAGATGGCAAAGGTATTTGAAGGTCAATTAATTGCTACAGGAAAAAAGTTTGGAATTGTAGTGGGCCGTTTTAACGAATTTATATCAAGCAAGCTTTTACAAGGGGCCATGGACTGTCTCACTCGCCACCAGGCGGACAAAGATAATATTGAAGTCGCATGGGTTCCAGGGGCATTTGAAATACCCCTTATAGCAAAGAAAATGGCAGAAACTGGCCGTTACGATTCAATTATTTGCCTTGGTTCAGTTATCAGAGGTGGAACTTCTCACTATGAGTACGTGTGTTCTGAAGTGGCCAAAGGAATTTCAAGGGTAAACTTTGAAACATCGATACCAGTGATATTTGGTGTTTTGACTACTGACAGTATTGAGCAGGCAATTGAGAGAGCTGGCTCAAAAGCTGGAAATAAGGGTTGGGAATCTGCTTTAACTGCAATCGAAATGACTAACCTTGTTGGAAATTTCAATAAAAACGATAATTAAGCCTACCGTTTTTTGGATAACTCATAAAGAAAGATGGCCCCGGCACTTGCAGCGTTTAAGTGCATTACATTGTGGGTTACATTTATTTTTAAAATGTTATCACATAAATATTTAATTTCTGGGTCGATTCCGTGCCCTTCACTACCTATGATGAGGGCGGCCCTCCTCGGTAAGTCACTGCTTTCAATGGAAATAGACCCTTCCTCGTTGGCTGTACCAAATATTTTGTAGCTATGTTTTTTTAAAACAGAGAGAGTCGTTGGAAGGTCTTCACTAAGGTGGATCTTTAATTGAAAAATATTACCCATGGAGACTCTGATAGGCCTTTTTAAATAAGGATTAACAGTTTTATGGTCGATAATGATTGAGTTGATATTAAAGGCAGCAGCAGTTCTGCAGAGGGAACCAACATTTTCAGGACTGGTTAAACCATTAAGAATTAATATTTTTGAATCAAGAGATGTTATTGGATAATAAGAGGGGCGTTCGGCCAAGGCAAAAACACCTTGGTGATGATTATGGCCGATAATAGTTTTAATTAAAGTCTTTTCCGCGACGAGCTTTTTTATATTTAATTTGGATGAGAAGACTTTTTCATGTCGAGAAAAAAAGTTTTCGGTTGCAAAAACTTTTAAAGTTTTAAAAGGAGATTGCAGAAGTTTCAAAACAACTTTTTCACTTTGTGCACAAATATGATTTTCATTTTTTAAGTTAAACTCTTTAAGGTTTAGGAATTCTTTTATATTGGGATCATTAAGAGATACTATTTTATTCATTATTATTTCTTTAAAAAAGGTTTAAGATATCTTCCTGTATGTGAACTTTTTACTTTAATTACATGTTCAGGCGATCCTTGTGCAACAACTTTTCCACCTTTATTTCCACCTCCGGGGCCTAAATCAATAATATGATCGGCCATTTTAATGATATCTAAGTTATGTTCAATAATAAGAACGGTATGACCCTTTTCAATAAGTTTAAATATGGCATTAAGGAGAACTTCGACATCTTGAAAATGTAAACCTGTAGTTGGCTCATCAAGAACGTAGAGGCAATTGCCTTTGGTCATTTTAGAGAGTTCTTTGGAAAGTTTTAACCTTTGGGCCTCCCCCCCTGATAGTGTGTTGGCTGCTTGACCTAGAGTAATGTAGCCCAAACCAATTTCATTTAGAGTAGAAAGTATCCTTTTAAGACGTGGATGATTCTTGAAAAAGTTAAAGGATTCTTCAATGGTAAAATTAAGAATCTCAGAAATATTTTTTCCTTTATATAAAATAGACAAAGTTTCTTGATTAAACCTTTTTCCATTGCATTCCACACAGGTTACATAAACATCAGGTAGAAAGTGCATTTCTACTTTTTTTACACCATAACCTTCGCACTCTTCGCAACGACCACCTTTGATATTAAAACTAAAACGACCGGCCTTATATCCCCTAATTTTAGATTCAGGAGTTTTAGAAAAAAGTTCTCTAATATCAGTAAAAAGGCCTGTATATGTCGCAGGGTTAGAATGAGGTGATTTTCCTATTGGAGATTGATCTAATTCAATGACGGAATGAATATTTTCAAGACCTCCGAGACTTTTAAATTGTGGGAAGTTAGAAACTTCTTTAAGTTTTTTATCTATAGAATACTTTACACCAGGAACTAAAATATCATGTATTAAAGTCGATTTTCCGCTCCCACTGACACCTGTAAGGCAAACAAGTCCACCAATTGGTATGTCGATATTTAAATTATTTATATTATTGAGAGTTGCCCCCTTTAATTTAATTTTAATATCTAGTTTTTTTCTTGAGGAAGGCAATGACATTTCTTTTTGTTTTGTTAAGTATTGAACGGTTATCGATTTATTATTTTTTTTAATTTTATTTAAAGGCCCACTATAAATGATTTTGCCTCCATGAATCCCTGCCCCAGGACCAATATCAATAATATAATCAGATTGTTGTATCATTTCTATATCATGCTCTACAACTAAAACAGTATTACCAAGTTCTTTTAATGATTTTATTGTTTTAATTAGTAATTCATTATCTTTTTGATGGAGTCCAATACTAGGTTCATCTAAAACATAAAGAATACCAGATAATGATGAACCTATTTGGGTAGCTAATTTTATTCTTTGAGATT
>JAOMEV010000061.1 GCA_028346125.1 Bacteriovoracales bacterium | reverse complement strand
AATGATGGTATTAATGAAGATGTATCTAAAAAAATTGAAGTTTTTTTAGAGGCCGCTCGTGGAGTTTTTTTAGATTTCTCAAGCAATGAAAAATTTTTAGAAACAAAAAGACTTGAAAATACGTCTCCTATAAAGAAGGTCGTAGAAAAAGTGACAAGTTTTTTTAAAAAGTTATTTGGATAATAATGAAAACAAAAAGTGATTTCTTTTTAATTGAAGAAGAGCACCTTAAAGAAAAAATTTTATTTTCTTTTCATATTTATATTTACAATCCTCTTAATGATCGTTTCAACTCATTTCTATATGCTAATAGTCCTCTTAGTGATGAAAAAAAATCTTTCTTAAAATTTATCATGGACCGTGGTGGTAAATTAGCAATTTTAAAAAAACAAGAAAAAACCTTTTTACGATCCATGCAACTTATTAAGGATGAAGTCCCTAGCCTTAAAAAAAGGCCTATTCACAAACTGGAAATAGAGCAAGAGAAATCCGTTGCCGAAATCATGGATCAGCCAACCTTTGACTTTCCCAAAAAGATGCGACTTTGTACTTCCAAAAATGACTTTTCTGTAATTATTGAACAAGTTAAAAAAGAAGTTCTATGTTTCAGCCCTAAAAAAAGTCATACAGTTAGCCTTGCTAAATATTTCTGTAAAATTCTTCTTGGAGAAGACAACTCAGTTAACAGGATTGTTTCTTTTTCCTATTTTTTATCAAAGCTTCTTAATTTTGAAGAAGAACAAACACTTTCTGAAATAATTTGTGCGGCTTACCTTCACAATATTGGAATTACCCAGATAAATAAAAGCATAAGCATAAAACCAACACTAACTCTTAACACTCAGGAAAAGTCACTGTTCAACAAACATATGGGTCTGGCCCAACACTTAATTAAAAAAAGTGGAATTAATATTAGCCAAAGAACTTTGACTATAATACTTGATCATCATGAAAGATATGACGGCTCAGGTTATCCGAACAGTAAGCTCGGTCATTCAATTGACCCTCTTGCTCTGATACTAGGCCTTTCATCGCATATATTTGAATTTTCATCGGGAAAAGTTAGTGGAAAAGAAACTCTGATTGATCTTGTAATAAAAAAAATACAGGATAAAAATTTTACACCTGGACTTGAATTTGAATTTGGCGATACAATAAACCAACTACTAAAAAGTTCTTATTAGGGGTCGGCGATTCAGCTAGTTAGGGAGTTTTGAAATGGGGCTCAAAGCAGATATGAAAATTCTTGTTGTTGATGATATGGCAACAATGAGAAAAATCATTAAAAATATGCTAGGTCAAATCGGATTCACAAATATCACCCAAGCTGATGATGGTTCCACAGCTTGGCCTCTTATTGAGAAGGCCAATAAAGAAGGCATACCATATGAGTTTATTTTATCTGACTGGAACATGCCAAAAATGAGTGGTCTCGATCTTTTAAAAAAGATGAGATCAATAGATGAGTTTAAAAAAACTCCTTTTTTGATGATTACTGCAGAAGCAGAACAAGGAAACGTTGTTATAGCTGTTAAGGCCGGAGTTAGTAACTTCATTGTTAAGCCATTTTCAGCACAAGTACTGAAAGAAAAGATTGACAAAATTTTTAATTCATAAATTTTGTTTAAGGTAAAAATATATGGAATTAATTGACGACCCAGAGATAATTGAAGATTTTTGTAAAGAAGCTTTGGGTCTCTTTGACGAACTAGAAGAAATACTAGAAGATCTTGAAGAAGACTTGGAAGAAGATCCGTCAGAAGCTGGTGGACTTGAGAAGTTCGGTCAAATTATTGATAGAGTTATGGGCTCCGCTCAAACTATTGGCGCGGAAGAAATTTCCAGATTTTGTGAACTAGGAAAAGTGATAGGATATAAATCAAGTCAGACGAAAGATATTCCACTTCTAAATGTTGTTGTAGCAATTTTGTTTGATGCGGTTGATTTATTGAGAGGTATGGTGACATCACTTCAATCAGGTAACTCGAAAGCGCTTGATGGGCTAAGTACAAAAGCGTTTGCAACAAGATTGAAGTGGCTCTCTAATAAATTTCAGAATATAGATAGGGCCTCCGTAGAGCAAGATGTAAACTACGCAGGCGATAAAAAGATGTCACAAAATTCAATAGATGATTTAATGGCAAGTTTAGGTTTATAAAAAAGTTGGGGCATAAATGGCCAGTGCAACAAATTTCATCGAGTTTTCAAGACCCTTTATTAACGCGGCAAAGAACGTTTTTGAGACTATGGTTTTTACTAAACTTGAACCTCAAAAACCTGGGTTAAAAAAGAGTCAAGTTTCAAATGGTGATGTTTCCTCAGTTCTCGGTTTAAGCGGTGAACTTACAAAAGGTGGAGATACCATTGAGTACCGGGCCATGCTCGTTCTCTCTTGGCCATACGAAACCTATTTTAAAGTCGCTAGTGCTATGCTGATGGAAACCTACGAAGAATACAATGATGATATTGCAGATGTAGGTGGTGAAATCTGTAATATGATTATGGGGAATGCAAAACGAGATCTCGCCGTTATGGGGTATTCCTCAAACATGGCGATCCCCTCTATAATCGAAGGGCCCAAACACACAATAAAATATCCTGTGGGTACTACCGTTGTTGAAATACCAATAAATTCAGCACACGGTAAAATGTTTATGGAATTATGCTACGCTGAATTCTAAACCCTATTGTAGCTGTAAGAACTAAAATTCTTTGTAGGGCTTCTCGCTCTTACCTTTCCAAACATTAAAATGGACATCAAGGTTTTCTAAGTTCCTTGTGTCACCTACTTTACCTTCTTTTGACTCAAGATTTTTTATATTGACTTGGGCATAAGTTAAATCGTAATTGTAGGCCTGTTTATCAAAATCCAGATAATGCATTTTTATCCAAGTACCAGTATTTATGAAAATTGTTCCATCGGAATAAGTTCTCATTACTGGGTCATGGGTATGGCCCATAATAAGCACACCAATATCTCCTCTGTTTTCGAAAAAGTCTTCAACAACCGACTCTGAAAGTTGGAATGCTTTTAATTCCCTTTTCATATTTACAATAATTTCACCAATATTTTTGCTGTATTTAAAATAGAGGATAAACCTGACCATGAAAACATAATATAAGTTTGCCAATATAAATCTTAAGGTAAAAAGTGTGTCGTAAATTAAACCGCTTATAATTAATTTCTTAATGGGTCTTACTTGATTAATATAACTTCTTTCTTCCTTAAACTTGTTTATAACTCTAGTTACAAAATAGGAGCCCCAAGGAGCTAGGAAATATCTCTTACCGTCCTCCGTGGTAATGATAGAACTTTCTGGATCAACTTGGTTCGCTATTTCATATTCATGTCCGTGCTTAATTACAATTCCCGACTCTGGGCTGTACTCCCCATCATTTTCAAAAAGAAAGGTTACATCTCCGTCGGGGAGTAAACCGAATAACTCATCTCTCATTGATTCAAACAAAAATTCAGCATCATGATTTCCGACAATATAAACCAATTTTTTATTCTTGTTCTTTAAAAATTTACCTAAAGCATCAAATACTTCTTTGTGTGCCTCTATAATTAATTTTAATTTTTCAAGGGCAGCTTCCTCACTCCAAAATTCATCATCAAAATAATTAACAAAGGGAACGGCCAAAAAATCCAAAAAATCTCCGTTTATTATTAACTCGACCGGCCGATCTTCATATTTTCCACTTGAATAATAATTAAAAAAATCAATGATTTCATTATCATAATGAAAATCCTCTAAAAGGTTCCTTTTTCCTCTTACAAATTCACCAGCTCCTAGGTGAATATCCGAAATAACTAAAATAGTCTTTTCAAAATTATTATCTTGATGGGATGTCATAGGCTTCCTGCCCCAATTTTAAGATCACTCTTTGGGATGCTGGTGCAAAAGGAATAATATAATATTCATCACTTAAATCGCTGAAAATTAAGTCAATGCTTTTAAATGACTTTGGAACAACAGAGTGAAACCCTAATGATTTTCCTGTATCTCTAATCACTTTAAAAACTATTTTGCTCAAGCTCTCATTTGTTACAATTACACTTATATTTTTTTTAAAACTTTTTGGAGAAGTAACTTTTATTTTTTTCTCTAAAATATCAACTTTAAAGGCATCAGATTGAACCTTAGAGTAAATACCCATAGGAAGAAATAGAAAAAGGAAAGAAATAATAATTTTTCTCATAACCATTATTTTACCCAAATAATGGCCTGAAAATTATTGGAATATATTTCCTTTAAAGCAGAAGGCGTGCTTCAGATAATTGTTTTATTTCATCTCTTAATTTTGCAGCATCTTCGAACCTTAATTCCCGACTGGCCTGCTTCATCAAAACCTTTAATTCTTTAATTCTATTCTCAAGCCCCTTTAGATCAAAGTCTTTCAGAGTGAGAGGGTTCGTTGAAACCTTTTTTTTCTGCCCACCTCTAATGGCCTCAATAATGCCCTCAGAAACTGGTTTTTTTATCGTTCGAGGAATTAAGTTATTTTTTTTATTATAATTTTCCTGAAGCTCTCTTCTTCTCAACGTTTCATATTGAGCCTTTTCAATACTGCGCGTTTTTTTATAGGCATAAAGCATTACCTTTCCGTTGATATTTCTTGCTGCCCTTCCAATAGTTTGAATAAGAGACCTTTCACTTCGTAAAAATCCTTCCTTATCAGCATCTAAGATACCTACTAAAGACACTTCTGGAATATCAAGACCTTCCCTAAGAAGATTTATTCCCACTAAAATATCAAATTTTCCTAACCGGAGATCCCTCATAATTTCCACTCTCTCCAAAGTTTCAATGTCTGAGTGAAGATAACGGACTTTCATACCAACAGATTGATAAAATGATGTTAACTCTTCTGCTAATCGTTTTGTCAAGGCCGTAATCAAAACCCTATCACCTTGCTTGATGACTTTTTTGGCCTCCCTCAAGAGATCCTCTACTTGAGTTTTCGCATCTCTGATTTCAATTTCTGGGTCTAAAAGACCAGTGGGCCTTATGATTTGATCAACAAACTCTCCAGATTTTCTTTTCAGCTCAAAGTCGCCTGGAGTTGCAGAAACATAAAGTACTTTTTTAGTTTTTTCTAAAAACTCTTTGAAGTTTAACGGTCTATTATCTAAAGCACTAGGTAACCTAAATCCAAAATCAACCAAGTTTTTCTTTCTAGAATGATCTCCCTTAAACATACCTCCCACTTGTGGTACCGTCACGTGGGACTCATCTATAACAGTAAGGTAATCATCACCAAAATAATCCAACAAAGTTGGGGGAGCTTCTCCGCCTTTTCTCCCTGTTAAATGTCTTGAATAATTTTCAATGCCCGAACAATAACCGAGCTCTTCCATCATTTCTAAATCCAAAAGAGTCCTTGTTTCAAGCCTTTGCTTTTCAACGAGCTTATCCATCTTTTCAAGTTCTTTTAACCGTACTCTTAACTCGCTCCTTATCGACTTTATTGCATTTTCCATTTTATTTGAGCTGACAACATAATGAGATTTAGGGAAGACAGTCACCTTTTTTAAGCTCTCGACTAATTGGCCCCTTAAAGGATCAACAATTGATAAAGACTCAACTTCATCGTCAAAGAATTCAATTCTTATAACTTTTTTGTCCTCACTAGCGGGAAACACCTCTACTAGATCACCACGAACTCTAAAACAGCCTCTATAAAAATCCACATCATTTCTGCTGTATTGAAGTCTGACCAATTGTCTTAAAAAATCATCTCGATCAATTGATTCTCCTACAAACAAAGTGGCCCTTTGAGAATTGTAATCTGAAGGTGACCCTATTCCATAAATGCAACTCACACTTGAGACAACTATGACGTCATTTCTCGTCAAAAGACTCTTTGTAGTCGAATGCCTTAATTTATCTATTTCATCATTAATGGAAGCATCTTTCTCAATGTATGTATCTGAACCTGGAACGTAGGCCTCAGGTTGATAGTAGTCATAGTAAGAAACAAAATACTCAACAGCATTTTCTGGAAAAAAAGACTTAAACTCTGAATATAACTGGGCAGCAAGTGTTTTGTTCGGGGCCAAGACCAACGTTTTTTTTTTCAAATTTTGAATAAGGTGGGCCGTCGTAAAGGTTTTTCCTGACCCTGTGACCCCTAGAAGAATACACTCATTATCACCTTGTTTAAAAGATGATGTTAATTTTTCTATGGCCTTTGGTTGATCCCCGCATGGAGCAAAAGATGATTTAAGTTTAAACATCTTACTTAAATGTCCACGAAACAGTTCCGTCAGGATTATCTCTTAAGATCACCCCTTTATCTTTAAGTCTGTCCCTTATCATATCACTTTTGGCCCAATCTTTATCCACTCTTGCATTTTTTCTTTCTTCAATAAGAGCTTCAATCTCTTCTTCACTTAAGGCCTCAACACCTGATAAAGTTTTTTTTGCCATTTTAATTTTCTGAAGGACTTCGGAGGTATTTTCATGAACGAGGCCGGTACTCTGTTTTACAAAATCAACAACCTTAAAAATACTCTGCCTAAGATCTGAACTAAGAATAATATCTTCTCCATCTTTCAAGACCCCAAAATACTCCCTATTAATCATCCTTATCATGGAGAAAAAGATACTTAGAGCACCAGGAACATTAAAGTCATCACTAAGCTCATCTTCCATTCTCTTTAAAAAAGATACTACTTCTTCTAAGTGACTTTGGTTTGCAGGATGATCCCCTTGCTTTGTTTTTGTGAAAGTCTCGACAAAAAGGTGAATTCTTTCAATTTCACCAATGGCCTTTTCAATCACTTCCTGAGACCAATCCATTTTGGACCTATAATGGACAGAGCTAAGAACATGTCTTAAAACTTCTCCACCAAAAGATTCTACAAAGCTCCTAATTGTAACAACATTCCCAAGAGACTTAGACATTTTTTCATGTCCAAAGTTTAGAAATTCGTTATGACACCAATGCTTTGAAAACTCACATTCATTAGCACATTCACTTTGGGCTATTTCGTTTTCATGATGAGGAAACATAAGGTCAACCCCTCCATGATGAAGGTCGATGGTCTTTCCCAGAAACTTTTTGGCCATGGCCGAGCACTCTATATGCCACCCTGGTCTGCCTTTTCCCCATGGAGAATCCCATGAAGGCTCTCCCTCTTTGGCAGGTTTCCAGAGAACAAAGTCTGAACTGTTCTTCTTTTTCTGGTCAACCTGTACTCTTTTTCCATGCTGAAGTTCTTCTAGCTTCTTTTTTGACAATTTCCCATAATCACTAAATCCAGGGACATGGAAAAAAACCTCCCCTTCTTCAACATAGGCCTTATCTTTTTGTATAAGAGAACCAATCATCTCTATAATTTCATTCATTGTTTCTGAGACTTTAGGAGTATGTGTGGCCGGAATCATTCCTAAGGAATTCATATCTGTTAAACATTCATCAATAAACCTAGAAGAATGAGCAAGAGAATCTACTCCAAGCTCATTGGCCCTTTCAATAATTTTGTCATCAACGTCAGTAAAGTTTCTAACAAAATTAACTTTGTAGCCTAGAGCCTTAAAGGCCCTATGGAAGAGATCTCCGACAACCAAGGCGCGAGCATTTCCGACATGTAGAAAATCGTAGGTCGTTGGCCCGCAAGAGTAAAAGAGGACCTCCCCAGCCTTCTGAGGAATAAAGTTCTCTTTGCTTCGCACCAAATTATTAAAAAGTCTGATTGTTTTGGCCATATTTATCTCTCTTCTACCATGGCCTCTTCTACCGAGAAGAGGACCTAAAACGAAAAAATAATAATAAGGCCTTTTAAAGGAAAATCAATAAAAAGAAAAGTTTATATTACTGTTTCTTCGGCCATAAAACGGGCCTCAATCTTTGATTGTATATCTTTTGAGTTTTCACCGTTGGCCAAGGAAATTTCTTGAGCTATGAGGTTTTTGCAATTTTCGAGCATTTTCTTTTCGCCAAAGCTTAATGATTTCATATTTTTAAGTAAAAATAAGGATCTTAAAACGTCAGCAATCTCTAGAAGAGATCCAGTTTTAATTTTATGCATATACTCTCTATAGCGTCTATTCCAAGTTGAGTTATCTACTTTGACATCATGGTCGTTTAAAAGTTCAAAAACTTCGTGAATTTCATTTTGCCCAACAAGAGTTCTAATCCCATCTTCGCTATCTGTTGGAACCATTACGGTCATTCCGTTAGCCATTATTTTAAGAACGTAAAAGGAGCTTCTATTTCCTGCTACTTCTCTATCTTCGATTTCACAGATTTGACCAACGCCATGGCCTGGGCAAACTGCGTAGTCTCCAATTTTAAACATCCTTTACCTCCAAGCAGATTAATTGCAAAGTTATAATCTTGCTCTTTATACTGCCTAGCGTTGATATAAGCAAGGAACCCTGTAAAAAGTACATAAGGTTCCTGAAAAATTCGGGTCATTTAAACATTGGGAGACTCAAAGAGCAAGACACTGCGCCCTAAGCGTCATTTAGCCTGAAGAGGGTCCTTCAGCACACAGAATCTGAGGTTAGAAAGACCCAAAATCTAAAATATTAAATAAAAGTTATTTAATATCTTGGGATTATTTCATGAGCTTCGAAAAAATAAGAAATTTCTCTCTCTGCAGAAGTTTTCGAGTCTGAGCCATGAACAGCATTCTCTTCAATTGACTTTGCATAAAGCTTTCTAATTGTCCCTTCAGCTGCTTCTGCTGGGTTAGTGGCACCCATAATATCCCTCGTTCTCACGACGGCATTTTCACCTTCTAGGACCATTAAAAGTACTGGGCCAGAAGTCATAAAATTTACAAGAGATCCAAAAAAAGGTCTTTCCTTATGCTCAATATAAAATCCCTCAGCTTTTTCCTTAGAAAGAGTTGTGAGTTTAGATGCTGCTAGTCTTAGACCCTCAGCTTCAAAACGAGATATAATACTTCCAATGTTGTTATCATTAACTGCATTAGGCTTTACAATACTGAACGTTCGTTCATTTGCCATTTTAATCTCCTTAAATTAAGTGAAAACAAGCAAGACTAACTAAGTCAAAAAGCTAAACAAAGTCAAGAGTAAAAATAGCATTTATGCTATTTCCTTCTCTAAGCTCCCTATTTGATAGCCTCTTCAAGTCTTTGCCCTAGTTCTGCGGGTGAACGAGCGATGGCCACTCCGCACTCCTCCAGAATTCGAAACTTTGCCTCAGCAGTATCGTCACCACCCGAAATGATGGCGCCAGCATGGCCCATTCTCTTTCCTGGAGGCGCAGAAGCCCCTGCAATGAAGCTCACAACTGGTTTTGACATATTTTCCTTGATCCATCGACCAGCGTCAACTTCGGCGCTACCACCAATCTCACCAATCATAATGACAGCATCCGTATCTGGATCAGCTTCAAAAAGCTTCAAAACATCTATAAAGTTTAATCCACCAACAGGGTCTCCTCCTATTCCTACACAAGTAGACTGCCCTATCTCTCTCTCGGTTAATTGGTAAACCGCCTCGTAAGTTAGAGTTCCAGAACGAGAAATGACACCTACGCTTTTTCCACCCTCTTGTGCTGGCATATGAATATGGCCCGGCATAATTCCAATCTTGCACTCACCTGGAGTAATGATACCTGGGCAATTCGGGCCAATCATCTTTGATTTCGACCCCTTTAATGCCGACTTTACTTTAACCATGTCAAGAATAGGTATTCCTTCAGTTATACAAACAATTAGAGGCAACTCTGCATCGATACATTCCAAAATTGAATCAGCAGCAAATGGAGGTGGAACAAAGATCATAGCAGCATTTGCATCAGTTTTCTCAACAGCCTCATGGATAGAATTGAACACTGGAAATCCTTCGTGGACAATCCCCCCTTTACCTGGAGTCACTCCACCAACAAAGTTTGTTCCATAATCCCTAGACTGGAGAGAGTGATAAGTCCCTTGTTTCCCTGTAAAACCAATTGTTATTAACTTTGTGTCTCTGTTAATTAAAATCGACATTCTATGCCTCCTGTGACTTTGCAGCTTCACAAACTTTTGTAGCAGCATCTTTCAAATCACTTGCAGTAATGATTTTTAAATCCGACTCATCCAAAATTTTTCTACCCATGGCCACATTAGTTCCCTCAAGTCTTACAACAAGAGGAACTTTAAGGTCCACACTCTTGGCCGCGGCCAATACACCTTCCGCAATAATATCGCATTTCATGATGCCGCCAAAAATATTAACTAAAATGGCCTTAACGTTGGGGTCAGACAAAATTATAGTGAAGGCCTTTTCAACAGTTTCTTTGGTGGCCCCACCGCCTACATCCAAGAAGTTGGCCGGTTCTCCACCATGAAGCTTAATAATATCCATGGTTGCCATGGCAAGCCCTGCACCATTAACAAGACACCCTATATTGCCATCAAGTTCAATATAGGAAAGACCATATTTTGCAGCTTCGACCTCTTTTTCAGATTCCTCATCGAGGTCTCTTAGGTCCTCAATATCTTTATGTCGATACAAAGCATTAGCGTCAAAGTTTAATTTCGCGTCCAAAGCGAGAACTTCCCCGTCTTTTGTTGTAACCATGGGGTTGATTTCAGCAGCGGTACAGTCAGACTCAACGTAAAGGTTATAAAGGCCTTCCAAAAACTTATTACATTTTTTAAGGACGTCGCCCTTCAGTCCCATAGCATAACCAAGCCTTCTTCCTACGTAAGAAGTGTAGCCTACAGCTGGGTCGATTGCGACTTTGTGAATTTTTTCAGGAGTTTCTTCGGCAACTTTTTCTATTTCTACCCCACCTTCTGATGAGGCCATAAAAAAAATCTTACCTGTTCCTCTATCAAGAACAAGACCTACATAATATTCATGCTCAATATCACAGCCTTCTTCAATGAGAAGTTTTTTTACTTCCTTCCCTTCCGGGCCTGTTTGATGAGTCACCAAAACCTTGCCTAATATATTAGCGGCATGCTCTTTAACCTCATCTAAACTTTTGGCAACTTTTACTCCACCAGCTTTTCCTCTTCCTCCTGCATGTATCTGGGCCTTAACAACCCACACTTTGGAGTCCAACTTTTTTGCCGCTTCGACAGCTTCTTCCACTGTATTTGCGACTTGACCCCCCAGAACTTTGATACCAAACTTCTTCATTAGGTCTTTGGCCTGGAATTCATGAATATTCATCAAAAATCTCCTTCAAAATATCGCTAATCTCAATGATTTAGCCTCTCATACTACGCTCTAGAAAAACTAGTTGCTAGGAGCAACGCTTAAATTTATTAGAGAACATATCACTCGTCATCAGAAAAAGAAATCAACCTCTCAAGTTCCCCAATATTTTTGTTTCCCAAGGATATAACTTTTTTCACTTTAGAATTAAATAGTTTTAACAGCCTTATCCTATTTCTTCGAGTTATTTTTTTGTTCTTTGAGGTAACCACAACCATATCACTCGCAAGGTTTCCAATTCTTCTCCCATAATTAAATACTTTCTTATAGTATTTTGATTTTTTAATTTCCTTTTCTTTAGTCTTTTCAAAATTATCCTTATTGTCCAATATAAGCCCTCTTAAAAGGGGCCCTACTACCACAGCATACTTACCTTCAAAACGGGAAATTTTTCGTCCAATCTTAATTCGACTTAAAACCTCCTTATAAATCTCCATCATTTTTTGGCTTAGCGCTTTGAGTGTTTTGAATTCCTCGATTTTTTCTCTAAAAAATTGGGCATTTTTGTCATAAGTTTCTCTTCTTCTTTTTTTGAGCTCCTTAAGAAACTGACTAGGGATTCCCTGGTACATTAGAACTTTATTTTCATAAAAAAATGGCTTCTTTTTGAGTCCAATCAAACTTGACAAGTTGAGAAATTGAAGAAGTTTTCTAAATTGGTCTTCCTTTTCACTATGATAAAACGCCCTGACTTTAACCTTGTAGTAGCCTTGCCTAAAGTTTTTACCCTCATTGATCTCAATTTTATCCAATTGACACCATTGCTTTGTAAGTGTGCACTGCCCACTAAAAACGACTTTACCCGACCCTAGAATTTTTTCTTTCATGGAAATAAATTGAAAAATTAACGAGTATGGGCCCTTCTTATTTGATGAAACCCAAATTTTCTTATTTTTTTTCCCTAGGGCAAAACCCATCAAAACCTTATTCTTACTAATTGACTTAGTCACAGAGCTCAGCCTTTGATAGTCCTTTGCATAAAGCTCCTCAAAGGTCGGATGCGTCGTTGAAAACTCAAAGGAAGATTTAACAAAAATCCCCCCGAGTAAAAGACAGAACACAAAGAGCAATATTTTAATATTTAAGGGGACCTTGTGTTGCTCCTGGTAATCTGAAACAAGTGCCTCATCTTTTTTTTCAATACTTTTGTAATAATCAACTTTCCACTTTTTTTTCTTTTTTCTTCGGGAAGCTCTCTTTTGTAATTTTGTTAGATCTTTCTTTTCCTTAATTAATGGAGCTTCAGGAAGGGGTATATCCGGAGGCGAAACACTCTCCACTTCCTCCTTCTTTTCCTCTTCTTCATTGGGAGCTTCAGGAACAGGAGGCAACAAGTCTGAAATTTTCTCCGACTCTTCCTTTAAAACTAAGTCTCTTTCTTCTCCTAGTTCAGGAGGTGAAGGTATATCTGGAGGAAAGTTTTCATAAGGGATCTCTGGAGGTCCAGAATCTCCTTCCAAAGATTTTTTTAACTCTGGTACCTTTTCGAGTTGAATCCATTTAGAAAGCCCCTCCTTCCACAAAAGTGACTTTCTTGAAATATCACCTTTGGCCAACATACCCAGAATCTCTTCTGGATCAAAGGGCCCTAAATGGTGATCTTGCGAAAATATATACCAGTGTTTATCCATAAACGATTTTTAGTTTTAATTGATATTAATGCTTTACACTAATATCGTCTAGGAAACCTTTCCAAAAGGATATTTTTTTTTAATTGACTAATTTTGTTTAAGGTAATCAGCTATTTTTTGGACTGCTGCCTCAATGGCCTCTTCCCTGGAACTAATTCTAAAAATATAACCTACATGAGTCCAAATTTTTTTCGTTTCCTTCTGAACAATATCTATTTCAGAATTAAAAACTTCCTTCCCATCATCTTCAAGAGAAGAGTGAATTATAATCCGACCTAAAAGAAAATCGTTT
>JAOMEV010000060.1 GCA_028346125.1 Bacteriovoracales bacterium | reverse complement strand
TCTCTATTAGTATTGGACGCAATGATCGAATTGGGATCATTGGAAAGAACGGTAAAGGAAAGTCTACTCTTCTAAATGTTATTGCAGGAGAACTTAAGGCAAGAACAGGGAAAATCTCAAATCATCCTTCACTCTCTATGGGCCACTTTGGTCAAACTAATATTGAAAGACTTAGTCAGAATAATAGCATTATAACTGAAATATCAGAGAGTAATCATGATCTTGGAATAGGCGGAGTTAGGAAAATTTGTGGAACAATGATGTTTTCTGACGATCTTGCTAAGAAAAAAATCTCAGTTTTATCTGGTGGTGAAAAAAGCCGAGTCATGCTTGGTAAAATTTTGGCCAAAAAGTCAAACTTACTTTTATTAGATGAGCCAACAAATCATTTAGATATGGAGTCGATAGCCACTTTAAGTAAAGAAATTGTTCGTTTTCCAGGGGCCGTTATTTTGGTGACCCATTCGGAGTTACTCTTAAGAGCATCTGTAAATAAGTTAATTATTTTTCATAAAGGTCGTGCCGAGTTATTTAATGGAACATATGATGAGTTTCTAGAAAAAATTGGTTGGGGAAATGACGACGAATAAAAATATATTTTAATTATCGTCTTTTTTCTAAAAGGTTAGGAAAAACAAAGCACCTTTTTTCCACGCTCTCCACAGCCTATTTATCGAATGTTTCACAAAAAACCTAAAATCTTTATAGAAGATCCTTTAGGATCGCAACAACCATGCCAAAATACACCGACTTTCTTTAATTAAGACGAACTTCTATTAAGAGTCAAAATTAAGAAAAACAAACTTAATAGAAGCGCGCCTTATTTGAGGTGAAAAGAGATGTCTTGGCACACATGTTGTGAAATGGGGGCGACCCTAGAGGGATTTTCTTAGGTTATAAATTTTTTTGTAAAATGTTCGATAAATGATTCGTGTAGTGGAGAGAGAAAAAGCGCTTTGTTTTTCATAACCTTCATGGATATTACGAAGTGTAGGAGTTTCTTAAATGAGAAGAACTTTCTAATAAACGCTCCCACTGGGGACCATCGAATAAAGACTTGTTTTTCTACGGCCTTTAGTGTCAGCAATGAAATCATTATCATTTAGCGACTTGAAGTTTCCTATAACTTTCGATTAATTTTAGGTGTTTATCAAGTCCTTCGAGGTTCATGTTAGTTTTGGTTAATCCAAAAAACCGAATATCACCAGAAACACTACCAATGGCTTTATTCAAAACTTCTTCCCCATACATACGAGTAAGATTAGGAATGTAGTTTTGAAGTTCAAGATCATCATTAATAGTTATATCAAGCACAACGTTTAGGGCCTGGAAAAAGACTCTTCGAGTTGGTAAGTTATCGTTAAATGTTAAAAATATTTCGACTAAAGCTTTTGCTTCATCATAATTTTTAAGTGCCAAATGAATTAAGCTCTTTAATTCTCCTATAGTACATTGTCCCCAAACGGAGTTTTCATCAAAGGCAACGCCAATAAGCTCTGAGATTGGCATGAAATCATCAAGTTCACTTTCGTCAAAGTTTTCAATCAGATTTAAGAGAGAATCATTATCCAAGGTATGAATATTTAAAATATCAGATCTAAACGTAAGGGCTTTGTTGTGATTATCCCAAATAATGTCATCAATCTCATATATTTCAGAATAGCCTGGTATTAGAATTCTACATGCCTTAGCGCCTAAGTTTTCATAGTCTGCAATATAAACTTCTTTTTCAAGCTCAGTAAGAATCCCCATAAGATATTTATATTCTTCCTCTGTGGGGCCTTCGAAATTCCAATGGGAAAAAGTATAATCAGCTTGCTCACTAAAAAATTTCCAAGAAATAACTCCGGTGGAGTCTATGAAGTGATCGATAATATTGTTGTGCTCACTTACAGAGTGTTTATTAAATGTTGGTGGAGGAACATCGTTTAGTCCCTCAAAACTTCTACCTTGCATAAGCTCAGTAAGACTTCTTTCAAGGGCCACTTCAAACTTTGGGTGAGAACCAAAAGAAGCAAAAACTCCGCCAGTTTTTGGATTCATTAAGGTGACACACATAACTGGAAATTTTCCTCCAAGTGAAGCATCTTTGACAACAATTGGAAAACCTTGCTCTTCTAATTTTTCAATCCCTTCAATTATTGATGGGAATTTTTCTAATACTGATTTAGGAACATCTGGAAGGGTGATCTCTTCAAGAATAATTTGATTTTTTACGGCCCGTTCAAAAATTTCCGAAAGACATTGAACTCGTGCTTCGTATATTGTATTTCCAGCACTCATACCGTTACTTACGTATAGATTTCCAATGAGATTTACCGGGACATAAATAGTTTTTTTATCTGATTGGCGCTCATAAGGAACTGCGCAAATACCACGCTCTTTATTTCCAGAGTTTGTATCGATTAAATGAGACGCCTTCAGCTCGTTGTCACAATTGTATGTTTGAAGAAATCGTTCATCCATAAGCCCTTCAGGGATTGAATCATCAGATCCAGGGGCAAACCACTTTTCATTGGGGTAGTGAACAAAATCAGCATGACTGATTTCTTCACCGAGATAATAATCATTATAAAAATAATTGGTGCTTATTCGTTCTAAGTATTCTCCTAATGCCGAGCATAGTGCAGCATCTTTAGTTGCGCCTTTCCCGTTAGTAAAGCACATGGGTGAATCGGCATCTCGTATATGGACAGACCATACATGGGGAATGTTATTTCGCCATGAAGCGATTTCAATTTTGATCCCTAGCGATTCTATCAGGCCAGTCATATTTCTGATTGTTTCTTCCAGAGAACAATCTTTTCCTAAAATCATGGTTTTGCTGTTGAGGTTATTTTCACCTTCATAAAGTAAACCAGAATCTTTTCCTAGTACGTTTATTGCATCAATTTTAAAATCTGGAGCATTTTGAATGACTCTTTTTACAGTACATCTGCTCATCGAGCTGATAATACCATCACGATCTTTTTTTGAGATGCTTTCAGGAAGTTCAGCACGAATTTTAAAAATTTGCTGGTATCGATTTTCAGGGTCAACGATATTATCTTGCGTGATACTTATATCGTCAGTTGGAATATCTCTCGCCTTACAATAAACTTTAACAAAATAGGCAGCACAAAGTGCGGATGAAGCTAAAAAATAATCAAAGGGTCCTGGAGCTGTTCCATCACCTTTATACCGAACAGGTTGGTCAGTGATGATACTAAAATCATCAAAGTTAGCTTCAAGCCTTAGATTTTCTAAAAAACGTACTTTTACTTGCATAGAAAAGCTAAGTATCACTATAAATGGAGGTTTTCAATGATTTGGCTGCGATTAAGTAAGAATTGCATGTATTGGTATAGGACTATCACTCGACTAGAAATGAACGATTAATTGGGATAAAGTTCTTCGCCGATTTTATATCAACACCTCCACCATTCGAAGGTGAGATTTCCTCTCTAATTTTCATGTTTTAAAAACATTGAAACACTTTTTCTCAGATTTATTGAAATTATCCTTACATTATCCGCAACGACGCGATCGGTCAAAGCTTAACTAAGGAAGGCCAGGAAAAACAAAAGACCATTTTTATTTACTAAATCATCACCTCTTTCGCAGACTCACGACAAAAACTAAGAAAACGACTCTATAATCGCCCCCTATTTCGCAACATGTGCCAATGCACCTCGTTTTACCTTAAATAAGGCGAACTTCTCTTAAGCCTTTCCCATTCTTAAAATATGGTTTATGACTCTTTTCTTTTTTTCGGGTAAAGGTAATTTTTTAAATTCGCCCCTTAAAAACTTGTAATAGGAGAATAATTTTTGGTCGACTTCGTAATTTATGATTTTGAATGGAATCTCAAAGGCGGGTAACCCTTCTTTTTTGAGAGAATGAAAGTCTTTTTTTTTGAAGATGTTTTATTTTTGGTATTCCTTCCAAATTAATATACTTGAATAGGTTTTTACCGCAAATATATATTGGATCATTTAAAATGTTGGCCCTAAAGCTAAATGAGAAAATGATAAATAATATATATTTCAAAACACTTTCCCGTTTTTTAATAAAGCACGAAGTGTAAACTTTTCTGAAATTGAATATTATTAGAGGGTTTTAATTGAATAAATATTTCATAAAAAAGCAAAGTAGTCGATAAGAATCTTAAATAGGAGAAATTTGTGAGATATATACTTTTTTTATTTGCCTTTTCTTTTTCAGCTTATGCCGAGAAAACAATCACTTTGGCCACTCTGGCCGGTTATGCTCCCTATACTTTTAAATACACAAAAAAGGTTGACGGTGTTAAAGCAGGTGAAAATATTACACCTGGTAAAGATACGAGGTCCCTTCAGGGAATCGCCTGGGATATTGTAAGGGAGTCTTTTCATTCTCAAGGCTACACTATCAAGTTGCATGTTTATCCATGGGCGCGTGCTTTGAAACAAATGAAACAGGGAAAAGTCGATGGCCTTTTTCCCACGACTAAAACCGTGGCAAGATCCAAGTTTTTTTATTTTTCAAAAAACGCAACCAACAGTTATAGCACCTGTTTTTATACCAAGGCGAAAACCCAATTTAAATTTTTAGGTTTATCTTCCTTAAAGGGTAAAACAGTTGGTGTTATAAGAGGTTTTTCTTACGGAAATAAATTTGATACTTATAAAAAGAATTTAAAGGTTCGTCCTTCACGTGGAGACAGGGAAAGCTTTTTAATGTTGGAGAAAAATAGAATTGATGTCTACGTAGGTTATGATATTGTTGCGGATTATTTTCTTAAAAAGACAAATCAATTAGGAAAGTTTAAAAGACATGCACCCATTGATTTCAATTACGAATTCCTGGCCACCAACCTTGATAATCAAAAAAAGATTCAAAAGATTAAGGACTTTGATAAAGGAGTTGAAGTGATAAAGAAAAATGGGGCCTTTCAAAAAATTCTCAACAAGTGGGGAATAGATGAACTGAAGGTCAATCCAGCTTTAAAATAACGTTTGAGAGATTAATATATCGGCATACGCTTTCCTAGGGCGAAAGAGTAAAAAAATCATTGTCTCTCTATCCAATCGGTTCTTTGAAGCAGTATTCTATTCGAACATGATATGATCTCTAAAAAAGGAATTTTTATGAAGATTTTACTGATTTCGCTTATGCTTTTTTCTACGTTCTCCACAACCTATCTATCGAATGTTTCACAAAAAACCTAAAATCTTTATAGAAGATCCTTTCGGATGGCCCTCAATTCGCAACAACCATGCCAAAGTTCATCGATTTTCTTTAATTAAGACGAACTTCTATTAATCTGTCCTTCTAACACTCACATTCATAACCACAATAATTCCCCCAGGAATTATGCAAAAGTAGTTGGCATTTCCCATCTCTAACTCTATTTCCAACGAGAACAGAATAAGGCATTGGTTTTTTATATTCTATCTGGTCAGAGTTGTAAGAAATTCCAACGATATTTTTTTTCCCCAATTGTTCCAAAACGATTTTCCTCTTTTCCCGATAATCTTTAGACTTTGAAATTGAAAATGGAGGTAATTTTTTAGTATGTAAATATATGCTCCCCTTATCAGTGCAACCA
The DNA here is from genome assembly GCA_028346125.1 of Bacteriovoracales bacterium. Taxonomy (GTDB): domain Bacteria; phylum Bdellovibrionota; class Bacteriovoracia; order Bacteriovoracales; family Bacteriovoracaceae; genus UBA7317. Next base: position 8,093 of record JAOMEV010000060.1, on the reverse strand, counting down.
GAAAATTTTTTTTCCAACACATTTTTTCCCATATTTCCTTTCATCACAAGATCAATGACTGATTGGTAAAGGTTTTAAATTCCTTATATTTATCTTTCGCTTTAGCAATCTTCTCTTTCTTGCCTTAATAGAAATCAAAAAAAACTTCAAAAGTAAAAAATGGTCTTCCTCCAGCGTTAGCACTTAAAAAAGACATAGGCCGAACATAACCCGACTGGTCCTTGATCTAATTGGGGAATATTTCTCTTAACAGTCCATTTATGCCGTAAAAGATTAACCCTCTTTTGACATATTTTATTTACGGCCTTTGATTCAGAGGAGGATTCATTCGGTATCCTCCTAGACCCTCGAGGATAACCACTATCAAATAAAATGACAAAAATGTACTTCTTGATGAATTTAGAAGTCAATCCTATCATGACTATCAAAATGTCAGAAAGCTAATCGCTTAATACAAGAGGCCACTCTAAAAAAGTAAAATGTAAGAGATCAAAACAAATAACTATCCCTGAGTCTTTCTAGGATTATATTTATAAAATTTCTTTAAAGAAGGTTTTTCCTAAAAAAAGGTTAGAAGAAATAAGGATACTCTTTTTATCAAGCAAAGAAGTTTTCTATATAATTTCAAAATAGGAAACACATTATTAGGTTTTGTGCGGAAAGAACGATAATAAGAAAGACCAATATTTCTCTAAACCTAAGTTTGGAATAATTCAATGTAGACAAGAATTTAGGAGATTGAAGTGAGTAATTATTTTAAAATTATTGTACTAAGTTTTTTTATTCTAGCGAAGGGATATTCAAGTGAGAATAATTCTCCAGAAAAAGGAAAAATATATAAAGGATGGAGTAAACTTCTTGGATTTGCCGGTGACGCCTTAGATCAAGAAACAAAACAAGAAGACTTGTCTATCTACCTTTTCAGAGAATTAGGTGCCTCACAAGGAAAAAGCTTTGGTCTTTATACAGAAAACTTCGATGCTTCAGATCTTATGTCTGAAGTCCCAGTCTCAGCGGGTATTTCTATTAGTTTTAATAGAAATGTGGTGGACAATAAAAATGTAAAAAGAACCTATTCAGTTATTGATAAGATGGTCCTTGGAATTTCTCCTTCGGCTTATTTAAAACTTATTGGAATACCTTTTTTAAGTGCTAACGCTGGAGGAAGACCATTTTTTACTTTTGAAGTTTTTAATATTCGAAATGTAGGTCCCAAAAAATACTTAACGATTCCAACACTAGAAGAAATAAAAGATAATTTAAAAAGACGAATAAATAAGGAAGAGAATAAAAAACTTTTTAAAATCGATGAACCCAATACTCTAGAAGAAGAAGATAAAAATTATTCTCAGTTTTTCCCAAGCCTCTTAGGAATGAAACTTAAAAAAAAAGGAATAAGAGAGGCCTATTTTAGTCGCCTGGGAAACCCCCTCAAACAAGTCTTCCGATTACCCTTAACAATGAAATCTCTTAAAAAAATGGGAAATAATGAAATTATCTCTTATTCACTAAGTGGAGGCATAACTTTCGGCTCCAATTTAGGATCAAATATAGGAATTTCAAAAATTACGTCTATCCTCAAGGTTGATGCCTTTGATATAGATTTTTCAGTAAGTGGTAAACATCAAATTTCCGTTTTAAAAGAGGTGCCTAAAAAAAGTGGTGATAATTTTGTAAGGGTCAAACTTTCAAGGATAAAACCTAAAAAACTAAGCGCTCGAATGGGCACAGGTGATCCTAATATAATTCAAAAATGGTTAAAATTAGAAGGTACAATTACATGGAGTGGAACAGGAGGAATAATTAGAACCAAACCTTATTCATTCCCCCTTAAAATGAATAAACCTAATTTTTATGATATCACTTATCGTTTCAACCTTAATAAAGAAGAAGGTAAAAAAGCTTATCTTAAAGCAGTCTTAGGTAACTTCAAGTTGGCCGGTAAATATAGTGATAAAAAATATTTAAAATCTATAGGAGGGAATGAATCAACCTGGCCAGTTAACAAAGTTTATACAAAAAATGAAAAGAAAAAGGCCAAAAATTTTCAGCAAATTGTAAAACTTTTTTTATTAGAATTGGATAGGAAAAAAGTATTTTCTAATACTTATAAATGGGTAAATATTGGCGGTAAAGTTCATAAATATTTTGAAACAGATGTCTTAAACAAAAATAACTTAAAGCTCCTTTTTAAATATCATAAAAACCGCTCTCATCGATTTACTTTTAATATAAATCTCAATACCTATAAAAACAAACCATTAAACAATGACTCAATGACTTTATTTGTAGACACCTCTTATAGAGATGACTTTATACCAGTGAGAAGGTATCTAAGGTATGTCAAAGAGATTGAAATGGCCCTTGATAGACCAGACTTCTTACCACTCCCACCTATTGACTCTAAAAAGAAAAAATTTATAAAAGGAAACTTAGGTAAATGTGATTTAAGCTACTCCCTTAAAGTGAAAAGGTCCTCTTTAGAAAAATTAATTCATTACCCTGAAGAAAAAATGTGGCCGGCCCTTATTGATGCTTTTCAGGCAAAAGGAAAACAATGGGAAACTAAAAAAGGGAGGGCAAAGTGGGTGGCCGCAAGAATGGCGGTTTATGGACTAACCCTTCCTGTTAGTGCCTTGGGAGTAAGGTTACCTGAAAAAGATGATATCATTGTTGCTAAAATCAAATATAGTCGTTGGAAAAAATTAAAAAAATACATAGATGACCCCACAAAAATATCTCATGCACTTGGAAAGTTTTTTCAAAGCGGCGACTATGGACCTGAAATGGTTCGGCTATTAAGAATAGTTTTGACTGGAGAAAAAGTATCGATGAAAGGATCATTTCGAAGTGATCTTTTAGGGCGAGAAGAAACAATCAATATTGGAAAGGCCGAAGCTTGGAGTGATCCGACCGGACAAATTATAAATCGAAGTTTTGATAATTATCGTAATAATTATAAAGGGATTTCTACAACGGGTCTTGTTGTAAATTTTATTGAAGACAAAAAGGTAGAAATAAACTTCAATCTAGAAAAGAAACCAAAGAAAGTATTTTTTCAACTCGAATCAAAAAATATCTCTGGTGTATTTACAAATAAAGTTGAAAATACAATTGTTTTAGAAAATAAAAATAATAATTTTAAAAAAGGGCCCAATTCATTTGTTGTTGGTCTTAATGATAAACAACATTTTTTATTTCCCATCGCAGAAAGAATTATAACTAAAAAAGGAATCCTTTTAGGTAATAAATATGGACTTTCTGTAGCAGCGTCCCTAAATGGTATTCATTTTGGGACCGTTGTCAAAAAATATTTTAGAACTAGGCCCTAATTAACTAACAACTAAGGCCATGAAAAAAAGGAATTCCTGGAGTGGTTTAGCGTCAGATGTCGTCAAGGCGAAAGCTAGTTGCTCCCCGCCTTTTTTTCAAAATAGAGAAGATCAATAAATATTCCACTGGCCAATAATATTTTTTTGACATCCTCCTCTAGATCAGGCCTTATAAATTCAATTCTAAAGTTGTCAGCATCCGTGAAGGCTTCTTTGAGAAGTCCTGACCATTTTTTTTCAATCCTTGCTTGTTCTACGCCATTATGAAAGAAGGGGAATGTCCAAACTTTAAAAATTGGTGAAGATACATTGAGAATTATTTTTCCGTTTTTATCCAAAACATCGAATTTTTTTGAAAAAATGGCAAACCTTTGTTCAAGAGATCCAATTTTACTGTTGTTATGATCATAAATTTCAAAACTTCTGAAAATCCACCTAAAAGGGTGAAGAGCTGTAAGATAAATCTGTTTGTCCGGTTTGTAAAAACGAATTTCAAAGGTTCTCCAATGCCCTAAGAAGAGTCTTTTTAACGTTTCAATAAAGCCTTTTGAGACTTCAGCTGCAAAGAGGAGATCCTCGCCAGAAGAACTTTTAATCTGATATTTATTTCTCGTTTCAAATCCAAAAAATTCAGCGATTTCCTTTACCTGGTTAACATAGAGTTCTTTTATTTGACTAATATCCACAGTTGTCTCTCCTTTACCTTTTATTAGAGGTACTATACCTTGATGAATCAACCTTTGCTATTCCTTAAAATAATTGCTTATTGCAAATTTCATCAACAAACCTTTTCGAAAGATTTTTAATAAAAAATAACTAACAAAATCATTGGTAATTTTCTGATAAGGTTAGGAAAAACAAAGCACCTCTTTTCTCCACCCTCGCCCAATTATTTATCCAATCTTTTCGACCGCAACTCTTGCCTCAACAATGTTTACATGGATAACTCGAAGCCATTCAAAAACCTTTACGAGAATGAGTTAAAAATTTTAATCTCATCATTAAGAAAATTAGAATTTAATAATACTTACAAGTCCAAAGGTATAGAGTTGGCCTCATACAGATGTGGGTAAATTAATAATTAAGGCCGGATATACTTACCTTTATATGGCCTTTAAAATTATAGCTCTAAATAGAGTGCACTCTATTTGCATGAGCATTGTTTCATTGCACCATCAATGCACCGTAGTAAAAAGCCCTAAAAAATACTAGAATGCATGTAAGGAGTAAGAGTGGCACCTTTCAAAATAGGATTTTGGGACAAAAACCTACACCGTATTATAAAGTTACTGGATGAACACAAAATCAGTTACCATGTAGAAGAGAATCATATCTTTATTCCAAGAATAGATTCTTCTTTAAAACTTGTTTCTGAAAATATCGTAGGTTTAGCAGAAGAAGTTTTCTACTTTGAAAGCGAGTAGTGGCTCTTAAATAATTTATATTTAGTGGTTTTCTCCTTAAAATATAAACCTTTAAAAAAAAATTCTAAGGTTAGGAAAAACAAAGCACCCTTTTTCTCCACCCTACACGACTCATTCATCTAATTTTTTACAAAAAAATTAAAACCGTAAAAGAAAACCATTTAGGAAATCCCCCATTTCGCAGCATACGTGCCAAGACACCTCGTTTTACCTTAAATAAGACGGACCTCTATTAAGCAAAGGGCCAATGGTAGCTCTTGCAACAAAACAGACTATGCAAAAATTAAACAAGGTTAGGAAAAACAAAAGGCCATTTTTATTTACTAAATGACCGCCTCTCAAGCAGACTCAAGACAAAGCCTAAGAAAACGACTCTAGAATCATTCCCTATTTCGCGACATACGTGCTAAGGCATCTCATTTTAACTTAAATAAGGCGAGCTTCTGTTAAGAACTAACTCCAAACAATCATCTGAACCATATGCCTTTAATCAACAGGTTCCAACAGAAGCATTACAAATTAATACATTCCATTTTTTAGTAATTGTTTTTATCTTTTTTTTTCTCTTCTTTTATTTTTTTCTTTTCTTTTGTTGTTAATTTTTTCTTTTCTTTATTTTTAGTTTTATCTTTATTATCTTTATTTCCTTTCGCCATTTTTTCTCCTTATGTATATTAGTCTAAGCCCTACCCTATCAGGCTCACACCTATTCATCAATCTTAAGGTTAGGAAAAACAAAAGGCCATTTTTATTTACTAAATGACCGCTTCTCAAGCAGACTCAAGACAAAGCCTAAGAAAACGACTCTAGAATCATTCCCTATTTCGCGACATACGTGCCAAGGCACCTCAATTTCACTTAAATAAGACGAACTTCTATTAAGAAAGAAAATAAACGCGAGAAACGCGCTCAGTCTTTTCCTTCTAGGCTTTGTCTAGTCTTTTTTAGGCACTTACCCTGCCTTTCCTTCTTCTATATATTGCCATCGGCCATAAAAAGGATACAATAGGGCGCTTTTTAAAAAACGTTCCTTTTATTAAATTGAGGCCAAAGTGAACTTTCTTCTCTCTTTTTTCTTTTTTGTCTGTGCCACTTCTTTTTTAACACCTGTGAAGGCCAGTGGCTCTTTCCTTGATCTTACCCATCCAAAAACGAGGGATCTTGAAGTCGCCTCTAAAAGCTATGATGGCCAAACGGATTATTATTTCCGGGACCTTTGGGGGAGAGAAGTCCTCATGCGGGGTTGGAACGTTTCGGGAAAGGCCAAAAACGGCGACTACTTAAGTTTTAAAAACGCCGATGATGCTGAAAAATTTTTAGAGGATCAAAAGGCCAAAGTTGGGACCAATGTTTTAAGGTGGATGTTTCAATGGCCTGGAGTTGAAAAAAGTTTTAGGGAATACGACGACGTCTATCTTGAAAAACAAGTTAAGCAAATGAAAAAGGCCATTAAGCTGGGGATGTATATCTTTATTGATTTCCACCAAGACGCTTTTTCTAAGGCGATTAAAGATGGTTACAACGGGACTCCAGAATTTGTGGTAGATTGGATGAAGGTCAAGCATAAAGACGAAGGCTGTTGGCTTTTACGGCTTGGAAAAATAAGGGTTAAATGCTTTGTCTGGTCAATGAGCTATTTTTTTAACCGCGGTGTAAAGGACGCCAATACGAAGTTTTGGAATAATGCCAACCTCCACACGCCTCAAAATGGATTGGTTCCGGTTTGGGATGTTTATACAGATATGATAGGGCACACCCTTAAATACATTAAAAAGAACCTCACCAAAGAAGAGTTCTCTTATATCATAGGCCTTGATCCCTACAATGAACCCGCTAACGGAACCAATAAAAGAAAGGACACAAAAGACTTTGTGAATAACAAGCTCTTTAAGCTTTATAGAAAGCTTAAAAAGAGGATGGAAGACGTGGGGTGGGAGGACAAGCTCATGTTTTCTGAACCTGTCGTTTTTTGGAATGTTTCCCTCCGCGCTTTGGGTGCCATCGATCTCGCTGTCAAACCTTTGGGTTATGGGCATCTTGAAGAGTCCCCAGGAGAGGGGTGGGTCTGGAACGCTCACTTTTATGATGAAAAAAGGCAGGGCCTGGTCTTAAAAAAAATTGTTAAAAACGGTGGCTACCTTGAAAACTATGATTCTATAAGAAAGGCCGCAAGGCTTTATGAAATCCCTCCCTTTGTCAGTGAGTTTGGAATTCCTCTTTACCCAAAACCAGAAATCTCAGATGTGAATAGGAAAGTGAAGGCCACTTACCAGGCCCTCGACTTTGGAAAACCTAAGGGAATCATCGTTAGAAAAGGTCTAGGAAAGAGGAAGAAACTCTTCGCTGACAGCTTTGGAAATAAAATAAAGAGCCGTTATGTGGATTTTTACTCTCTCAGTTTATCGGGAACAAAGTGGGAGTGGAGTCCAGATAAAGGAAATTGGAAGAATAATAAAAATAACGACCTAAAAAAGCCTGTTGGTTTTTTGGGAGTTTCTGGTGGCGCTTTAACAAAATTTGCAACCCCTAAAGATTATTTAAAATCAACCCACAAGGCCTTTGAGCGCGGGTATATTAAAAGAACGGCCGGGGAACTTTATAATTCCTATTATAATGACAACGTCAGAGACAGTTTTAAAAGTCGGCCACTTAAGTGGGTTTCCCTTAGACCAGACCCCAATGGAAAAGAGTATTTTGTAGATCAAAAATATTTCTATGCCCATTGGAAGGCAAAGAGGCTTGGGGTGCCTTCTGAAATCTTTATCCCAAGGCATTTCAAGAAAAAAGAGAGTTACCTCATAACCCAGGATGGTGTTTGGAGTTTTAAAGACTTAGAAAGCAAACCGTCTCTAACGAACCACTTTATTTTAAAAGGAATAAACGGTCATGAGGATAGTGGGAACCGTATCTTTGTTCACAACTCTTTTTCAGGAAATTCAGGACTAAGAGGTGGGCTTCATTTTGCTTTAATTTTTAGTTATGAAAAAGAGAAGAAGAAACCATTTCTAAATAAGCTAAGAAAAAAGATCATAAAAAGGCTTAATCAAAAAAAGAGTCCTCTTTATATGAGAGGTGATATTCTTGTTGAAAAGGCCAAGACCTTTAATATTAGGGATTAGATAGCCAAGCTGAAGATTATACACCAATTGGTTTCAGTTTTACCTTTTAAGATTATTGCTTGATTTTTTTGTAAGATAATTCTGAGTGGTATTTTATTTGTAAATTTCCTTTAATTTTTTTTAAAAAAATGTTCCGAGTTATCTGGTAAAGATAGCCTCTACTTTAAAGAGACAAATGTTGGGATTATTCCAGATATTCGTGGAAAATTTTTAAGAGC
>JAOMEV010000006.1 GCA_028346125.1 Bacteriovoracales bacterium | reverse complement strand
CCCTAGTCTCGTAAGAATATAATCTTGGTCTTTTTCAAAAATGATTTTTTTCTCAAGGTTTTGAATAAAATTAATTCTAAGAAATTCAAAATTTCTTTTCAGTTTTGTGTCTAGAAAAAGTGTAAGGAGATTTCCTGAATGGAAGAGAATCTTTTGAAGATGGTGATCTATTTTATCCCACTTTTTTTGAGGGACGTAAGTTTGTGAATAAATAATAAGGTTTTCTTCTAAGATATGTAAGATTTGATAATTTAGGTTAAGTATTTTCCCAAGCTCATCATTCATTTTTAACCTTGCCTCAATTTTTTTCTTACTAAGGTTAATTTTTTTATTCATGAGGGAAAACGTACTTTTATCTAGACTTCTTAAGTTTTTATGAAGAGTTTTGAGAACTTTTTGGCAGGTTAATTCATTTGTTTTAGCACAATCGGTTCTCCCTTTGTCCCACCTCTGAACAATCTGGAGAATTTTGTTTTGAAAGTTTATTGAGTTTCCAGGATAGGGATCCATTTTTTTTAAAATAAAATAATATTCTTGAACAATACTCCTGATTTGAGGCCTTATATATCTCCTAAATTCCCTTTCACTGAAGTTATTCTTCTTTTTACTGAAATAATAATAGGGGTAACCCCAGGAATAATTTGTAAAAAGGGCGAAGGTAGTAATGAATAAAATTTTTTTAAAAAGATCCATAGTCGGATTTTCTTTTAAATAAAAAAAAATGTCAAAAAATAAGGCCCCAAAGGGCCCTCTTTAAACTTTATCAATGGAAAGAGAAATTTCCATTGAGTCAATACTGTATTCTAATTGGTTGAGTTGGCTGAGGGGGCCCTGCTCCAAAGAGATCGCCAATGTTTCTTTTGAAATATATTCCCTATGAACCTGGATAATGTGAGAAATTCGATCACTTCCATTGTAGGTGATCTTAATCCGATCTGAAACGTTAAACCCAAGCTCTTTTCGGGACTTTTGGATTCTATTGACAACTTCTCTGGCCAAACCCTCTGCCAGAAGCTCATCTGTGAGATTGCAGTCAAGTTCAATAGAAATAAAGCGGTTTGAAAGGGCCTCGCTTCCCTCTTTTGCCTCGCGAAATATGAGGATATCTGAAGGAGAAAGTTTTTCTCCTAATATTTCTATTTGCCCATTTTTTTCGAGTGAAAGAAGGTCCGCAGGGGTCATTTTAGAAATGGCCTGTCTAAATTTTCCGAACTCTTTCCCAAATCTCTTTCCAAGGACTGGACTATTAGGCTTGGCATAAAGTTTTATAAATTTGTCCTCATCTTCAGAGTAAACAACCTCTTTTACATTTAGCTCGCTTTTAATATAGCCCTCAAGCTTGGAAATCTCTTTGAGAACCTCCTTACTTTTATGAATAATTGTAAGTTTAGGTAGAGGAGTTTTAACCTTAATACTCGTTTTGTTTCTTTTTTGTCTTCCAAGAAGAATAATTTGTTGCATCCTACCGACGGCATCTTCAAGGTGAGAATCAATAAATTCTTCATTGGGGACCGGATAAGAGACATGGTGAACTGAAACTTGCTCCAATGGACCAAATTTTTTAAGCTCTTGGTAGATATGGTCTGAAAGAAAAGGACTGAAAGGCGCCATGGCCATACTGAGTTCTTTAATGGCCGTGTAAAGTGTAGAATAGGCTTCCTTTTTGTCCAGGGAAAGACCTTCGCCCCAGAACCTTGACCTGTTGAGTCTAATGTACCAATTGGTAAGGTCTTCAATAAAGGTAAAGAGGGCCGGAACAACATTGTAAAGCCTATACTCTTCCATTTCCTTAGAGATATTCTTTTTCAAGGTTTGGAGATTGGATAGAATCCATTTATCAGTGATGTTGTTTCCAAGCTCTAAGTGTTCGTTAGCTTTCCATTGATCAATTGAAGCATACGTTTGGAAAAATTTAAAAGAGTTAAACCATGGCAAAAGGGCCCTTCGAACCATATCCTTAACGCCTGTGTCTGCAAATCTTTGCTCCTCACCTTTAACAAGACCCGAATTAATGAGGTAGAGCCTGAGAGCATCAGCACCATATTTATCCATAAGTTCATCAGGAGCTGTGTAGTTTTTAAGGCTTTTTGACATTTTTTTGCCATCTTCCGCCATGACAAGGCCGTTCACGATGACATTTTTAAAAGCAGGCTTTTCATAGAGAGCGGCCGCCAAAACAGTGAGGGTGTAAAACCATCCTCTCGTTTGATCTAGTCCTTCAGCGATAAACTCCGCTGGAAAACCTTGCTCAAAAACATCCTTATTTTGAAAAGGGTAGTGAATTTGAGCATAAGGCATGGAGCCTGATTCAAACCAACAATCGAGAACTTCTGTAATTCTTCTATAAGTTCCTTCTTCTCCTGGGAGTTCAAAAGAAAGGTCATCAACGTTTTCTCTATGAAGGTCGGTTACTTTTGTTTTTGTATAGTTTTCTAATTCTTCTATTGAGCCTATGCAGATTTTTTTGTCTGTTTTGTCATTGACCCATATGGGAAGAGGAGTTCCAAAAACCCTATTTCTTGAGATGGCCCAATCTCTGGCACCTTCAAGCCACTTGCCAAATCGCCCCTCTTTAATATGTCCAGGAACCCATTTAATCTGCTTGTTGGCAGCTATAATTTTATCTTTGATAGTTTCAACTTTAACATACCATGATGGAATAGAGCGGTAGATAAGTGGTGTATTTGATCGAGGGCAATGGGGGTAGGCGTGGACAATGACGCCTTGATCGTAAAGGACTCCCCTATTTTTTAAATCTTTAATGATTTGTTTGTCGGCACTTTTTACAAGTGTATTTTTGTAGTCAGTAACTTCACCAGTAAACCTCCCCATTTCGTCTACAGGGCAAGCATTACAATAAAGTCCGGCCTCCTTCATAATACGATTGTCGTCTTCTCCAAAATCAGGTGCCATATGGACAACACCTGTTCCACTGTCTGTTGTTACAAAGTCGTCATTGAGTACCTGAAAAGCACCTTCTGCTTTAAAGGACTCAAAATAAGGAAAAAGTGGTTTATATTTTTTCCCTTTAAGGACGTCACCTTTAAATTCATCGAGAACTTTAAGCTTTTTCTTTTTTCCGGCCACGGCCTGAAGCCTTTCTTTAGCAATGACCATTGTAATATTTTTTTCTTCATCTAAAACTTTAATGTAGTCGATATCTTTACCAAGACATATTCCTAAGTTTGAAGGGAGTGTCCAAGGAGTTGTTGTCCAGGCCGCAAGATAGGTTTTTTCATCTCCTTCGAGAGGTTCCTCTAATTCAAAAAGGGCCGTAATCGCAGGATCCTGAACGTCTTGGTAATTTGAGGACGCTTCGTGGTTTGAAAGGACAGTTCCTAAGGCCACTGAGTAAGGTACAACTTTCGTTCCCTCATAGATAAGATCCTTTTCCCAAAGCTGTTTGACGACCCACCAGACAGACTCCATAAACTCTGGGTCCATCGTTTTGTAGTCATTTTCAAAGTCTACCCATCGGCCAATTCTTTTTATGGTTGTTTCCCATTCTTTAGAGAACCTTTGGACAATACTTCTGCATTCATCGTTGTAGGACTTAACACCAATTTTTTTAATTGTTTCTTGGGCAGACATACCCATTTTCTTGTCAATTTCGTACTCAACTGGAAGTCCATGGCAGTCCCAACCAAAACGCCTTTCAATGTAAAAGCCTTTCATCGTGAAGTAGCGAGGAATAATATCTTTGATTGTTGAAGCAACCAAATGGCCGTGGTGAGGCAGTCCTGTAGCAAAGGGAGGGCCGTCGTAAAAAATATAGGGCTTTTTATCTTTTGTGAGCTCAAGTGATTTTTGGAAGGCCTTTTCTTTTTCCCAAAAATTGAGGATGTTTTTTTCTGCTTCGACAAATGAAAATGACTCTTGTGAATCTTGATTATTATTCTCTGACACTTTTGCTCTCCCTCTGAAATAATAACTGAGCGATACTACCGGCCTTGGGTCAAGTTGTGTAGAGATGAGTGAGACTAAAAAAGGAAAAAAATTGTGTGTTGCGTCTGCGCGATGGGGCTTTATCAATAAAATTAGTCGGGTTCCGAATAGAAAAGAAAACTTCTAGAAAAGGCCTATTCTATGACTTTATTCCTTTTTCTCCCCATTCTATTGATGTCATTTAACTTAGGTTCTGCAGAGCTTTACTTTAAGGGACAGAAAAGAAGCCTTACCAGGTGGGAAGGAATAAACCAAAAAAAATGGCTGGATTTTTATAGCTGGAAAAAGGAAAGGGAAATAAAAGATCGGTTTGGATCCTGGGAAAACTTAAAAAGAGAAAGAGAGTTAAAGGAAAGAGTTGGCCATGTCGTAGACTGTAGGGGGAGATGCCTGCTTTTCAGGGGGCTTGGGAAAAATAAAATCCAATTTAAAAGTACATTAAAAGAAGGGGACGAAATCCAAACCTTCAAAGATTCCTACCTTTGGTTTTTTCTTTTGGATGGAACCATGGTCCGCCTTTCCCCATTATCTTCAATAACTTTAAAAGAGATTAATTTAACTGAAAAAGAAGTCTTTATTCATGCGAGAGTGAACTTTGGAAACCTTTTATGGTTATCAAGAGATGATGTGGGGTTTTCAGAAATTAAACAAAGAGAAACTGACACCTTATTTAGGCCTATTCCTCTTTATGACGCGTTACCCAGGGCTAAAAAGAAAAAAGTAGATGAAAAGGATCTTTTTTCCTTTTTCGAAAAGGATGACCCAACGTTAGAACAATATAAAAAACTCAACCAATTTATTGATAAAGATCGCGCTTTTTATGAAAGTAAAAAAAAATTGGCATTTTTGGTTATGCCTAATGCAACCCTTTTTGGGGAACGTCTTAAGGCCGAAATAGTCGTTCTTCTAGGAGGAGAAACTTACATAAAAAGGAGGGATCACAAGCAATTGGGACTCAAACAAAAAGGGCCCTTAGAGACCATTATGAGTGAGGTTTTTCTTAGGGGCTATGAAAACAAATCAGGCAATCTTATTGAAGAGGGCCAATGGTATAAAATAGATCCCCAGGGAAAAAGTTTTGAAAACCTAGGCTTAGAAAGCTCTAAAAAGTTTGCTCTTGGAGAGCTGATGACTAAAAATATTCCAACCCTTCTTTTGACAAGAGAATATTTTTTAAGGCGCTATTCCTGGTTTGTTTTTAATCCTGAAATAAAGGCAAAAGAGCTTGCTGAAAAATATGGTCATCGTCTGTGGAAAAAGTGGGGAGAAAAAAAAGAGGGCCTTAGGGCACGAGTTGAGTTTTTAAAAGAATACACGAGGCGGGTTGAAACAACGAACTTAAAAGAATCAGTTAAACTTCGGAGTCGGCTTTTAAAGAGGGGGGAAACAGTCCATCCGATGGTCTATGACAACAGGTTTTATAAATTAGCAATGCAGAGCTATTACAAATTTTTAGACTACCAAAGCGGCAGTGGAAGTGATAAAGAGGACCTCAACAGTACACGTCATCCTTTTTGGGGTAAAGTTAATGCCTATGGTAAATGATAAGCTTACTTTTTTTTTGGCCAGTGGGAGTCCACGTCGTAAAGAAATGATAGATTGGTTAGGGATTCCCTACTCTATTAGAACAACTGCTATTGATGAATCGAGCTCTATTGGAGATCCGGCCCTTAAGTCAGAAGATATTGCTAAGCAAAAGGGATTTGGCCTGTGCGAATTATTAATTAAAGAGTCTAAAAAAGACTTTCTTGTACTGGCAGCAGATACAATTGTGTCTAGAGAAGGTCTATGTTTTGGAAAGCCATCAGACGAAGATGAGGCAAGAAAAACTTTGAGCGCCTTGTCGGCGAAGACCCATCAGGTTTTTACTGGGGTCTATTTAGGCCTCTATGATCAAGGAAGACTGAAAGAAGAAACTTTTCATTGTGAAACTGAGGTAGAGTTTCATCATATAACGTCTGATCTTATGGATCTCTATATAAAATGTGGGGAGTACAAGGATAAAGCAGGGTCTTATGGAATTCAAGGGCAGGCCTTGACCTTCATAAAGTCAATACAAGGTTCTTATTCAAATGTTGTAGGATTGCCTTTATCTGAGGTGATCTTAAAGATAAATGGCCTTTTGTCTGGAAACTTCAAAGACCGTTTTTAATAAAAATGGAAAATCTATTACAAAAAATTGAAGAGATGGGATTAAGGGTTTTTAATAGCGCAAGTGATGGTTCTCAAATAGAGTTTTCTTTTAATGTTTGTGCAAGGCCTGGGTCCAAAGTAGAAAAAACGTACCTCAGGGAAAATGGAGATGTTGTTCTTTGCTTTGGTGCAAGGCCAGTGGATGGAGAGGCAAATAGGGCCATTTTTAAAATTCTTTCTAAGGGTCTTGGTATACCGCAGGGCCATTTTGATTTGGAAAAAGGGTCCAAATCCAAGATAAAACGCTTTAGGGTCAAGATAGTTTTTACAGACCGTAAAGGACTTGATTATCATTTAGAAAAGTGGAAATCCCTTTTAATTCAAAGGTAGGCCATGAAAGCTATAGTGATTTTTCTTTTTTTCTCTTTAGAAGTATTTTCAAGTCCCTCAAAACTTCGACCTTCTATGGAAGGAGTCAATTATGATGAGTTGAAAGAAAACCTATTGAAAATAAAAAACTTAAAACCTGATGAATACGTTACTAAAATTGATAAATATCGTGGGTCGATAGAAAGATTTGTTGGCTATAAAAAGAGAGTTTGTAATGGAGAGTTTTCTTCTCTGGTCCTTAAGGGTGAAGAGACATTAAAAGGCCAAAAAAAAAGGTTATCAAAAGAAGAAAAGGCCCTTTGTTTAAGAGAACTTAAGAGTATGCAAAGGGATTTTATAGACAATATTTTTCAGGCCAGAGTCAAATATTTGGATTTCCTTCATAAAAGCCAGGTTAAGGAGCTTCATCAGGCCAAAGCCGACCTTATTAAAAGCCTTGACAAAAATTTTCAAAGAAAGTTTTTAAGAAGCTCTAATCGTCCTTAAGAGGTTTTTTGGTAAGCGGCTTAATGCTTTTCATTCCCTTAAGAGACCTTTGGGGTTTTACCCCAGCATTTCTTGAAAAAAAAGAGGGTCTAACACTTCCTAAGAAGAAAAGGGTATCTTTAAACTTTTCTTTTTGTATTAAAAGATATTTATCTTTTTTCAAGTTTTTCATCGATCATCTCCTATGCTAAGAGCGAAAATAAAACAACTTCTTCCTTTTCAGGATTTACCTTAAAAAGGCCACTCAAAAAATAGGAGTGATGGCTTGTTAGGTGTTAGAGGAAGTTATTTTGTTTTTTAAAATGCTCATAAACAATAACTTCCCCTTGATTTTAGACAATACCACAAATTGAGGTAGATTTTTGCTGCCTTGAAATAATAACATATTTTTGCAAATGACAAAATAGGTTGAATTTCTGTATCTTAAGGGTTTCATATTAAAAATCAATAAATACTCTTTATAGGAGGAAGCATGAGTCTGTTATTCAAAGTGGTCTTTTTGGGTTTTTTTATTGGACTAATGTCCTCCTGTGGGACGATACAAAAGGTGGCCATTGGAGCATCGTCTGACCTGCTTTATGAGGCATCACCTTCTCTTGAAACAGAAGATGACTGGGAAACGTTTAAAAATGGGATACCTGGCAATCTAAAACTTATTGAGGTCTTGTATTCAGTCAAGCCCAATGATGAAAAACTTTTGGTTAACCTGACTAAAGGTTATGCGGGTTACGCTTTTGGTATTAATGAGACGCTTTACCTGGATGATGTTTACCCTGAGAAAAAAGACTTTTCCCTTCATAAAGAAAGGGCGGTCATCAATTATTCCAAGGCGCTAAAGTATGGACTTGAATTTTTAAAGCTTAACGGAGTTACTCATAAGGCCCTAACTTCGAGCATGAGAAAGAATAAGGGGATCTCTACTTTATTGGATAATAATTTAAAAAACGTTGACCACCATAGAACAGGAGTGCTTTTTACGGCCCAGGCCTTAGCAGGACTCATTAATATTAATGGAAAAGATAAGATGGCCCTTGCTGGTCAACTGCCCATTGCCAAGGGGCTCTTTGATTGGGTTTGTGCAAAAGACCCAAAAATAAGTTTTGGTGCTTGTGATATTTTTTATGCAACATATGAGGTCTCTCGGCCTTTCGGTAATCGACAGAAAGCTGCTGCTGCATTTGAAAAGTTTTTTAAAGCGAATCCTCATAATTGGCTGGCGAGAATGGTTTATACCCAATTTTTTATTATGGAAAGTGGTGAGGAAGAGGACTGGGATAAACAAAAAGCTTTTATGGATAAGGCATCAAGATTACATCAAAATAAAGTAAAATGGATGCCTAATTATAAGGGCCATAAGGCCTTTTCCAACCCAAACCTTGGCTTTTTTCAGGCGATGGCCCTCAAAAGGTATGAAATTTTAAAAAAGATCGTTGAAAAATATAAAGATGATATATTTTAGGTTAATTTCGGTCTCATTTTTTTCGAAAAGGAGAGAAAGACTTTCAAAAGAAGGAAAAAATGAGGCCTTTATTATTTTTTTTATTCCTTATCACTCCCTGTTTAGGAAAAGATTATATTTATTTTGATTTGGGAGAAAATGAAGAACGAGACTATAAAGGCCATTCCCTCGACCTTTCTCCTAAAAAGTCAGATATTAGTAAAAGTATTCTCTTTGAATATGTTAGCTATGACCTTTTGAACATGGAAAAGTTTTGGTTGGAGGAGTTAAAAGAAGGTATTAATTGTCCAAATTATTACTTTAATAAAAACTATGATTATTTAAGGTACCTTTTTAGACTTTTGGCCCTGAGTTATCATTATGAGGGATTGAAAATTTTCCGGGGTTATGATCAAAGGCTTGGGGCCAAAAAAAGTGCTTGTGAAACTGATTACCAAGAAGTTTTCAATAAGTGCCGCCCTACAGGAAAGGATATGGGGAGGTTTTTAAATAGAGTTTTACGTTTGGAAAATAAACCAAGAAGGTATTCAACTTTTAGAAAAAAAACTGTAAAGAAAATTTTAAAAATTTTTTCTGAAAAAAAAGAAATTAAGGGAAGTCTTGGTGTTATCAACTCGGGTCTCAGAGATTGGTGCTTTTCAAAAAAGGGTGGGTGTATTCCCTTAAAAGTACTTGATATTAAAAAGTCTATAAGGAAAAACTGTCACAAAATAAGACAAAATATTCAAAGAATATGCTCCGAAAAAGATTATTTTTACGGGCTTTCAAATATTAGTGAAATGAAGTTATTGCTAGAATTTTCTCACGTCTTAAGTTTAGTTGATCAGGGCGGTCATGGAAGGAAATGCTTAGAACGCTTTGTTAATGAACATAAATCTAAAGAATTAAAATTAATTCAATTTTCTAAAGTTGTCCCTAGGGTCTTGGAGCACCTTAGAAAGAAGAAGAGTCGATACCTTCAGGGGGATCTTTTTTTATATGGATCTTTGAAAGAATTTGAAGAGAAAGGATTGGACGACTTTTTAGTTTCTTCCGCTTCAAAAAAGGAAGTGAAAAAGAAAGAAAAGATTAAAAAAAAGAAAATACCCATAGCTTTGAAAGCTAAGGACAAGACCGTTGGTCCGAAGAAAATAGAAGTTAAGAAGAAATTTGAAGGCTCTGAGTTTAAAAAGACAGCTTTTATTTTAAAAGAAACTGGTATGTCAAAACTCGCTGTTAATATGAAAAAATTTAAAAAGGACTTTTTATTTTCAGAGGATGTGGCCCTTAGGTTAAAGGTTGAATTTGCGGACTTTGAAAATTTTGAAATTCTTAAACGTATGAGAGATGAGAAAAACTTAGGCTCAAAGGATTTACCTGTTCTTCTCCTTTATTTAAAGTTTTTAATAGAGTTTAAAAGGCATGAGGCCCTTTATAATATGGTTAATACTTTGGGTGATCGCTTTTATGTTTTAAATGATTTGGACGACGAACCAAAAATTCATTTAATTGAGATCAAAAATAATGAAAAAACCAGTTGGGATTGGCAAATTTATGTTTTTAAATAAAGTTTTCTACCTTAATAACTACCGCCCCCGAGCTTTTTGCTGCCTTTAGGCCAGTAGGAGAGTCTTCAAAAATAAGAGTTTCAGAAGGTAGAACTTTGAGTTTTTTCATTGCCATTTGATAAGGGTAGGGATGAGGCTTGTTGGGGCCATTAGAAAGTCTTGGTGTGACTGAGTCGAAAAAGTGAAGAATATTGGCCCTTTTTAAGGTGCTTTGAACGACTTCGGACTCGCTTGCGCTGACGACGCCACATTTTAAACTTTTTGATTTTAGTGTTTCGAGAAAAGAGTAAAGGTTTTTCTGAAGAAGTTCCTGAAAATGCTCTTCATCCATTGTTTCTATAAACTCAATACAGTAGCTATTTTTAAGGGAGACGAAATCATGTTCAGTTTGGATTAGAGGTGATTTTTTAAAGGGGTAGCATTTCTCAATATAAATTTTTTCATAGACAAAGTTATCGGGTAGTCCAAGAAAGTCGTTTTCTATCTTACTAGCAGAAATATCAAGGTTTTCTCTTTTTAGAATTTTTCGAATGGATAGAGCATGAATGCGCTCAGAGTCAATCAGGGTGCCATCTAGGTCAAAAAGCACTGCCTTAAAGTTATCGAGAGTTTTATTTTTTAGATCAAGCATAGAAAACCTTACCGCAGTAGGTTGATTATTGTGATGTGTTATAATGCTTAAGGAAGGATCCTGCAAGCTTAGTTTACTTTTTTTTAGCGTAGGAGATAATTAATGAATGTTTTTCAATCAAGTGGTGTGGGGAAGCAGGCATTTACCAGGGTTCAGAAAGTTAAAAATTCTTCTCCACAAATGACAAAGAGTGCCCCAATTGGGCCAGCATCAAAGGCCGAAAGGCCCTCCGAGGCAGAAATTCGTGAAAAAATTAAAGAATTTCAGGCAAAAAAGAAGGGGGCTTATCCAGAAAAGGTCACCAAAAACACAGATGATGATGATCATCATCCTGGCAACCTTAGGAACGATCCACGAAAGGCCGAAACTAGAGGAAAATTAATAGACGTTCTTAGTGATGGCTCATTTCCTTTTTCTCCCAAAGAGCAAAAGGTTCTTAATGAGATATTGAGCAAAGATAAATAAATATTTAGTCCTTACTTAAAATTTCTTCGACAAGATGAATGAGATCCGTTGCTCTATAGGGCTTTTCAATAATAGCAGAAGCTTTTAATCCTTCAGGGTTTTCTGGAAACATAGAGGCGTAGCCCGTTACCAAGATAAACTTTGGAGGGTTGGAATGTCCTTTTAACTTTTCAAGAAGTTCAAGTCCATTACCTTTTGGCATAGCAATATCAGAGAGAACAAGGTCGATGGAGTTGTCATTTATGATGTCGAAAGCTTCTTCTCCAGAAGAGGCTTCTAAAAAGGAATATTTGTCTTCACCAAGGGTTCTAATGATGGCCTGGCGGACATCTTCAATATCATCTACGACGAGAATTACTTTTTGGCCCATCTTTATACCTCTCCTTAAGAATAAGTTTAATTTTACTAATGACCTCGGGTATAACTTCCTTCATGGCCCCTCTTCGAGAAGCTGCAGCAGAATGTTTATGTCCGCCACCACCAAGCGCTTGTGCCAGAAATTCTACGTTGATTTCCCCTGTAGATCTAAAGCTTATTTTGACATTATCTCCTCTTTCTTTAAACATGCAGGCCACTTTTAAGTTGCCCAGAATGAGAAGGTGATTAACAAAACCGTGTGTATCTTCAAAGTCGACATTGTATTTTTTTAATTGGCTTTCATAAAGGGAGATCCATGCAATATCTCCGTCCTCTGTCGATTTTACCTCACTTAAAATTTTTCCGAGAAGTTTCAAATAGGAGACTTTTTTGGTCCCATATATCTTGTTATAGGCCTGTGCTGGTCTAATTCCTGAGTCTAGAAACTTAGCTAATAATCGGTGGGTTTTCCCGCTGACAGTGGGGTATCGAAAACTGCTTGTATCGATAAGAATAGAGGTATAAAGGAGAAGGCTCAACTTTTGTGAGAGTTCTACTCCTAAAGATTCAATAAGGTTGCCAGCGAGTTCTCCAGTTGCAGAAGCAGACGTATCGATACAATGAAGTGCCATAAGTTCTTTAGGACAAGGGTGATGATCTATGAACAGGAGATTTTTTGCTTCCAAGGTCAATTTTTTTACACCTTCTCCAATCCTATCTAGGGAACTTGTATCCACAACAATAAAAAGGTCAGGCTTAAAGCGATTGCTCAAACTCTTATATTTAGAGTAGGAAATGACTCGCTTGTCTTCATCGAGGTAATGGTATCTTGGAAGAAGCTCGGCTTCGTTGACGCAGTATACTTTTTTTTTAAGTGATTCTAGTGCAAGGCAAAGAGCGATTTGACTACCTATACCATCTGCATCTGGAAAAGTGTGAGTCGATATAACAATCTTACTCGACTTTTCTATTAGGTTTTTAAATTTTTTTATTATATCCATAGTTCTAAAATCGGGATGATAATGTAAAGCTTAAGTTTTAATTTATTAAAAGGTCGGGTTTTTCCTTTTTTATTCTTTTTGATAAGATTCTTTAGACCTTTAAAGAGGGATGTTTATTTTGGAAAAATCAATTGAAGTTAAGAGCGTCACAAAAGAATATCCGGGAATCATAGCAGTTAAAAATATGACCTTTTCAGTAGAGAAGGGGGCCGTTCATGGATTTTTAGGACCAAATGGAGCAGGCAAATCGACTACGATGAAGATGATTTGTGGGCTAATCGTTCCAACAGATGGGAGCATTTATATTGATGGCATGGATATGAGGGAAAAGTCCGGTCTCTTAAAAAGAAAACTTGGTTTTTTGCCAGAAAACCCTCCACTTTATAAGGGAATGAAAGTCGAAGAGTACCTCCGATTTGTTGGAGGAATTAGAGGCGAAAAACTTAAAAGAAATGTGGGCCTTATTCTAGAGAAGTGTGGACTAGAGTCAGTAAAAGGACGCAGAATTGGAAATTTGTCACTTGGTTATAAGCAAAGAGTCGGAGTTGCTCAGGCCCTTGTTCATGATCCGGAAGTTGTCATTTTAGATGAGCCGACTAAGGGACTTGACCCCAAGGCAGTTGATGAAATGAGAAAGCTTATTCTCAATTTGAAAGATGAGAGAACCATTCTTTTTTCAAGTCACCTCCTTCATGAGGTTGAAAACCTTTGTTCTCATATTACTATAATTAAAGAAGGTGAAGTCCTTGAACATGGTCCTATAGAGTCAGTAAGAAAAACTTTTCAAGGCCATAAAACTTTTAAGGTTCAATTGAAAAGGTTTGATTCGGAGCTTAGGGCCAGTTTTCAAAAAAAATTTCGGAATCTTGAACTAGATTTTGACAAATGGGAAAGAGAGCTTCTTTTAAAGATTCATGCACCAAGTGACGGCGATCGAAGGGAGGAGTTAACTTCCTTTTTTGTTCAAAATAACTGTGGGCTTCTTTCTTTTAGAGAAGAAAGCTTAGGGATTGAAGAAATTTTTAGAATGGCCACAACCAAGGAGGCCAATTTATGAACTTTTTAAATGGGGTCTGTCTTCTTCTTAAAAAAGAGTTAAAAGATTATTTTTTTTCCCCGTTGATTTATATTTTGACAGGTCTTTTTAGTGGAATAATGGGGTGGCTTTTTTTTAATTACCTTGTTGGGGCGAAAAACCTTACGATGCTTAGCCTCACTCACTCTATTTTGATACCCCTTTTTGGAAATATAAACTTTTTATTTTTATTTTTGATTCCTTTACTGAGTATGAAACTTTTTTCTGAAGAGAAAAAAAACCAGACATTAGATCTTCTTTTTCTTTCCAACTTAGAACATTCCCAAATTATTTTTTCAAAGTTTTTGGCAGGTCTCATTATCTCCCTTTTTATTCTTTCGTGGACTCTAGTCTTTCCAATTATTTTGGGGCTTTCAGGTTATAATGATTGGGGCACTGTCTTATCCAGTTACTTGGGCCTTATTTTCTCAATTATTTCTTATTTATGGGTTGGTCTCTTTTGTTCGAGCTTAACTGAGAACCCCATTATTGCGGCCATTACAACTTTTTGTGTTTTGCTGGGAATGATGCTGATGGTTTTAACTGTCAACGCGACTCAGATAGAAATATTAAATATTATTTTTCAGTATCTCAGTACACCTTTTCATTATGAAGGTTTTGTGAGGGGATCTATAAAAAATTATAACCTTATTTATCTTTTGTCTTTTTCAGGATTTTTTTATTTTTTAACTCATAAATCACTTGAAAGCAGGAATTGGTGATATGAAAAAGTGGCCCCTTTACCTACTGTACTTTTCAAACATTGTTATTTATCTGGTCCTCGTGGCCCTTTGGATTTCTATTCCTGGAGAATTGACTCTTAATATTTCACTTTCTCTTTTTAATTTCTGCTTTTCGGCAGTGATTTTTATTAAAGATAAAGAAAATTTAAAAAAGTACTATCTTTCACATAAGTTTAAAAAATTCTCTGAAGTTTTTCTGAGTGCACTCTTGATATTTTGCATTCTTGGGGTTCTCAATCATCTATTTTACAAGAATCCTTCTCAGTGGGACCTCACCAGGAATCAGCATAATTCTCTTTCCCCTCAAACGGTTAAAATCCTTAAAAGTCTAAAAAATGTTCCTGAGATAAATGCTTTTAGCAGGAAGGAGAATAGAGGGCGATTGAAGGCACTTCTCGACCTTTATCGATTTGAAAATCATAAACTTAAAATCAATTATATAGACGCTGAATTAAGGCCTGACCTTGTTAAAAAATTTAAGATCACAACCTTACCAACAATTCACATAAGGCGAGGTCAGAGAGAGAGAAAGGTTTTAAGCTCTAGAGAAGGTGAACTCACCAACGCAATTGTTAAGGTCTCAAGAGATAAGGACCCACTCGTTTATTATAGCATGGGACATAGTGAGGTAGACCCTTTTGAAAAAGGAAGAGATGGATTAAGCCACCTGATGAGATTATTGAAGGGATCTCTTTTTGAAGTGAGACCAATTCACCTGGCAGGAATGGCAAAGATACCTGATAAGGTGGATTCACTTATTATTTGGGGGCCTCGAGAAGGTTTCCATGAAAATGAGCTTACGGTTATTGATCTTTTCCTGAAAAGAGGTGGGAAACTATTTGTTGGGATTGATCCTGACTTTAGTAAAAAGGATAAGTTGAAGGGATTAAGAAACCTTTTAAAAAAATGGGGTATTCACATTTCAAATGACCTCGTTGTGGATAGTCTTAATAATTATTCAGGTTCTAAGGGATCGATACCCCTGATCAAAAAGTTTCCAAAAGAAAACCCTCTGACCAAAGGATTTAAAGGACCTCTTTTTTTTCCATTGGTTTCTTCTGTACAGAAGGTTGAAGCAGCAGGAGGCAGGCCTAAAGGGAATTATTTTTTTCCGGTCAAAACAACCCATATCCCGGCAAGTTGGGCCGAAAAAAATGTTTCAGAAGTGAATTCTGGAAAGGTATCTTATAGTCCTGGCACTGATACTCCCGGCCCGATTCCTCTTATGGTAGGATGGGAAAGTTTAGATAAAAAACATAAAATTGTGGCCTTTGGAAATACCTCTTTTGTTGTTAATGGTTATGCTCATTTCGGGCAAAATTTTATTTTTTTCCTAAAGGGAATGTCCTGGCTGAATAAAGATAAGTCTTTGACTTCTTTTAAGACGCCAAAAATTATTGATAGTCCCGTTTTCATAAGTTCCCCTCATTTGGGAATTATCTTTTATTTTTCGGTGCTTTTTATTCCTTTATTAATGTTTTCTTTCGCTCTTATTTTTTATAGGAGAAGTATAAAGTTGTGAAAAACAATATTATCTATACATTCATTCTTTTCGGTCTTTTAACTTTTACTTATTTCTTTCAGGAATTAAAGGAAAGAGAAAAGTTTGAATTGAAGGACAAAAAAGAGATTCTTTTTAAAGCAGGAAAGTTTAGTAGTTTTAAAATTGGGGACGCTCATGTTGTAAAAGTAGAGAATGAATATTTTTTGAAAAAAAGTAATTATTTAGCTTCAGAAGAAAAGGTTTCCAAGGTTTTTAAGATATTATCAGGTATAAGGGTCGAGAAAGTTTTGCCCCTTTCTAGTCACGATATTATTGAAAATAAAAACCTATTTTTTCCAAAACAGGAAAGAAAAATAAGCTTTCTTTTTAAAAAAAATAAATTCGATTTTTATCTGGGTAATAAACTTGAATTCTCCCAATCTTTTTATTTTAGAGTAATTAATGCCGGAAAATTAACATGGGGGATTGCTAAAGACGTTTCAGACTTTGAAGGATTCTATCGAAAAGAGAATTATGAAAGGTCACCGAAAAGGTATAATCGTCTAGTAGACCTTTTGAATGTTAATGACCAGTTTTTTAGGAAAGAAAAGATTCTAAAAAATAGAGATATAAAAAAAATAAAGATCCTGAGTTTGAAAAAGGAGATCTTTACTGTTGATTTGAAAGAGAAGAAAACATATCCCGAAAAATTCAAGGGGCTTCATTACTCAAAGGCCAAACTAAATGTTTTTCCTCAAGACCTTCTCAATTTAAGGGCAAAGTTTATTGAAAAAACTTATTTAAAATCAAAATTGGAAAAAAAACTGTCCCAGATAGAATTGTTTGCTTCCGATGGGGTCAAAATCACTCTTGGCCTTTTTGGAAAATATAAAGGACGTAAGGGGTTTTTTCTTACTCATTCTGGAAAAAGAACCCTCTCCCATCTCGATCAGAGGGAAGTAACACCCTTTTTTCTAACTGTTCAGGAGTTTTGGGATTTAAGGCCTAAAAAAGACCTTTCCCTCACAAATATTTCAGTGAGCGGGACAAAAGAACTCAAAGGGAAGAACCTTCAAAATGTCTTATCTTTTCTCCTTAAAAGGCCTAATAGAGTTTCTCTCTTTAAGGAAAGCTCTTTAGGAAAAGAACATTTTTCTATCAAAGGAGAAAAATTATCTTTTAAAGTTTTCAAGGAAACACAAGAGCTTGTTTTTTTAAATACTTATACTGGTGTTGGTTATCATTATTGGGTAGGTAATAGGCCGAAATTACTAACTCTTTTGGGTCAAAGGTAAAAAATGAATATCATCCTCTATAATTATTTCCAGGCCTTCCTTCACCCTTTTAAGTTTAATGGCTCTCTTAGAAATAACAGAGAGAAGGAACAAAATAAATGGGATGCAGAAAATACTCTCAGATTAGCAGAAGAGGGAGAGTCGAGGCCTGAAGCTTTAATGGGCCTAAGTTTTGTTGAATCTGTGGGAGTCTCATGGGCCTTTGCGATTTTAAGGGCCCTTTATTCCTTTTTTGGTCTTTGGTTAGGAAAGTATGCTGTTGAGAGCATGGGGTTTGGAGGGCAAAATTTTGATAGTAAAAAAATAATTCTTATTTTCCAAATAGGACAGGTCGTTTTTTTTCCATTAATGGCCTGGGTTTATGTTAAATTTTGGACCTTGCTCATTATTTTTTTTGGAATCCTTTATGACAGGGAGGACAAATCTTCCGAGATTGCGGATGAAATTTTGGTGTCTTCTTTAAGCACAAATATTTTTTTAGCGATTCCAGTTTTGGGAGGTTTTCTTCAAAAGGTCTCCTCTCTTCTTTTTATTTTTATAGGACTTAGAGAAAATATGAAACTTGGAACTCTGCAGAGTCTTTTTGTTGTCATTTCACCGATCATTCTCTTTTTCCTGATTCTTCTTTTTGGGGCTTCCGCGATGATGGCCATTTTTCAGTCTTTTTGAAAAAAAAAGCTATAACTATTTGTAATTAAAGGAAAAATAAAAAAGCTCCCTGCAGCTATGATAGACAATCTCTGGTCCAATTGGAATAATTCCTTTTTTTAATTGTGTCTGAGGGAGGGACTTAATAATGTCTGGACTTTCATTTGGTGGCCCATTTTTTTCTGGTAGTATTGAAGTCGTTTGCGGGCCGATGTTTTCTGGAAAAACAGAAGAACTTATCAGAAGAGTGAGAAGGGCCCAAATTGGAAGGCAAAAAGTTCAGATTTTTAAGCCGATGATTGATAATCGTTATCATAACTCTGATGTTGTGAGTCATTCTTCCCAATCGGTTGAGGCACAGCCTGTAAAAAACTCCCTTGAAATTTTAACTAGAGTTTATGATTCGACGAGGGTTGTTGCTATTGATGAAATTCAATTTTTTGATGAGCTCATCATTAAGGTTGTTTCTAAGCTTGCGAGAAGGGGCTGTAGGGTGATTTGTGCCGGATTAGACCAAGACTCCGATGGGAGACCTTTTGGCTCTATTCCCGAGCTTCTGGCCATTTCTGACAGTGTCGATAAGGTCCAGGCAGTTTGTACGGTTTGTGGCGCACCAGCGACCAAGAGCGTTAGGGTGAACTCTGCTAAAAAAGAACAGGTCCTTGTTGGCCATTCTGATATCTACGAGGCGAGATGTAGAACCCACTTTGATTACTGCGATGAAGAGGAATTACTCCTTGAGTCATCTACATATACCCAGGGGATGGAAAAAATTCCTCAGGTTAGCTCATAAACTTGTAATATTTTTCAGCTCTTTATTTTTTCTCGTGCCAATTGTGTTCAAAATGGTTATATAGCTATCTTTATTTCGCAACGATAGGGGGCCCCATGGCAATTGATGTCTTTATTTCTGAGGAAAAAATCCAAGAACGTATCAAGGAACTCGCTGAGGTCATTTCAAAAGACTATAAGGGTGAAGAGGTTATTGTTGTTGGAGTTTTGAACGGCTGTTTTATGTTTTGTGCAGACCTTTTGCGTGAACTTGATCTTCCTGTTATTACAGAATTTATGGCCGCTTCTTCTTACGGTGAGGGAACGACGACCTCAGGGCAAGTCGACATTCTTTTAGACATTAAGAGTGATATTAAAGGAAAAAATGTTCTTTTTGTTGAGGATATTGTTGATACTGGTCACACTTTCAAAAAGATCCTTGAAATGATCAAAACGAGAGGACCTAAATCAGTAAAGATTGCCAGCCTTTTAAGCAAGCCTGCTCGAAGAGAGCACGAAATTGACATTGACTATTTGGCCTTTGAGATTGAGGATAAATTTGTGGTTGGTTACGGTCTTGATTTAGCGGGAAAATATAGAGAGCTTCCTTATATTGGAATCTATAACTCTTAGTCCATTCAAGGCCCCTTAAATTGGAGGAAGGCCTTGGTCTCTGTTGAAGGAAGCGTGAGGGTTGATCTTTTAGGTGGAACCCTCGATATTGCACCGATTAATCTTATTTTAAAAAATGCTCTGACCCTTAATTTGGCCACCTCATTAAAGGCCAAAGTCGAGGTGTTTCCCCTCGAAAAAGAAGGGATTGAAATCCAGTCTAAAGATTACCAGACCACAAAATACTTTCCGGCAGAGGACTTTTCTATTCAAAAGCTTGAAAGTGGCCATTTTGGGCATTTTTCTTTTTTAGTGAGGATCCTTTTCCACCTTAATGTTAAAAGTGGAGTATCTATCAACCTCTCCTCTGGTTCTCCTCCGGGCGCAGGCCTTGGAGGTTCTTCTGCCATGGGGGTGACTTTTTACAAGGCCCTTTCAAAATATCTTGGGCTTGAAACTACGCACTCTGAAATAGTTAAAATTGTCGGAAATATTGAGGCCAAAAGCCTTGATTGTGGTCCAACAGGTTATCAGGACTATTACCCTGCCCTTTATGGAGGTGTGCTTGCTTTGATTCCAGAAATGAAGGGAATTAAAGTAGAGCAGCTTTTTACCAAAGATTTGGCCGACTCATTGGAAAGTCACCTAACCTTGATTTCTAGCGAGGAGTCTCGGTTTTCAGGCCTTAATAACTGGGAAGTTATAAAAAGGTTTTTTGATAAAGACCCTGAAATTAGAGAAGGCCTTAAGGAGATTGCCGACCTTAGTTTTAAGGCCTACGAATCACTTCGAAATGGGGATTATGCTTCCCTTTATAAATTGATTTCTTTAGAGGGGGAGCAAAGAGAAAAACTTTTTCCTCAAATCGTGACCCCTTCTATTAAAGAGCTCTTTAAGAAACTTAAAGAGAGTTTGCCTCATTTGGGAATGAAAGTTTGTGGCGCTGGAGGGGGAGGTTGTTTCCTTCTTGTCCATGGCCCTTCTGATAAAGATTTCATCAGAGATACCGTTGAGAAAACCAAAATGAAAATTCTTCCTTTGAGAGTGAGTTCTCCCCTTTAGGGCCCTTTATGGAAAAAAAAAATATTGCTGGTATGAGTATGAAAGGAGGGAAAAAAGATAACTTTTTCTTTTGTCTTCTTGAATATTTTCCAAAAAAAGAACGATGGTTTTTGAACTCTCTTCTCCAGGTCAAAGAACACCAGGAAGATGAAGATGATGTCATTAGAAAATGGGTGGAAAACTTTTACCTAAAAAAGTTAGTTTTAGATTTTCCCCTCACATTGCCTCCTTGCTACGATTGCAAGCTCTCCTGTCCTGGACTCAATCATTGTCCGAAAAAAAATGTGAAAACCATTAGAACTATGATTGATTCCCTTATTGAGTCTGATAAATTAAAAAAGGCCGGGAATCCAAAACGTTATGAGCAAGAGAGAAACAAAGATGATGAGTTTGACTTCTCTCGAGATGTAATGAAAAGGCCTACAGATAAACATATTCTTTCAAGGCCTTTCAAAAGGCGACTTAAGAAGGGTTTTCTACCCTACTGGAACAGACCTCTCGATTTTTGGGTTTGGACTAAGTATTATGATCAGCAATTAGAGGTTTTTAATAACTCCTTTGATTCGTTTGGTAAGGCCTCTCTTATGATTCTCTCTCGTTTTAATTATCTTAAGAGGCACTTCCCTAAGGACTTAAAGCTTTTTGAGAGCAATATTCAATTGGCACTTTTAGAATTATTAAGGGCCAAGATTATAACGAGAAAAGAAGTCCAAGGTTTGGGAGACTTTAAGGCCGGGGCTGATTTTCGCCATAAGGTCATAAAAAATATAGAAAAAAAGTTGAACATTTTTATTTATAATCCTGATTTGGAAATCTTGGAAACGAGTCCCAGGGCATTTGATTCTTTTATTTTGGCCTTGGCCGGCCAGCGGATTCAGTTAGGTCAGGTTGAAAGGCCCCCTGCTTGGACTTTCGCAGAAAAGAGTCAATTTGTTATTCCTCTTTTTTCATCAAAGTGAAAAAGTCCCAATGCCACCCATAGGTAAGCAAATCCCTGAAAGAAGACCAGAAAGGCTAGACTCTTAGGGTATGTAATGGCCGGAAGGCCGATGACCCAGCAACCAAGACATCCAAGTACAGTTAATATTTTTACATAAAGCCATGGAGAGTCTTTCTCTTTGTAGAAGAAGAAATAAATAATGATGTGAAAAAGGGCAATGAGAGCAAAGAAGAGAATAAGACTATTGATTATTAGGAGGTGAAGGTTTGGGAGAAAGTCTGAGGGTAAGTCTCGAAGTTGGAGGTTTTGGGTTTTGAGAGACATTTCGACGATGGGTTGAATTCTTTTAAAATTGGTAAAAGCCTTCCAAATGTAAGTCATAATGAGGGCATCACCTACAGCGCATAGAGCTACAGATATTATTTTATAAGTATTGAAGCTTATTTTTTGGTAATGTTTCATGATGATCCTAAAGATGTTACCTTGCGGATTGTGCCTTTAACTATTATGGCAAAAAAGTTGTCACTCTATAAAGAGGAATTCATGATTTCTTTACAATTTGGATATCTCGTATTGTCTCTAGTTATTCTCTATTTTGGTGCAGAGTTTGCTTTAGATGGTGCTGAAAAAATCGGAAAGTTTTTCGGCCTTTCCCCTTTAGTTATTGGACTTGTTATTGTTGGCTTTGGAACATCTCTTCCGGAATTTTTTGTGTCTCAGATATCTTGTTGGGAAGGGCATCCTGAAATTGCTTTGGGAAATATTGTCGGTTCAAATTTGGCCAATCTCTTCTTAATTATGGGGATCTCTGGCCTTTTGACAGAGCTTCATCTTTCAAAACCAGAAATGAAAGAACAGATGGTTTGGCACCTTGTTCTTACTGGCCTTCTCATTTTAGTTCTTTCTCGTCCAGAATATAACTACTTGTCAGCTTCTCTTTTGGGGGCCTTTTTTGTGACCTATATGGCGAAAACTTATAGGAAGATGAAAAAGGATAAATTGTCCGAAGAACCGGATCCAAATAGAGAGCCCCTTTCAGGTATGGTTGTACTCAAGCTTCTGGCAGGCTTCACTTTTTTATACGGTGGAGGGGAGCTTTTGGTCTCTTCAGGTTCGCAGCTGGGTAAGCTTTTAGGTGTTAGTGAATATGTAATTTCTGCTATTTTTGTGGCCTTTGGAACTTCTTTGCCTGAACTTATTACGGCCCTTTTGGCCTGTTGGAAGAAAAAGGACACAGACCTCATCACGGGAAATATTATCGGTTCTAATATTTTTAATGTGGCCTTCGTTTTGGCGAGTCTTGGGGGATATAATATTGCTTTGGTCAAAAGTTTTAGTACAGAGATGATGGCCCTTTCAGCAGCGGCCGTTTTTCTACTTGCTCTTACTCTCTTAAAAAGAGATTTTTTCAAATTTAGCGGAGCGGCTTTTTTGGCCTCTTACTGTGGAATCGTTTATTACTGGATAAGGTTTTAATCGTCGTAATTGGCCTTTCGGATCTTTTTCTCAGCGTCTCTTTTGGCCTCAACCTGGCGCTTATCGTATTTCTTTTTACCTCTAGCGAGAGCGAATTCGAGCTTGATACGGGAGTTTTTGAAATAAATCATTGTAGGAATAAGGGTTAGGGATTTGGTTTTTTGGTTGTGGTAGACCTTATGAATTTCTTTTCTATGAAGAAGGAGCTTTCTTTTTCTGTTTTCTTGATGATTGTGAATATTGCCAAACTCGAATTGGGGAATGGTCATATTATGGATCCACATTTCCCCATCTCTATCCATAGAGATATGGGCCTCTGCGAGGGAGACTTTTCCAAGTCTTAGGCTTTTGACCTCGGTGCCAACTAAGACGAGTCCGGCCTCAAATTTTTCTTCAAGGAAGTAATCGTACGAGGCCCTTTTATTTTTGGCGATGATTTTAATGCCCACTGTCTTCTCTCTAGAATCAGTTAAATACTCCGTCACCTATAACATTGAGTCATGGAAAAGGAAAAAAGAAAAATATTTTGCATATCGTTAGGGCGTTAAGAGATTGGACCTATCGACAAAAAACAGATAGTCGGAGTTTTCATTCCCGGTAATGACCAGCGCGATACTATTTTTTTCCAGTACTTTTGTCAGATCTTCAAGGGTCTTATTATTTTCTATTCTAGGATTTAGAGACTTTATTTCTCCTCTAAATCCCGCGATGGAGATAATTCTGAGAATTTCCGGGTTAATTAACCCAACGGTTGAATTTCCTTGTTCATCATTTATAAATTCTATGATCCCAACAGGGAGATGCAGTATTAATTTTAAAAGAGGGTGTGACTGATCCACTACTTTTCCCTAGTTATTTTAGTGGAAGACTTTAATAGCCGACCTTTATCGATTAAAAAGATATACTTGGATTCCCCTTTCCCACCAACTAAGAGAAGTAAACTTTCTTGTTTCAATATTGTGCTCAACTCTTGGAGGCTTTTATTGTTTTCAATGTAAGGGTTAAGTGAATCAAGGTTGTCAATAAACTTTGTACCGGCAAGCATTCTGATAATCTCAGGTGTTACTAATCCTAGTTGTGATTTTCCCTTTTCATCTTGAGTAAATTCAATAAGTCCGATGGGGAGAGTGTACAACTTTTGCAAAAGGTCTTTTTCTTCCATGAGTGATATTATACATGGTTTTTTTTGAAAAATGAGTTTTTTTAGAGAGGAGGATTCTAGAATAATTTATAGAGTTTATGGACCTCTTCAAGAGAAAGTGTTTCGGCTCTTCTCCGGGAATCAATTTCAAGTGTAGATAAAACTTCTTCAACTTTTTCTTGAGGAAAATGAAGTTTGAGCACTTTACCCATCTGTTTTCTTCTTTGGATAAAAAGCTTTTTGAAAAATTTTTCAAGTGAAGGTATCTCTTCAAGAGGAAAGATTGGGTTTTCTCTTCTGATGAAACTTAAAACCGAGGAATCTACTTTTGGTGGGGGAAGGAAGGATTTTGGGTCGACATGGCAAAGCTTTTGAACTTCGAAATAAGTTTGAGTGAGTGCCATGAGAGAATTCATATTTTTGGAGGCCTTTTTACCTTCTGGTAGCATCCTTTCAGCAACTTCTTTTTGCATCATGAGGGTCATGAACTTGATTTCTGAAGCTTTTGTGAACTTAAGTGTAAGAGGGACACTAATATTGTAGGGAAGGTTTGAAACCATCCAAATATCTTTTTTTGGAAAACTTTTTGAGTCGATAAGGTCACTTAGGTTAGCTTCAAGAGCATCTCCCCAGACGATTTGATTATTAGAGATCCACTCTTCCAAATAGGTTTTAAACCTTAAATCTTTTTCAATAACAGTGTAGGGGCACTCTATTTTAGAAAGGTATTGAGTAAGAATTCCAGGCCCAGGTCCAACTTCTATGATGGCCTTTGCTTGGGACTTGAAGTCATGACATATGTTTGAAATAACTTCTTCATTTACAAGGAAGTGCTGTCCTAAGTCTTTATTGGCCCATGGATATTTTTGGTTCAAGATTTTTTCCTTACAATGCGAGTTTTTTTGATAAAGCTACTTTTGGCATCGAGGGAAAGGCATTCCGGGAAGGCCACTGCACTTTCAAAGTTTCTAAGAGCAAAATTGGCAATCATGGCCCCATTATCGGTGCAGAACTTGGGCTCAACAAAATAGGTTTCAATAAATTTTTCTTTTAGGGAAGTACGAAGCCTGGAGTTACAGGCGACGCCTCCGCCTACAACGAGCTGGAGACTTTTTTCACCTGAAAGAGAAAGGGCCTTCTCCATTGCAAACTTTGCCTTAAGGGCAAGGGCCTTGACGATGGCCTCTTGGTAGGAAGCGCAAAGATCAGCGAGGTTTTTTCTTTCAGGGGTTCCTTCTTCGGGAATGGTTTTGTCTTTTAAAATGTGTTCGGGGTTATTTTCAAGAAACTGCCTCATGGCAGTTTTTACTCCAGAAAAACTGAGGGAACTATCCTTTGAATGCTTAAGACCTATAGGAAAGTCAAAGGCTTCACAGTTTCCTTCTTTGGCCAGGTCATCAATAACTCTTCCCGCTGGATAGCCGAGCCCAATGAGCTTACCGCCTTTATCGAAGGCCTCTCCAGCGGCATCATCTCGAGTATTTCCAAGAATTTCAAAATCCTCGGGAGATCGGACAAGTAAGTACAGGCTATGGCCTCCACTCACTATAAGACCAAAATAGGGGTAGGTGATATTTACATTTTTTGAAAGGTGAATGGCCTCCAAGTGAGCATAGACATGGTTCACTGGCAGTATAGGTTTTTCAAAAATGAGCGAGATTGATTTTGCCGCGCTGAGTCCTGTAAGCAGGGGACCTAAAAGACCAGGATGGGTTGTAACCCCTAAAAGGTCGATGTCTTTGGGGTCTTTTTTTGCAACTTCAAAGGCCTCTTGTATAAGAGGTGTGAGTTTGGCCAAATGATTTCTGGAGGCAATCTCAGGAACTACGCCACCCCATTTTTTTAGGATTTTTTCTTGGGAAAAGGAAAGGTGAGCGAGTACTTCTGGTGAAGGAGCATCCTTTCCAGGAAGGCCTGATAAAAGGCAGATAGATGTGTCATCACAGCTTGTCTCTATACCAAGAACTAATTGGGTCTTATTTGTGCCTTGCAATATTTACTCCTTTGGGAGCAAATCCTAGCATAAAATATCAATCTGTGGAGGGGAAAGAAGCTTTTACAGGTATTTTTTGGCGTCTTTTACCTTTTTACTGCGAGGGTACTTCTTGATGAGCTCTTTAAAAATACCCTTTGCATTTTCTTTTTGCCCAAGCTTAAGAAAGGATTTTCCCAAAAAATAGAGCCCATTGGGGTTATAGGGTGCTTTTGGATATTTGGTAAAGAGCTTACTGAAAAGAACTGTTGCCTCTCGATACCTTTTATCCATATACGCAATCATTCCAAGATTATGATAGATTCTGGCCTTCCTATTTCCTCTAACTTTTCTACTTTTAAGTAATTTTTCTAAAGCTGGTCGTGCCTTTTTATACCTTCCTGACCGGTAGAGTTTTATGGCCTTATCATAAGGTCTTACTTTTTTTCGGGCAGGAACTTTGGTGAGCTTATCTAATGTCTCAAGCACCTTGGCCATAAACTTTTTGTTTTCTTCCAGTTTTAACTTTATGACTTCTATATCATTTGATAGCCCATCAATTTGTGATTGGTTGTTTTGGTCAAGCTCTTGAAGAATGGAAATTGTTTTTTTAAGCTCCTCAAGGTCTTTTTTAATAAGAACTTCTTTACGGTGATCTTTTTCCTCAAACTTTCCTGTCGTTTCTTGTATTTGCTGCTCCAGATTTTGAAGCCTCATTGTTGTATCTGCAGAGAGTTTTTGGTTTTGTACCATTTGCATGGCCATATTATCGACCATTTGCTGTCTTCTAATTTGCTCTTGGGTTTTACATGAAAAAATAAAAAGAAGCATAAGAGGAAGGAGGAGTTTCATGAAAAATTCCTTTTAAAAGTGAAGCCTATTTAAAGATTTTTAAGGGTTTCTTTTCTTTTGGCAATATATTCTGCTCTTTCAGATAATTTTTGAGAGGCCTTAAAGAATTTTTTTGCTTTATCAAAATACTTTCTTCTGTAATAGGACTTTGCCTTAAGGTAGTAATACTCAGCTTTTCTGTAGATTGTAGGGGCGGTTTCTTGGGCCTTGGCATTTCTGGCAGCTATGAAAGCAGCCGCTGCGAAACTCATCTCAAGTTTGGGGCGAACTGTGGTTAAACCACAGGACGCCACCAATAATACTATAAAAACTTTTTTGATCATTAACTTAGATCTTATTGAACAACGAAGTTGGCCCTTCTATTTTTCGCCCAAGCTGCTTCATTGTGCCCATCATCTAGGCCTCTTTCTTTTCCATAAGTCTGGACATTCAAATTGTTAGCATTAACACCAGCTGAAACAAGATAGTTTCTTACAGACTTCGCTCTTCTTTCTCCAAGAGCAAGGTTGTATTGAACACTTCCTCTCTCATCACAATGCCCTTCAATGGTAATTTTTAGGTTTCCATCTTTTTGAACTTTAAGAAAGTTCGCATTGTCGTCTAAAATGTCTCGTGCGTTGGAAGAAAGTACACTGCTATCAAAAGCGAAGTTAACAGTTCTTAAGCAGTCACCTTCACCAGCACAGGCCTTTCCATCATCTGAACTGGCCCCAGATACTAATTGGGATGCACTATCTTCACCACCATCTTGGGTTGCAACGTCCTCGACTTTTTTCTCGGCCTTTTTTTCGACCTGTCCACTTTCACATCCAAAAAATGAAAGAGATAAAATGAGGAGTAGGGGAATTGTGAGAGAATTAAGCTTTTTCATCAAGAGCTCCTTTTTCTATAAAAATTTTGGCGTATTCATAATTCCTTTAATCTATTAAATATTATCGGGTTAAAAATTATTTTATGAAAGAAAAATATATTTACCTAGATCTTTATTCTCCGTCAAAGATTTACAGAATTAATTTTTTTATTTGATTGAAAAGGTTTTTTTAATGAGAAAGTTGAAGAGAAAAAGTGGATCCTTTTCCTGGGCTACTTTCAACTTTTACTTGGCCACCGTGGGCCAAGGCTATATGTTTTACAATGGCAAGGCCAATACCTGAGCCACCTAACTCTTTACTCCTGGCCTTATCAACAGAGTAAAACCTTTCGAAAAGTCTTTCATGGTGTTTTTCATCAATGCCAGGGCCTTGATCTTTAACTGATAAGATAAGTTTATTTTTATTTTTAAAGGCGGTTATTTCAACATTTGAATAATTGGGGCCATATTTAATTGCATTATCAATAAGGTTCGAGATGGCCCTAACCAATAGAATGGAGTTGAAGTTTCCCTTAAGGAGTTCAGGACAATTAACTTTTAAGGAGATGTTTTTCTTTTTAGCATTAGGTTGGCAACTCACGAGGGCCAAATCAATAATATTTTTAATATCTTGATTCGTCATTTCGATTCTATTGCCCTCACCTTCAGCTTCTTTTTCGATTCTTGAAAGGTCGAGGAGATCTTCAATAATGGCGTAGAGGCGGTTCGCCTGTTTTTGAATAATGGAAATAAATCGGTTTTGAGTTTCAAGATCATCGACTTTTCCCTCAGTTATTGTTTCAACAAAACCTAAAATGGCCGTGAGAGGGGTTCTCAATTCGTGGGAAACATTTCCTACAAATTCTTTTCTATGGCGTTCAAGCTTTCTAAGTCGAGTGACATCATTGAGAACAAGGAGTGCTCCAATTTTTTCATCCATTGATTTTAAAGGAGAACCTTGCAGACGAATAATCTTTTGTCCTTCTAAGTCTATTTCGGTATCAATAGGAGCATTTTCTTTTAGAAGTTGAGTGGTAATTTTTTGAATAGTTTTGTTATTAACAAGTTGTTCTAACGGAGAGCCTTTATAATTATGATTGCTTTCAAGCTTAAAAAGTTTACGAGTGACATTGTTAAGGTCAATAATTCTTCCATTTAAATCGACTGTTAAAACACCTTCTATCATACTTGAAAAGACGGCCTCTTTTTCATTTTTGTTTTTAACAATCGTTTGGATTCTTCCTTCAAGTTGGTCTTTCATTTTGTTAAGCGCGTGCCCTAACTGTTTCATCTCTTTGTATTGTCTTTCTTTGATCGATATTTTTTTTGAAAAGTCCCCTTCTGCAATTTTTAAAGCATAGTTTTTCATGGATTTTAAAGGACGGATAAGTTTTTTTGTCAGCGTATAGTTAAGAAGAATAATAAAGGCCAATAAAACAACAATGATAAGACACATTAGAAAAACGATATAACGAAGATCATCATGGAGATCTTTTAAAGGCTTCGAAATTTGTAGATATTCCCCATTTTTTTTGAAGGGTATTTCAAATTTAAGGGCGGGGTCTTCTTCTTTTAAATAAACACTCTTGTCTTCTAAAAGGAGCTTATTCTCCTTAAAAAAAGAAATCTTTACCTGAAGTTTTTGACTATCAATATCAATTTTTTTTTGGAGGGTTTCAAGGTCTTTAGCTAAAAAAGGACCTTTATATTCTTTATGCAGTAGGTGTGAAAGAGACTTGAGATTCTCATTTGCTTTTTCATAAGTGAAGGATTTTAAATTGGTAAAAAAGACAAGAAGAAGAAAGATCATTAAAATAAGAAGTGGTCCCCAAAAATAAGGAAGATACAATCCTTTTAAAAACCTTGCTTGTTTCATGTCACTAAGTTTTCTTTGAATCGGTAACCGACTCCTCTAACTGTTTCTATCATATTCCCTTGCTCACCCATTTTTTTTCTCAAATTAACGATTTGGACATCTACCGATCTATCGGTAATAGCGTGGTTTTCACCTCTAATAGAGTCAACGATCTGACCCCTTGTAAAAACCCATCCAGACTTTTGGGCCAATAAATGGAGAATTTGAAATTCAGTATAAGTGAGGTTTATTTCTTTATCTTTTATGAAGGTCTTTCTTTTTAAGTGATCTATTTTAAGGTCGTTTATAGTAAAGACACTTTTGCTTCCTTTCAAGACTGTTTTTGTACGTCGAAGGACTGCTTTGATCCTCGCAAGGAGAACTTTAGGACTAAAAGGCTTCGTTATGTAGTCGTCAGCTCCGACTTCAAGACCCTTAATGACGTCCTCTTCTTCCCCTTTCGCTGTCAGCATAATGATGGGAATTTTTTTTGTTTCGATACCTTTTTTGAGAGTTCTACAAACTTCAAAACCATCGATTTTTGGGATCATAACATCAAGGACAATAAGGTCTGGATTTTCATTTGTGGCGATGTCTAAGGCGGCTTGACCATCTGATGCAAGGAGAACTTCGTACCGTTCTTTGAAAAGGTTAAAATGAACCATTTCACGGATATCCTCTTCATCTTCAACTAGGAGAACTTTGATTGTTTCCATGCGTCTACCTCACAGGATGCTATTGGCCATTTCTACCATCTAAAATTCAAACTTGAAAAGCCTTTTTTGCTAATTTCTCATTAAGGTGAAAATTGACCAATATTTTTTATTTGTATTTGTCCTCTAGGGCCTCTCATGATAGCCTCCTTCTCTTGTGGTGTTCTAAAAAATGGGGGTGCCATGGCTTCGACAGGGAACTGCGAGGTTTAATTTGCGTGTCTGGGTTGATCTCCCGGCCCAGTAAAAAGGAGATCAAACTATAATTGCTGAATCAAATGATTTTGCACCAGCGATGGCCGCTTAATTAGCGAATCCATTACTTGAGGGGCATGTCCCAATAAACAGAATCATGCAAGCAGGTTGAGGCGGCCTGTAAACTTGTCTTCTAGGAGTAGTCAGGTCTACCTAGTTAAAAAATCACTGAGGTTTGCTGGGGGTACAAAACCAGACAGCCTTGTTCCATGGCGATAATCTGGAACTACACACGTAGTAGGTTATTCTGAGAGTTCTTTGGACGTGGGTTCGATTCCCACCACCTCCACCATCACGAATGCGAAGCGTTCTATTCTTTGTCATATTTCCAAATTAAAATTTTTAAATTAAAGTCCTTGAAGAAGGCTTTAATTAACCAAGCCGTATAAGATAAAAATTATATGAGATCATTGGAGACCATTAAATGAATTTAATAAAAGCATCTGTACTAAGTGTGATTATGTTTTGTGCTTTAAATATACATGCTAAAAGTTTAAGCGGTATAGTTAGTATTAAAGGAAAAGTGCCTAAAGGCGTATTGTATGTTTTTGCAAAAAAATTTGGAAGTGCGATGCCAATGCCATTAGCAGTTCAAAAAATAGAATCCCCAAAATTTCCAGTAAAATTCATTCTAGACGAGTCAAAAAAAATGATGCCAAATTTACCTTTTAAAGGACCATTTGTTATCGTTGCAAGGATCAGTCCTTCAGGGAATGCAATGGATAAATCAGGTGTTGAAGTAAAGACTTCTAAACCAATTAGTTTGGGTGCTAAAGATATTCAACTCGCGATTATAGGTGATTAATAAGAAATTGGAATGTTAAAATAGAATTGTTTGTAGTTCTCTTGAAAAATCGTTCAACTAATTTAAATTAGTTAGAAGGCTTCCTCCAACATTCGTTTTTAAAAAAAGCATTCAGAAGAAAAAATAATTAAACTAAATCATATTAATAAGTTAGGGGAAGTGCGTTTATTGACCAAGTTGTTTAAGGCCTTTTTTACAACTGGTAGATGAACTGTAATCAAATACCTCTTGGCCATTACGTGAAATGAGCTTGTTTTTATTAGGGGTACAAAGAGCGCCGTATTGACCAAGTTGTTTAAGGCCTTTTTTACAACTGGTAAATGAACTGTAATCAAATACCTCTTGGCCATTACGTGAAAAAAGCTTGTTATTATTAGGAGCACAAATAGCACCATATTGACTAAACTGTTTGAGACCTTTTTTACAACTGGTAGATGAACTGTAATCAAATACCTCTTGGCCATTACGAGAAATAAGCTTATTTTTATCGGGAGTGCAAATAGCGCCAAATTGATTTCCAAGTCCTCCTCTTAGGACTCTATTCAGCAGGGAATTTATTCTAGTAAGTTCTGTTTGATCCATTGAGTGGGCATTATTTTCTAGATAATCTGAAACATCATAAGAAAGTTGGATAACTCTATCGGAATTAACTTCTGCGTAAGTTGAAAAAGAAGTAACTATAAAAAAAAGACCTAGAACTATTTTTTTCAATTAAACCTCCAAAGAAAAAAAAGGATGCATCCTATTGGAGGAAATAATACAAAAATTGGCGTTAACTCCAAGGCCTTAACTTAAAATCATGTAAAAAATACCGATTTTTTAAGCTTAAATGGCAGTTAATTCAAGAGACTCTAAATTACAGAACAGCAGAAGGAAAGTATCTATTACAATTACATCTCTTCTAGCGCCTGGTTGAAATAACCAAGGACTCTATCTGTCCAATGGACACCGTATTTTTCAATAAAGGCTTTTCGATCTTTTGAGTTTGCTTGGGAAAGAACTGCAATTCTTCCTTTGACGAATTCTTTCGTTAAAGGAATTTTGCATTTCTCGGTGATACATTTTTTCCATGTTTCATAGTGTTTCGGGAAAATTTCATCTTCCATTTGATTTTCCTCCCCTAATTTTGGTGGGTCTTAAAAGTCTTTTATGTTTAAAATAAAAGAATTCAACAAATAATTGTAGGTTTTATTTCCAATAACACCCTTATGCTTACTGGGTTTGAGAGCTTTGGTTTGACTCTGCATTTTCAGCTTCATTGGCCTGAACAACTTGGCTCCAATCTTCAAAAGGGTCTTTCAATTGTTTTATAAAGTCAGCGCTTCTCCCTAGCTCTTCATCCGTCAATAAGCTTTCTTCTAGCGAGTCTTTAATTTTATTAAGAATCGAACTTTTACCTATAAAGACTAACTTCTGAGAACGATCTCCAAAGTGAGGGTGCCAATTTTCTTTAATATAGGCCAGAGACTCTTCATCTTTTGGCCAATTCTCTTTAGTTATACTTGTCCACCAAAACCCTTTAGGGTGATACTCTCTAACTGTTCCTGCAATTGCTATCTCTGCCATAAAGTCTGGCTGTGAAGCAATCCAAAAATAACCTTTCGCTCTGTAAAGCCCTGGAAACTTCGTGTGCATAAACTTATAAAAACGTTCAGGATGAAAAGGTTTTCGAGCATCAAATGAAAAGGATGATATTCCGTATTCGTCTGTTTCAGAGCTTTCATCACCTCTCATCATCTTTAGCCATCCTGGTGATTGTGAAGCTTTATCAAAATTAAACCTGTTAGTGTTTAGAATTTCATCCAGTGGAACTTTAGATCTTGAAGTTTCAATAACTTTAGCGTCTCTATTAAGAGAGCGTATTATACCATAAAGATGTTTTAATTCTTCTTTCGACACAAGGTCTGTTTTGTTAATCAAAATAACGTCTGCGAACTCAACTTGATCTACGAGAAGATGGGCAATGGATCTTTGGTCTTCGTCACTAAGTTCCATTTTTCGATCTTTTAAATCTTCAGCACTTTCATAGTCTTTTAAAAAATTCAAGGCATCAATGACTGTGACCATGGTATCTAGCTTGGCCACCTTTGAGAGAGAAACGCCGTTTTCGTCTTCAAAGGTGAAGGTTTCTGCTACAGGAAGCGGCTCTGATATACCAGTGGACTCTATAACAAGATATTCAAATTTCTTTTGCTTTGCGAGTTCATTAATTTCTTCAAGGAGGTCTTCTCGTAATGTACAGCAGATACACCCATTACTCATTTCAACAAGCTTTTCCTCTGTTCGAGACAAACTTGCTTCAGAGTTTTTTACCATCTCAGCGTCGATGTTAATCTCGCTCATATCATTAACGATGACGGCTATTTTCTTTCCTTCTCTGTTGTTCAGTATATGGTTCAGGAGTGTTGTTTTTCCTGCACCCAAAAAACCAGAAAGAACGGTAACAGGGAGGCGAGATAAGTTATCATTGTTTTGCATATTCAGTACCTTGAAATCATTGAAAGTCTATAGCAGCACTTTTTGCAATCGGTTTGCAAAAATATGTTTAATAGGTTGGTTATAATGAAAAGTATGAAAATGCTAGTTAAAAAGGTTTTATGGTTCTTCGGGTAGGGAAATAATTTTCCGAGATGGTGAAAAATACAAATAACAGTGCGCGTTGTGCAAAAAAAACTTGATTGTTATGTTGGTGATATATTTGATTTTGAAGTGGAAAATATAAATAAAATCGATGACCAGCATTCATAAATAAAGTGTGGTCACCTCCACCATTAAATAAATCCCAGAACCTTGATTTCAGGTGGGGTAATAGCGGAGATGGAATATTAAGCTTATAGAAAACTTAACTCGGCCCAAAGACAAAATTGTCCAAGGTAAAGTTTTTATGGCCCTTACAGCTGTATTCCGTAAAGTTGAAAGTCAAGGCCTTTGACCTCATGGTGACAAAAAGTCATTTGGTTATTTGGTGTTAATGAAATCAGGGTGTTTCCGCGGATATAATTATAATTTCCATACTCAAATATGATATCAAGCCATTGCTTGCCTTCTTTACAGTTTTCACGTTCAGTCATATTTTTGATAGTGCTGTGTATTGATTTAAATTGATGGTCTTCATTGAGGCTTATAAAAACCCTATACTGACAAGTCAGGTCTTCTTTCCCGTATTGTGCTTCAATTAAGGCCTTATCTAAGTTTCTATTTATAATTAGCTTTTCAATTTTTAAAGGCATTTTAAGTCCAAAATAGGGTGCTAGCATATTTTGGCCACAAAGATATTCTTTCTTGCTTTTGTAAAATAGATAAGGATCTTTTAATAATTCGCTTTGGGCAAGATTTGTTTGAAAAAGAGCAAGAAGTATTACAATCATTAACTTCATTTTTATCTCCTGAAAGAAAGGTTAAAATATGATGAATTGAACATGACGAAGCGTCAACTCGTCATTTTTTAAATATATGTTATTTCCAATAATTTAATTTTTTACTAAGTTTAATAAAGGCGAGTTTTAAACTTAGAGTCTTGACACTTTAAATTAAATGTTAAAAGTTGCATTTATTTTCTTAAGGATATTTATGGAAACAATTGTAGATGGACACGTAGTAGAAATGAATTACACCCTGATTAATAGCAAGGGGGATGTGATAGACAGTTCAAGTGGGAAAGCACCCTTGGCCTTTATTCAGGGTAAGGGGGATATTGTACCTGGCTTGGAAAAAGAAATGGCAGGTAAAAAAGTTGGAGACTCATTTAAGGTTACTATCTCTCCAGAGGAGGCCTATGGAACTAGAAATGAGGGCATGGTACAATCGGTGGCCAAAGAACAATTTGGTCCAGAAGCTTCTAATGTTGAAGTTGGAATGCAATTTCAACTAGAAGGGTCTAATGGTCAAACGTTATTGGTAACGGCCATCAAAGTTGAAGAAAACGAAGTCATTTTGGATGGAAATCATCCTCTAGCAGGGGAAACTCTAAGCTTTGATATAGAAGTGGTTTCGCTTAGAGATGCTACAAAAGAAGAGTTGGAGAAAGGCAACATTCAAAAGGAAAGCGAAAGCTGTAGTGGAACTGGTTGTTGTTGATAACTTAAGTATTTTTTTTATATAGGACATTTGTTGTTGCTAAAGGAAATGATCAATAATTTTTAGAGGAGTAAACTTATGAAAAAAGCAATGGTTACCAATTATCAAAACTACGATTTTGTTGGTATATTCTTATCTGTTCTTTGTGGTGTCCACTGTCTGATAACTCCTCTTCTCATTTTATACTTCCCAAGTTTAGGTGAAAACTTTGAGTCACCTTGGGTTCATGCAATTTTAATGACCTTGGTAGGATGGGCTTTTTATCAATCTATCTACGTACATTATAAACTTCACAGGTCAAAAGCGTCTTTAGGAACCGGTCTCTTGGGGTTTGCAATCTTACTCGTGGTTTCTGCAGTTGAAGTATTTTCCCATTCAGACGAACATGGACATGGACATGGTGGAGCGGAAGTTCATCATGACGAATCTTTTATGCTGTATTTAGCGATTACTGGGTCGATTCTATTAGTTACATCTCACATCCTTAATATTCGAAAATGTAAATGCTTGACCGGCAACGGTATGTGTTCAGCAGGTGCGGACTCATAGCAAGTAAAAACCTAAAAATAAATTGTGAGTATTGGGGCCAGGGTATAAGCTCATATAAAAATATGTATTAATCAGATAATGCTAAACTTAGCTCTGTTTAATATATTAAATAAATGAGACTTTAT
The DNA here is from genome assembly GCA_028346125.1 of Bacteriovoracales bacterium. Classification (GTDB taxonomy): domain Bacteria; phylum Bdellovibrionota; class Bacteriovoracia; order Bacteriovoracales; family Bacteriovoracaceae; genus UBA7317. The sequence goes on along the minus strand of JAOMEV010000006.1, from coordinate 47,192 downwards.
TTTTTGGCCCTTTGACATACTCTTAGAGTTCTTTATGGCCCATAAAAAAGGTTAGGAACTCCCTCAATACAAAGCATAACTCCCAAGACGCCATTTTTCCTTAATTAACATTATCCTTCACGCTGTTAGTGTGCTTTTTTAAAGGTTTTGATTATTTTTTGAAGCCTAAGCGATGAAAAACTGGTACAAAATCTTGAAAATGAATTTTAACGGGAGTTGATCGAAGAGCTAATATTTATTGTTCTTTGGTTAAAGAATTCTTTTTATCAATAAAGAAATAATCACGTTACATATGAATCAATTAGAACAAGTAAGAAATATTCTTCAATCTCATGCCTTGAGAATAACCCAGTCTCGTTTGGCCGTGGCCACTGTACTCATCAAGAATAACACTCTTCTCACAACTGAGGAAATTTATAAACAGATTCAGAGATCTAAAAAACTTAGTTGTGATCAAGCATCTGTTTACAGAACTCTTGCTACATTTGAAGAGCTTGGGCTTGTGAAAAAAAGTATCTTTCAAGGTGAACCTTCAAGGTATATGCTTGATATTATCAAAAGAAAAAATGTCCATCATCATGAACATTTTTTCAAATGTAATGGTTGCAATATTATTAAACCACTTAAAGGTTGCTTAATTTCAAAACAAGAAAAAAAATTAGAAGAAAATGGTTATCGAAATCTAAACCATCACCTAGAAATTAAAGGCCTTTGTCCCAGTTGTGCGCAGACGTATTCCGCTAATTAAAAACTAACTACAAGACGAAAAAAATATTGCGGTAATGACTTTTTCAATTTAACCGTTGAAGGTTGTTTATGGCGCATGGCGCTGGCACTAAGTCAGAATATGTTATTGCGAATGACTTGCAATAATATAGATGCATTTGTATCATATCTCTACATATTTTCATGGAGGTAAATATGAAAAAGATGCTTCTTATTACGTTCTTTTGTTTTGCTGCAGGAAGAGTGTACGCTTTCCCTCAAGCTCCCCACAATGCTTTGAAATCCAATGTTGAACCACTAGTTTATTTAGATTCTTACAATTATGATTTTGAAGGAACTGTGAAGCTCTCGAACTGTAGTGGTTCGATAATTAAGTTTATTGGGCAGGAGCTTAATGACAATGCAATTGTTTTAACAAATGGTCATTGCCTAGAAAGGGGCCTCTTGAAACCAGGCCAAATAATCTACAAGAAAAGAGTAAATCGAAGAATGAAAGTTGCAGATAAAAATAAAAGATTTCATAGAATAACAGCAAAGGAAATTATCTACGCAACAATGACTGATACTGATTCTGCCCTCTATCGATTAAAGGAAACTTACCATGACCTTGAAAGACGTGGAATACAAGCATTTGAACTTTCTGAAAATAGGCCTCAATCAGGAACTAGTATAGAAATAATATCAGGTTACTGGGAGAGAGGGTACTCTTGCGAGATTGATGGTTTCGTTTTTAATTTAAGAGAAGCATCTTGGGTTTTTGTGGATTCTATTAGGTACACAAATAGCGCTTGCAAAACAATTGGTGGCACAAGTGGCGCTCCTATTATAGAAAGCGGAAGTAGACTTGTCATTGGTGTCAACAATACTCGTAATATGTCAGGTAAAAGATGTTCGATGAACAACCCTTGTGAGGTCGATGAAAATAATTATGTCACCGTAAAAAAGGGTGCTTCCTATGGACAGCAAACTTATTTAATATACAGTTGCTTGAATTGGCAAAATGAAATTGATCTTAAATTACCTGGTTGCAAGCTTCCTAAATCATAATATAAAAAACCAAGGGTTTTTCTTGCTGGCCTCGATAAAAATTAAAACTTCTCAACTTCAATGCCAATTCTTTCGTTGTCATTACTAAGATACATTTGTTGTTCTTCAATAATACAGCTGAGCCTCATTGATTTTGTGACGAATTTATCGATGGGGCCATTTTCGTTAACATTGAAGTGATAAACTTCTAGCTTCTGGTTTTTTTGAAAGTCTGATTTATTTTTTTGAAACCATTCATGTGCTTTATTTTGGTGATAAGTAAAAACTTTTACTGATTGTGATTTACCACTGGCCTGGCGAACTCTTTTTATATCTGGAAGGCCCAAATCTATCCATTGAATTATTTCTCCAGAGTAATCTTTTTGCCAGAGCTCTGGATCTCCAGTGCTACTAAGACCTTTGGTAAATTTGAGGTCTGTATGAGCACAATATAAAAAGGCCAAGAGTCGATACATCATACGTGACTCATTCTCAGAGGGGTGTTTTGCCACTGTTAAATTGAAATCCTCATAATAATGAGTATTGAAATTAGATAAATTGATATCTATTTTATAAACGGTAGATTCAAGTGCCATATTATAAACCAAGCTCGTTGAGCATATTTCCTTCCTATTAGTAGCTACTTATTAGCAGAGGTTCTTATATAAGTTCAACCACTTAGATAAATAATACAAAAATTTTATTATTATGATGCTATATGTTCTTATGAGTGATAGGTGTCTATTCATGAAAAGATCACTAGAAGCACTCATTGGACCTATGTCGAGAGCTGAGTTTCTTGATAATTACCTAAATAATACCCCCGTTGTAACTCACGGGCGGCTCGAGTATCTTTCAGAGCTTACAGAACTCCCTTTTTTAAAATCATTAGATAGTCTTTTGGACTCTTGGCCGACTCAGGTCACTGCTTATATGGAAGGAATTGCTGATGAGGCAAATTCTAAAAAAGTATCGACTTATGAAGCGAGGGAGCTTTTTCAAGAAGGTAGTGGGCTTTGCTTTGATGATGCAAATAATTTTTCACCTTTACTAGATGAGTGGCCAGAAGCAATGAGAGCTGACCTTGGGTTATCAGCTCTTACGTTTAGTAGAAGCCTGATCTACGCAATTAAGAAGGGGAGAGGTACCGCTCCTCATTTTGATCAAAATATAAATTTTGTAATACAAATTTCTGGAACAAAAAAGTGGTGGGTCGCCTCGAATAAACACGTTGATAATCCGCTAACAAGGCATACTATTGGAATTGATATGGACCCAGAGCTATCAAGCTATACAAAAGATGGTATGCCAGAAACATTTCCAGATGATGGTATTGAATTTACTTTGAGGCCGGGATCGGTTCTTTTTGTTCCTCGTGGATCATGGCATATGACAGAGGCCATATCAGATGCCGTCTCCCTTAACTTTACTTTTACGGCACCTTGTTGGATTGATATTTTAATGACGGCCTTGCGTGGACGTCTTGCCCAATCGAGCGATTGGCGAGCAACAGCAGACTTTGTCACTGATGAACAACTCCATGCCCATGCAATAGAAAAATTCGACTTTTTACTCAAAGAACTTGCTCACGATGTTCCAGGCTGGAAAGCAAAAGATATTTTAAGTGCAACAGAGATGATTGACCTCCCATAAATTATTTTACAGGAGGAAGCTCAAAGCAAATTGGACCAAAAGCCCCTTTTCTAAAATCACCTAGAATAATTTTATAGATATGCTCATAATCATAAAGACCACCTGAGCGAAGGCACCCACGAAGCTTGCCAATATGATTACAGGCGGTCACTAAGTCTATATCAAGGGATTCAAATTTATAATGCTCTTTAAATCCTGAAGATTTTAAATTAAGTAAAAATTCAACGATAAAACAGGCAGATTCATCAGGGGTGACAATATGATCAGGGATTGCGTGAATTGCTGAAAGCCACTTCGCGTGAACTTGCACATCTATTCGTGGAGGCATGACTCCAGGAGTATCCAGTATCTCAAGATCTTTATCTGCTTTTACCCAAAGGATTGATGTCGTTTGTCCAGGCCTTTGAGCAGCTTTTGAAGCATCTCGATTGGCGAGTTTGTTGATGATTGTTGATTTTCCAGTATTAGGGAGTCCTAAAATCATCATCTTCATTTTATCTTTTAGAGTGGCCGTCGAATTCGATTTTAACCGATGGGTATGGAGAACTTCTTTGGCCCGCTTGATAATAGTTTTGATGGATTTTTTATCTAAAGCATTAATAAAGACAAATGATTCATTTTGCTTCGTGAACCAGTTTGTCCAAGACTTGACCGATTCAGGGTCAGCGAGGTTCGTTTTGTTCAGGACAATCAAATAAGGCTTTTGTCCTCTATTTTGGTAATTTTCTTTGTTTCCAGATGCCATTGGAGCGCGAGCATCTCGTACTTCGATAATAATATTTACTAGTTTAATACTTTGCTGAATTTTTTCGGTGGCCTTTTTCATATGGCCTGGAAACCAATTGATATGATTTTGTTCTAAGTATTCAATTCCTGATTTATTTTTTTTTGTCATAGCGTTTTAGAGAAGAATAACTATAGGTAATATCAGGTGCTTTTCTAACACTGTTTGTGCGCTTAGCCAAGTGGAAAGTTATAGCTATCATTCTTTTTTATAAGTGTATAAATAATTGTAGTTGACTTGAATTTTTAGTTATTTCAAAGAGATAGGGCCACCTCATATAACCGAGGCGGCCTTTATTTTATTTTTTTGCTTTCCAATGAAATTCAACAAAAGGTTTTATTTCAAGAGAGGCCAAATAAGGAACTTCTACGCCTATCAAGGGTCGAATTCTTAATTTAACCTTTTTGAGCGACCAGGAGGAGTTCAAATCTTGTTCAAAAACTTTATCCTGAGTGCTAAAAGATTCAATCTCATTGTCTAGCCATTGGTTATAAGTAATTTTTTCTGCGGAAACGTTGAATGCCAAAAGAATAAGTATTAAACAGCTTAATTTTTTCATTTTATTTCTCCTAATTAAAATAAAGAGCAAGGTGTGGAGTTCCTTTAATTTTAACGGGTCCTAAAGAGCCTCCCAATGAAAATTTAAATTGAGATTTAATCTTTTTAATTTTCCATTGGCTTCTTGAACTAACTTTTGAACCAAATTTTTCCATAAACTTATAAGAGAATTTAAAGGCCTTCTTAAGACCTTTTCTTACTTTTCTTTTTTTAACTTTAAACATTCGGTTTTTTCCAAAGGACTTTTCTTGACCTTCGGACATTATCAAGATATCGCCTTTCAGTCCTTCAGATTTAACTATTTTATTATAATTTTCTGACTTTTTAAAAAAGACCGAAGGAACTCCATATCCTCCTAACTCGGCGATTGCGATTTTACCCTTAGCAGAAAGCCCCAATCCAATTTCAACTCTACTAAGAGAGAGTCCTTTTTTTTCATACCTGGGAAGACTTGAAAATAAAATGTCACCCATGTCCTCAAAAAATGTTTTTAATTCTTTGTTTGAAGTTTTTGTTACTCTTTTTTTCAACCCTGTGCTTTTCCACTCAAGGCGTAGACGAACATCACCACCGACCTTAACAACAGGACCAAAGACAATTTTTCCAGTTGCCTTGATTCCCATTTCCAACCTTAGTTTATTAGGTCGCCACCCAGAAAAGGACATCTGAGATAAAGATTCTCCTAAAATATGGAAATCTTTCATCGTTTTCTTAAGCCCTTGAGAGAGAAGGTTTTCGTTTTTAACCTTTCCAGAGTCTACCATTGTCCCAACGATAAATTTGACTTGTGAATCAATGGATTCCTCTGTTGTAGATTCGTTAAAAGAGATAACATTTTCTTCAAGGGCCTTTTGTTGTTCTTTTCTAGTCCAATCGACTTCTAGGACTTTAGTTCCACCCCAAGAGTAAATTCCTAACTTTCCTGAAAGACCAAGCGCTAGAGATGTTTGAAAGCCTGAAAACTTCCATGAAGAGTTGTCAAAAGCCTTTTCATTATTTAGACCTAGGGACTCATGAGATTCAACATAGTCTTTTAAAAAACTATCAATTGAATCCAAGTTATCTTCACGAAAAGATTTCTCATCACTATCAACAAACCAATAAGGGGCTAGGTGACCCTCTTTCGCAAAAGTGGAAGTTGAAAAAAATAAAAATAAAATTAAGTATCTTATCATTTTAGTTTCCTTTTTTTGTAAAATACAACTTAAAGTAAGGTTCTGCAGTTCCAGTTATGACACTGCCAAGGCCTAGCTTCATTTTTACATAAGTCCCAATTGAGACTTTGTAGAAGGATAATTTTTTTTTATCCAAAGAATCGATAGTTGACTCTGAAAGAGCGCCAACAGCTTCTTTCATTTTGGAACCTAAAATATTTTTGTGAATAGTTATTTCGGTAGGATTACCTTTACTATCTAATCCAATTAAAGGAAGATTTCCTGCTCGTGCCCCTGCAATAAGAAGGAGCAAAAGAAACACTGTCTTTTTTACCATTGAAAAACCTCCGGTTTATAAGTTAAATCAATAGGATATTTTTAATGCATTTTGGTTTTAAAGAGATTTTATGATCGTTTTAAATATATTTTTTTATGTTTCAAAAATATTAAATTTATTTTGATTGTTAATTTTGACAATTAAAAAATTTAATTAAAAAATGTAAAATTAAAAAAATAGTGCGATCTAGACTATTAAAAATAGATCTAATTAAGTTTTAGACCTTATTTTGTTGAAGATATTGATATCAAAATATTAACCCCTTGAATCAAAGGGGTCGTAGAGTTTGTTTTCCTAATTTTATCAATTTTTTTCATCTAAACATAATCTTAATGTTAATTTCATTTTTTATTTTTGAAGATCATCTATCCTCAACTTGTTTTTTAAGTTGGAATTCTTTAGGAGGGAAATTTTAAATTGATGATTTAAGTACAGTTTTCCCTATTACGGAAGCATTTGCAGAAGATACGGCCTTTTTTTTGATGGGGAGCTTATTGAATTTGATGGAACGAGTAACATCTTTAATAGTCCTCACCAAAAGATTACAGAGGGCTATATTCTTGGGAAATTTAAATAACGTGGCATTTTTGGCTGGAAATGCCAATTTAAGGTTACGTTCTTTTTTTAAGGATGCGTTTAATTACTTCATGGATAATGATAAAGGCGTCACTTTTTGCGGCCTTCGGGACCCAGGCCTCGACTCCTAATTCTTTTCCTCTATCTGACAATTTCGCTTGGTTATCACCGGCCAGAAAGTCTTCTGTTGTTAAAATTATTTTGGGAACTTTGGTGCAAAGGTTTTCTTTTTTTAAGGACTCGAGCATTGCAAAACCGTCCATATTTGGCATGTTTAGGTCTGTTATAATGATTGAGCAGTCTTGATGATTCCTTATGAGTTCAAGTCCAAGAATACCATCCTCTGCGGAAAGAACCTGGAAGTCACTGTTCGTTTCTAGTTCCTTTTGTAGGTCTTCACGTATCGATTCAGAATCATCAATAATAATGGCCTTATTCACTTTTTCACCTCTTTCTTAAATCTTACCACTATATTATATAGCGTCAATTTTTTCTAAATTGCCTAAATGGATAATTTGAAAAACCTCCAATTGATAACTGAAGAAATATATGATCCTAATGATAAGGAATATGGTAATCAAAAAAACCAATAGCTCGAAGGTAACAGGTGTAGATTTTTCCAAGGAAATGATTAAGTTGGCCAAAAAAAATTGTGCTTAAGGAGTTTGATTTATTAATTTCTGTACAACTGAAATGAACTTTGCTTCCATGATTGGCTTCATCATTACTGCTTGCAAATTTGGTATTCGTGACCTCAAAGAAAGAAACTCCTGAGGGGGCTCTGAGGTTAAGAGAATTTTTGGTATATCATTTCCGAGTGAATTAACGGCCAATTTCTCCATCATTTCAATACCATTTAATTTGGGCATATTTAAATCTATGATCAAGAGAGATATTTTTCCATCATGCTTTTTAACTACTTCTATTCCATCTTCACCATCAACAGCTTCGATGAATCGGAAATCTGTTGCGATTAAGCAATTTTTTAATCCATTTCTTATAACTTCAGAATCATCGACAATAACAATTAATTTTTCATCGTTATTCATTTTTTAGGCCCACTCTTTGTAAGACATAAATTATTTAAATTTTTTGGTAAAGTTAAATAAATTTATATCATGATTTCGAGGCAAAAAAATTAAGTGTTGTATATTTTTATAGAAAAAAAACTAAGTATGATATTGTATTTAAATCATACCAAAAAATGGTGGGGATTAAATTAAAAGGAATCAAAGTTATGATAAAAAAATACTTTTTAGTTGTCCTATGTAGCTTTTTTTCTTTTGCTTTAGTTGCAAAACAGCTTAATTGTGCAACAAATGAATTTCCTCCTTTTGGTTTTGAAAAAAAAGTTCAAGGTAAAAATATTCCTATAGGAGTTGAGGTTGAAGTATTTGGACTTATTTGTAAGGAGTTAAATTTAACATGTAAACTTGAAATCCTTCCTTGGAAAAGAATGATTAATCAAATCAAAAGGGGGCAAATAGACTGTATGTTTGCGGCCTTTAAAACTAAAAAAAGAGAAGACTTTATGTCTTATACATCTGTCCCTTTTCACGTATCAAATTTAACCTTTTTTATAGAAAACTCGAATAAATCTTTTAAATTTACAAATCTAAATAGTTTAAAAGGAAAAAATATATGTTTAGTCAGGGGATTTACTACCACGCCTGATTTTGATAAATCGTTTAAGAGAGGTGATTTTGAAATCATTTCACTAAATGAGTTTGATCAATGTTTTAAGATGGTTTCAAAAGGTAAGGTCGACGCTACTCTTGTAAATCAAGAGGTCGGTTTTACAATAATGAAGAAACTAAATATAAAAAATGTAAGACCTTACAAAAACCCATTGTTTTCCAAACCAGCTTACCTTACCTTCACAAAGAAAAGAGACTTCGGCTCTTTACCATCCCAATTTGGAGAAAAAATATTTCAAATTTTAAAGAGTGGTCAGTACAAGAAAATTTATGAAAAATATATCAATAAATAGTTTTTTAATTTTATAAAATAAACAATATTTATCACATCATAATGACTATACAATGTTATAGATTTTTCTCTGTTGTTCGAAAAGGATTAAAGCGAAATTGAATCTCGGCAACTTTTTATGACAAGTGAAAACAAAAAAAATCAGAAACCTTTATTAAAAGACTCGGTAGGTTTTAAACTATTTCAGATTGTTTTTAGTATTTATTTTTCTCTTTCTATCATTATAACTTTTATTCAAGTCTTATCTGAGTATCGTTTTGCAAAAAATGATATTCTTAACGAGTTGAAAGAAATTAAAGATTCGTTTAAAGAGGGTGTTATCGGTGCTATGTGGCGTGAGTCACCGGAACAGGTAAAAACTCTGGCCAAAGGAATTTTAAGATTACCATCTGTTAAAGGAATTTTAATTCAAGATAATTTTGGTGAGGTTTATGCAAATTTTGGAAGAACAACAGAAAAAAAGGGAACAAAATTTTTCTTTGAAGACGAAATATTTTGGTTAAATTTTAAGTTGGTGAAAATAAAAGGAGAAAAGAAAACAGATATAGGCACGATTAGAATATTTTCAAGTAGAGGAGCGGCCTTTCAACGGGTTAAATTTGGTTTTTATCTTCTTCTCATTTTTGCTGTTCTTAAAACTTTTATTCTTTTTTGGCTCTTTTTTTGGGCCTTTAAACGACATCTGATAGTTCCATTAAATAATTTGGCAAATGCTGCAAAAGCAATAAATATGGATAGATTGCTAAAAATTAATATTGGAATTAAAAGAGAAAAAAATTTAAACAAAGGAAATAATGAACTTGAAATTGTTGAAGACTCAATGAATTCTATGATTGAAAATCTAAGCAATGCAAAAGTAACACTAGATAAATATTCATCAGGACTCGAAAAGGAAGTAGAAAAAAAATCAAAAAAAATAGAAGCTCAATATCAAGACTTCAAGAACCTTCTTTTTAATTTAGATCAAGGTTTTTTAATTTTTGATAAAGAGGGTATTGTTAAAGCAGAATCGACTGAAATTACAAAAGAGCTTTTCAACACTGACCCAATGAATAAAAAGGTCGAAGATATTTTTCAATTAAGCTCTTCTGAAAAAATGAATTTCAATAAATGGCTTTCTCATGTTTTCAAAAACCTTGTCCCTTTCAAAGATCTCCTTCCCTTAGCACCTAAGAATTTTGATAAGTTACAAGGCAAAGTTGTTTCTCTAGATTACAAGCCGATTTATGAAGATAATAAATCAAAAAAAATTGATAAGATTATCTGCACCGCCACAGATGTCACAGAGAAAGTTAAATTAGAAAAAGAGGCCCAACTCGAAAAAGATAAGGCAAAAAGGCTTTCTAATATTTTGGATAGGCCTTTAGAGTTTCTTGATCTTATGAATGACTCTGAAGAAGTTTTAGATCATTACAATAAAAATATAAGAGATTCAAGACCGGATAAAATTTTTAGGAGTTTTCATACGCTTAAGGCACGTTTTGCTAGCTTTAATCTTAATGATATTGTTGAAGCTATTCATAACTTGGAAAGTTTCCTCAATGAAATTGAAACAGATTGGAGCACCACCAATATCAATAAGTCTAGAGAACTTATAGATCATATCAATTACTCGAGATCTAATTTTATAAAAGATAATAATAGGTTACTTGAAATCGCTAATAACTCTATAAATAACTCAGATGATTCCGGTAATGTCATTTCTCTTAAAAATCATATTAATAACTTTTTTGATGTTTATCAAAAAAACTTTATTCTTAAGGAAGTCAGTTTTCTCTTTAAACAATTCGTTTCACCTACAATGGAGCTTGCTAAACAGCAAGATAAACTTGTAGAAATTAAAATTGATAAAAGTGACATTCATATCAATCCCGAATTATATAAAGAGCTATTTTCTTCTCTTTTACATGTCTTTAGAAATGCAATAGACCATGGAATTGAATCTAGGGAAGAAAGAGTTGCAAAAAATAAAAAAGAAATGGCAACTTTATATATTCTTTTTGATCGTACTGGAGATACAACCTTTAAAACAACAATTAAAGATGATGGGAAAGGGATAGATCCTAATATTATTAAGGAAATCGCTTCACAAAAAGAAAGCTTTAAATCTCTTACTTTTGAAAAATTATCTGAAAAAGAAATTATTCAACTCATTTTTGAACCTGGGTTTTCTTCAAAAGAGGAGGTTTCCGAAATATCAGGCCGTGGTGTTGGAATGGATGCTGTGAAAACAGAGGTTGAAAATCTAAAAGGAACAATTAAGGTTGATAGTAAAGTAGATATAGGAACTAAAGTCGAGATCGTTTTACCTATTTATGATTAAAAAAACTTTGGAAAGTAGTAAAGAATATTTTCCCAGAAAATAAAATTAAGGCAAAAGCAAAGAGTCTATCAATATATTTTCTTTGGTGAATCATAAACTCTTTTAATGGCCTATATTGGAGGAAAACTCCAAATAAAGACCAAACAATAAGACATTCCATGATAAGAATGAATGCCAGCTTTAATTTAGTATTAAGGCCAACTTCTATAGGTATAAATTGAGTAAACAGGCTTAAAGTAAAAAGAAGAACTTTCAGATTTAAAATATTGCATATAAAACCTTCTTTAAAGGACTCTCGCCAGTTCTTGAGTTTTTTTCCATTAAGGAGGAGCTCCTCCTTGTAACTATTCCAAATTTTTGTTGCGATGTGTATCAAATAGAAAGCTCCTAAGATACTCACAACTTGTTTTAGAATAATATTTTGGGTTAAAAGAAGAGAAAGGCCAAAAACTACCAATGTGGTATGCAGGCCAAAACCAACAGTGATCCCTAAAGATGTTGCCAGTCCCGTTTTAATGCCGAAACGACCATTATTAAGTATTAATATTAGATCCGGACCAGGGCTCATCATGGCCAGAAACATAATTGTAATGAGCGTCCAATAATCAGTCATATAAAAAAATTAGCTTATTGTTGCCGAATTATAAATATTTTTCTTCATTCCAAGCGAGTTATGGCGTAGGATTTTAGAAAGTGAATTAGTTTACCCGGATAAGTAAAGTCAAGGTTAACTTTTTTTTACACTGGGGTTTGTTTTTACTAAAAATAAATTTCAAAGTAATATTTCCATATGAAAAAACTTATTTGTATTTTTTTCATTTTGACCATTCCTACCTACAAGGTATGTTTGGGCAAAAAGGTCAAGAAGTTATCTTCCTTTGAAGTGTGGAAAAAGAGTTTTATAGTGAGGGCCGTGAAGAGAGGTCTCCCTAGAAAATTTCTTTTGAAGCAGTTTAAAGGAGTCTCGTTAGACAAATCAATTATTGATAAAGACAGAAACCAAGTAACGGCTAGCACAACTATTAATTATAAGAAGTGGATGAAAAAGTGGGTCGGATCTAAACCGAACAGAATTGATAAGGGAAAGATTCACCTTAAAAATCATAGAAAGCTTTTAGAAGAAATAGAAAAAAAATATGGCGTGGATAAAGAAATTATCGTGTCTCTTTGGGGTGTAGAAACTTTATACGGCAAAATTACAGGGAAATACAAAGTTATTAGAGCTTTGACCACTTTGGCCTTTGATAAAAGAAGGCGGGCTTTTTTTGAAAATGAGCTCTACTCTGCTTTTAAAATTATTCATGATGGCCACATCAATAATAAGAATTTTTTGGGGAGCTGGGCAGGGGCCATGGGGCAATGCCAGTTTATGCCCTCCAGCTTTTTAAAATATGCACAAGACTATGATGGCGATGGTAAAAAAGACATTTGGAATAATAAGGCCGATATTTTTGCTTCAATTGCTAACTTTTTAAAAAAGGCAAATTGGAAACAAAGTAAGGCCATCGGTCTTTTAGTCAAGGGTGTGAGGCGAAAAAGGTTTTCCTCTGATTCTATGCGTTCTCCAGCTGAGTACAATAAGCTTGGTCTTAGAAATTTAGATGGAACTCATCTTGATGGCAATTGGAAAAGAAAAATAGCGATTATTAAACATAAAAATTCTCCTATGATTTTAAGAGGATCGAACTATGAAACTCTCATGAAATGGAATAAATCCAGTCTTTTTGCTGCGTTAAATATCGTCTTAATGGAAGCTTTGAAATAATTATGAAAAAACGAATTTTTTTTTTGCCCTTCTTTTTAGCTCCTTTTTGCAGGCAAGGTCCCTAAGTGGGACAAAGATGTCTTATGCTCTTATTGATTTAGATAATGGGAAATTGATTGAGTCTGAATATTCTGACCGGCCAATGATTTTGGCCTCAGTCTCGAAAATTTTTACTTTTTATTTTGCTTTAAAAGTTTTGGGTCCTGAAGACCATTTTAGAACAGAAGTTCATAAAACAGGTAAAATTGTTAATGGTGTTTTAAAAGGTAACCTTTACTTGAAAGGTTACGGTGCTCCTTATTTTACCGCAAATCACATTCTTTCTCTTATTCACCAGATAAAAAGTAAGGGGATACAAAAGATTGAAGGAAAATATTATTATGACAGCTCCGAACAGTGGGCCTATCCTCGAATTTCAGAATTAGGATTAGAAGATCAAACTGATAACCCTTCTATTGGTGCTTTGAACGTCGAGTTTAATCGATTTCGAGTGTGGACAAAATCAAACCTCGCCTCACCTCCTTTAAAGCATCTCATTGTAAAGTCTGAGAAAAGGTCAAGAAAGGGACAGAAGTTTAAATTTGGTCTGGGTGCGGAAGGCAGCGAGATCTGGTTGAAAAACTCGAAAATGAGGATGAGATCTATAGAAAATCTTCCAAGTAAAAATAGTAACCTTTTTACTTCTTATTTTTTTCACTACTTGGCCGATCTTCATGGCCTAAGCTTACCTGACCCACAAAATAAAATGGTACCTGAAAACTCTGTTCTTTTGGCCTCTCACAAAGGCATTCCTTTGATCCGATTGGCGTCATTGGGTCTTGAATACAGTAATAATCTCATTGCAGAAATGGCGATGTTGAAGGCCGTCAAAAAGCTTTCTAAAGGGAAGAAGTCTCTTTTGGATTCGGCTTCCTATATGCACAAATGGTTTAAGAAAAAGTTTCCTCATATCAATTGGGAGGGCTCTCACTTTAATAATGCGTCAGGTTTAAACCTAAATAATAAAATAGGCTCCAAGGAAATGGCCCAGCTCTTATTTTCTCTTCAGAATGTAAACTTCAAAGACCGTTCCTTTTGGTCTCTCCTTTCTATAAATGGTCATAGTGGGGGGTTGGTAAAAAGGCTTAAGCACCCTTCACTGGCCTTTAGAATATATGGTAAGACCGGCTCTCTTTATTATGTAAATAATTTGGCGGGCTACCTTATGGGAAAATCAGGCAAAAGATATGCATTTGCTCTTTTTACTTCCCACGAAAAAAATAGGGCGCTATTAAGCAAGCTCGACCCGGAAAAAGGTAGATATTTAAGAGCAGGTAGCCGTGGGTGGAGGAGGAAGAGTATGAGAAAAATGGATAAAAAGCTTCAAAGCTGGATTACTAAGCTATAAAACCCAATAACTTTTAAAAAAGCTTGATTAATTTGTTAAATTTGGGGAGTTTAGAGAAAGTAACCGAGGGTAAAGAGTGCGCAAGACAGCTTTCTACCCTCTATATAAATAAAATTATTTACGGCTTACTCTAACGGCACAAGGGCCTTTCTTTCCTTCACCAATTTCAAACTCAACAGAGTCTCCCTCAGTGATCGGTCCATTTTCTACGCCTGTAGCATGAACGAATAAATCTTTTCCACCATTGTCAGGCTTGATGAATCCAAACCCTTTCTCTTCATTAAAAAATTTTACTGTACCAGTTTCCATAATCGTCTTCCTTTAATTCTTTGTTCCACAAAATATGAAATAAAATGTAGATTGTTCCAGAGGATTTTATATAAACCTTGAAAGAAATTAGCAATAGATTTTAGTAAATATAGGTATTTTTTTTAGAATTTATGGAAAAAATCGTTGAAATGGCCACTTTTTCTAACCTTTGAGAGGATTAAATTCTCACTTTTTACAACTTCTTAAAAAAGATCGGCCCTGCTCCAGTATAAAATCTTGTAAAAGGTGTTTTTTGGCTATGAATTAGTCTCGGTTTGAAAAAAACGGGTTAAGAGTGGAACTCGGTGCTTTAAAGTCTCTTATCTAGGGCCCTCAGGCCTTTATTGCTTTAGGCTTTCAAGAAGCTTATTTAAAATACCCTCTTTTATCAGTTCAATTTTGTCGTTTCCTTTTTTCAGAATTTTTTGTGTAATAGTTTTTTCTTTCGTAATTCTTTGATGCTTAAGGTGTAATCGGGCCTCGCAAAATGCGTGGTAAAGAAACAGGGGGATTGCCAGAGTAAAAACTAAATTTCTTATTATTTTTGAAATGATTTCAAACTTTTCTAAGGTCTCTTTTTGCATGGTCTTACCGGTCAATTAAAGGGTTTTATTTGGTTCACAAGGATTTTATAAAAGAGCATATATCTTGAACATTTTTTTTCATTTTTCCCACAAAATCTTCATATGTGATTTCAGAGGGGTTGAAAAAAACAAGATCTGAGGCCCTTTGAGCATTCATAATTTCTTGAAAAGGGTTTTTGACTTTCTTGGCGATTTGATTTTTCTTGATATCATCGTTGAATTTTGAAATCCTTTCTGACGATGCTGAAATCTCCATCTGGATGCCAACGTAATAGGTACAAGTATTGTCCGTGGGACCAACTGGAAAAAGTGCAAGGCGATTCCAGAAAGCATCGCCATTCTTTTTATGGTTTAAGATATCATAGTAGCAGCACTCGCTGTTATCTAAAGATTTTCTTATGTTTTTAATAGTTGTTTTGTCCGTTTTTTCTCCCTGCAAGAATCGACAATTTTTTCCAATGACTTCATCCTTTTGGTAGCCAGTAAGCTCCACGAATGAGTCACTTATAAAAATCAGAGGTTGATGCTTCTGAGTAAAGTCAGCTATTACGAAGGGGATTGGAAATAAATCTCCACATGAAATTAGTATCGTTTTTAGGTCTTTCATTTATTCCCTTCTTTTTTTCTTAATTTTATCAACTTTCGGCTTCTTTTAGAAGAGCTTCATTAATTTTGGGGAATTTAAATTTAAAGTTAAGGTTCTCTAGTTTTTGCGAAATGATGCTTTGCCCATCGAGCATTATAGTAGACATTTCACCAAAGGCCAACTTTAGGGCAAGAGGTGGAACAGGGAAAATAACTGGCCTTTTTAAGGCCTGTCCTAGAGATTTTGAAAACTCTTTATTGGAAACAGGGAAAGGTGAAACCCCGTTTATAACTCCTTCAAAATGGTTATTTTTTAGAGATTCGGCAAAAATACACGCTAGATCCTCAATATGGATCCAGCTCATCATATGTGACCCTGATCCGATTGGTCCGCCGAGGCCAAGATTAAAGATAGGTGAGAGCTTTTTTAAGATCCCTCCACCTTTGCCTAGGACGACGCCTATTCTTAGTGTAAGGGTCCTATCCGATTTACTTAAGCTTTGAGTTGAGTTTTCCCACTGCTCGCATAAATCTGGCAAAAATCCGTCACCTTTCGGAGATTCCTCTGTGAGTTGTTCTTTGCGATTGACTACATAATGACCAATGGCCGAAGCAGATATAAAGACTTTTAAGTTCCCCTTCAAATTTTCTTCAAGTCCTTTGACAAGGTTTTTTGTCCCCAAAACCCTTGAGTTGAAAATTTTTTCTTTTTGAGACTTAGACCATCTTCCTTCTGACAGGTTTTCCCCCATAAGGTTGATGACGGCCTCAATATTTTCCATTGCCTCTTTAGGTGGAAGATCTTCTGAGACATTTGACCATTCAAAAACTTGAACTTCTTTGGGGAGCTTTTTAAGAGCTGAAGCTTTGTTGCGAGAGTAGGTCAAAATAGTATGTCCTTCCTGGAGAAGTTTTTCGACAAGGTGTCTGCCGACAAATCCTGTAGCCCCGGTAATAAGAATCTTCATTTATGTCCTCCTAAAAAAGTCACTATCAGAGTATATCTTAGCTTTTTACGGAATCTCAACAAGAGATATAGATTAGACATTAATTAAACAGGAATAAAATTTTTCCTTATTTTTTCATTAAGTATTTGTAATTAAAAGGTTTAGATAGATATTTATTAGTTTTACAAATTTTAATTTTTTTAAAAACTGGAGTATTCTTTAATTGTAAGTTTAAAAGGAGAAATGCTGTGGGGAAATATAATATTCAAATAGCCTCTAAACTTTCAGGAGTTGGAGCTCATACGTTAAGGGCCTGGGAAAAGAGATATAATGCTGTCGCACCGTCCAGAAATGAATCTGGAAGGCGGCTTTATAGCGATGATGATATTGAAAAACTTCGTCTTCTTTCTGAGTTATGTTCTTTGGGGAGCTCCATTGGTACGATTGCTCAAAAACCCGTTGATGAGCTGAAAGCATTCCTGAAAAAGCTTGGTAAAACGGATGAGTTTGAACCCGAAAAGGTTTCTCTTAATGAAGTAGATTCCTCTAAGAACTTCCAGGCATCGTTGGATGGCCTCATGCTTGCGATTAAGCAATATAAGCTTGATATTATCGCCCATGAAATTGAAAAATTAAAGATAACACATTCTCCAAGGGATCTTGCTCTTGATATCATTTCTCCTCTTATTCAGGAAGTTGGAATAAGGGTTTATAGAGGAGAGCTTAATATTTCTCAGGAACAGGCATTATCTTCAATGCTTAAATTTCATATTGGCCATGTTCTTTTTAGAAACTATAAACAGAAATCTAGGAGCCCAAACCTCGTGGCGCTAGCGACTCCAGAAACAGATCATTCGGAGTTTAGTCTTCTACTTTATGGGCTTCTTTGTTGCCATTATGGGTTAAAGTTTTTTTATATAGGGCCTAATATGAATGTTGAAACAATTCTTGAAGTTTCTGAATCAGTAGAGGCCAATGTAATTTTACTCTCTGCAAATAGTTTTGTAGCACCCCAAAAAGAAGATTTTTTAAATGGGTTTATGGAGAGGTTAACCAAGGGGATGTCAAAAGGTCAGTCCTTATGGCTAGGGGGCGCTGCTCGCTTTAATTTGGCCAAATTTCAAAAAAATAAATCCTTTCACTTCTTACCAGACCTCAAATATCTAGATAATTATCTCAAAGAGCTTTCTTAGAATGGATTATTTTTTCTTTTACGGCACTCTATTAGATTCGGAGGTTTTTTCAATTGTTTTAGAAAGAAGGCCTTCTGAGCTATTTGAGCAAAATTTGGAAATAAAAGGGTTTTCCAGCTTTAAAGTTTTAAAAGAAAAATTTCCGGTTCTGCTTCCAGACCCTAATGGGAGTGTTTCTGGAAAAGTCTATCGTATTCCTGACAACCTTAAGAAAAGACTTTTTTTTTTTGAAGATGTAGGTGTTGATTTTGTCGTTGAGGAATTAGAGACAAAAATAAGTGGTAAAAGTGTTTTTTATTTCTCTCCTACGGGTAAATTGGAACTAGGGGAAGGCCTTTGGACTTTTGATGAGTTCAATAAGTCTCGCGGTGATTACGTAAATATGTGCATTGATCTTATGAAAAGGGGACATTTCCCTGTTTAGTTTAATCTTTTGTTAATTAAGGATTGACGTTAAGGGGCTTTAGCCCCTAGAATCGCGTTCATTATTAACTTGTACAAATGTTGAGGTAAAAAATGGCCAAAGCGAAAAAGAAAACGGCAAAAAAAGCGACTAAAAAAGCTGCAAAAAAATCTGCTAAAAAAAGCAAAGAAATGCTTCTAGTTGCTTCTAAAACAAAAGATGCTCTCAAGGGTAAAGGTTATAATGTTTCTTCAGATGCACTCGATGCAATGAATGAATATGTATACTTTCTTGTTGAGCAAGCTCAAAAAAAATGTACGGCCAATGGAAGAAAAACCATTCGCTCTTACGATATTATGGCCTAAGATTATACACCCTCCTTTTCAAAGGAGGGGATTTCTAAACTAAAATTTCATCAATTTTACTAAATCGACGCTTTTTCCATGTATCGATTTGCTCATTTAAGGAGTTGAAAAGTCTCTCAATGAGGGAAGACATGTTCTCGTCAGAGTTTTCTTCTTTAAAATTTGTTTTTTGAGAAAAAATTTGGATATTTCCTGTAATGATATCTTTTTCTTTTTTGAACTCTACTTGTATTAGAGAGTTACTTGGAGAAGATTCTTCAACTCGATCAAGAAGACTTCTCAAGCGGTTTTTGTCCTTAGAGTCTGGTACAAAATTAAGAAATTCTATCTTTAAATTTTCACTGACAAAAAAATCGTTATACATAAATGATGCCTTTATTTAGAACCAGTTGAGGATTACTTTTCCTGATTTACCTTGATTCATGAGTGTAAAGCCTTCCTGAAACTTATCCACAGGAAATTGGTGGGTGATTATAGAGCTAATGTCGAGGCCGCTTTCAATCATTGAGGACATTTTATACCAAGTCTCATACATTTCACGGCCATAAATTCCTTTAATAAAGAGTCCTTTAAAAATGACTAGAGACCAGTCAATAGTTGTATGCTTGGGAAGAATTCCTAATAAACCTATTTTACCCCCGTGGTTGAGGGCCTGGAGCATATCATTGAAAGCACTTGGGTTTCCACTCATTTCAAGACCAATCCCGAATCCACCTTCAAGCTTGATGTCTCTTATTGATTGCTGAGTGGGATTGACTAAAATATCCGCCCCAAGTTTTTTTGCTAATTGAAGACGATATTCGTTGATATCGGTAATAACGACTTTTTTGGCCCCTGCATGCTTGGCAATAGCGGCTGCCATACAGCCAATTGGTCCAGCTCCAGTGATAAGAACATTCTCGCCAACGAGGTCGAAGGAAAGGGCCGTGTGGGTCGCATTTCCAAAGGGGTCAAAGATTGAGGCCAGTTCATCTGGTATATCATCAGATATTTTATAAACGTTTGATTCCGGCATGGAAAGAAACTCAGCAAAGGCGCCATTTCTTTGAACGCCAACTCCTATTGTGTTAGGGCAAAGGTGCTTTTTTCCAGCTTTACAGTTTCTGCAGTGGTTACAGACAATATGTCCTTCTCCAGAGACCCGGTCACCTTTTTTAAAATTTGTAACGTTGGCCCCAACTTTTTCAACATGGCCAAAAAACTCATGTCCAGTTATTAGGGGAACAGGAATGACTGATTGGGCCCACTCATCCCAATTATAAATATGAAGGTCGGTACCACAAATGGCCGTGTTCTTTATTTTAATAAGAACATCAGAAGGCCCAATTGTCGGTATTGGGGCTTCATCTAGCCAAAGGCCAACTTCTCTATGATTTTTTTTGAGAACTTTCATGGTTTTGGGCATGGAAAACTCCAAAAATTTTTTTAAGCATTATATCACACTTAACTTTTTTCCAACTTTAATAAAGGCCTCTATCGCCCTCTCTAGATCTTGTTTAGTGTGGGCAGCCGATATTTGTGTTCGAATTCTTGCCAACCCTTTGGGAACAACAGGGTATGAGAACCCTACCACGTAAATGCCTTCCTTTAAAAGCTCATCAGACATTGTCTTGGCCAACGAGGCATCACCAAGCATAATTGGGATAATCGGGTGATTACCTGGGATTAGTTTGAACCCTGCCTTTTCCATCTCAGATCTAAACAACTCAGTATTGCTTTTTAGCTGAGACCTCAAATGGCCACTAGATTCCAGCATTTCTATAACTTTTATTGAAGTGGCCGCTATAACGGGTGCAAGTGTATTACTAAAAAGATAAGGTCTAGACCTTTGTCTGAGATAGTCAATGATTTGCTTCTTTCCGCTTGTATAGCCCCCAGAAGCGCCACCAAGGGCCTTACCTAGAGTTCCTGTGATGATATCGACTCTTCCCATAACATCACAATACTCAGGAGTTCCTCTTCCTTTTTCTCCAATAAACCCAACTGCATGAGAATCATCGACCATGACGAGGGCCCCATATTTATCGGCCAAGTCGCAAATTCCCTTTAAGTTGGCAATGAGGCCGTCCATAGAAAAAACACCATCTGTCGCAATTAATTTGAAACGGCAGTCTTGTGCTTTTTTGAGTTGTTCTTCAAGGTCCTGAAGATTATTATTTTTATAGCGAAATCTTTTGGCCTTACAGAGCCTTACCCCATCGATGATACTTGCATGATTTAAACTATCACTAATAATAGCGTCGTTATCATTGAGGAGAGTTTCAAAAAGTCCCGCATTAGCATCAAAACAGGAAGAGTAGAGTATCGTGTCCTCCATTTCCAAAAATGAGGATAATTTTTCTTCCAACAATTTGTGAATATTTTGGGTTCCGCAAATGAATCTTACGGAAGACATACCAAAGCCATATTTTTCAAGAGATTTTTGGGCCTCTTGGACAAGTTCCTGATGGTTAGAGAGGCCTAGATAGTTATTTGCGCAGAGGTTAACAACGGATTGCCCCTCTGATTTGATGAGAGAGTCTTGTGGAGATGTAATGATTCTTTCTTCCTTATAAAGACCTGCATTTTTTATTTCGATGATCTCTTTCTCTAGGTGTTTTAAAATTGAATCTTTCAATTGAGAGCTCCTCTAAATATCATTAGATTGCTAGGTATCTCAAAGAGGGCCGTTTGTAAATTTGCACTATGTGTCTTTAAGTATTATTACTTTATATTGAGCTTATTGAGGAGTATCATTTCAGGGAAACATTGAATAAGGGTTTTTTATGAGTATGGAACCGGTGAGACCTCCCAGAATATTGATAGCTGACGATACTCAGAAAAATGTTCAGGTCATAGGGACAGTTCTGAGGAGAGAAGGCTATCAAATTAATGTGGCGTCTAATGGGGAACAGGCCATTGAGTTGGCCAACAAAATTACTCCGGACCTTGTCTTATTAGACATAATGATGCCTGGGGGAGATGGCATTGAAACTTGCCAAAAACTTAAGGCGATGAAGGAGTTGGAAAAAGTACCCATTTTGTTTATTTCTGCAAAAAGTGAGCTCGAAGATGTTTTGAGAGGCTTTCAAGTGGGTGGGAGTGATTATATCCCCAAACCTTTTAATTCTCAGGAGCTAGTGGCCAGGGTGAAAACTCATCTTGAAAATAAGCTTTATAGGGAATTGATTGAAAAACAAAATGCTGAGCACCAAGAGCTTATTCATATTCTTTGCCACGACCTTTCTAACCCTGTCGTTGGAATCATGGGTGTCCTAGAACTTTTAGATGAAGTAAAGACTTTAGAGGAAGCGAAAAAGTTTTTTAATTATTTAAAAATTGGTGCAGAAAATGCTTTCGGCATTATAGAAATGATTCGAAAAATTCAATTACTTGATGAAAGACAAAATTCTTTGGAATTAAAAAGAGTCAATCTTCTGGAGGTCTTTCGTGAGGGCCTTAATATTATTTATCTGAGGGCCAAAAAAAAGAACATCAAAATTAATCTTAATGTTGATGAAAATCATTATGTTATTGTAGAAAAAACTTCTTTTATTAACTCTGTTTTAATTAATCTTCTCACAAACTCTTTAAAGTTTTCAGATTCTGGGAGCTCCATTGAAATATCTTCTTCTATGGAAAATGATAAGATTAAAATAAAGATTACGGACTTCGGTATTGGAATGAGTGCAAAGCTCTTGGAGAATATATTTGATATGGCGCAAGAGACTTCGAGAAAAGGTACAGAAGGGGAGACGGGAACCGGATACGGGATGCCCTTGGTCCGAAAATTTATAAACCAATATGGTGGAAAGCTTTCAATTGAATCCTCAGAAGAACAAGGAGACCATGGGACAGAGGTGACAATAGAGTTACCCTCTAGCGAATCCTAGTGAAATTGTGGTGCTACTTCAGAGTCCATTTCCATATGCTCTGTTTCTGAAAGCATACTTTTCAGCTCATTAGGAACTTCTGTGGCCTTGTATTTTTTGCCATTTGTAAGTCTAATCCAATACCCATTTAAAATTCCATCAGAGAGGACGATTTTAATAGGCTTAACGCTCACGATATGATCAATGTTGAAAAGAATATCCACTAGATTTGTTTCAAGTGAGTGCTCTTCTCTTGTTTGGATAATTTTAAATTTCAAAAAATTCATGGAGATGCCTTAAAGTAAAATAGTTTTTGTGCTACCTGGATACAATTTTTCTTAACTTTAATCAACAATCAAAGGGGGTAGTCTAAAAATTTTCATTAAACTAAAGGTAACTTATTGACCTTCATGACAAAAAAATGAAAGTTAGTGGAATTTTTAATTAATAGGCTCCATTTTTTTTAATGCAGTGTATAATTGTAAGGATATTTGGAGGTTTTCCGTGAAAACTTTGATTGTCATGATTTTTTTGTCTATGTCCTCGGCTTACTCTATGGATTCTTTTAAGATCTCTGCGGTTAGGAAAAGTAAGCCATTTTCTTGTAGTAGCGCCATCGGGGATGCGAGGAGAAAGGTGCTGGATATCTGTAAAAAGGCAGGCAAGGTTTTAAACTATGACACCTACGATATTCCTATCCTCTGTGATTGGGAAGAACTACCTAAAAAAGGTAAGGAGCCCCAGTTTAAGGCCACAATAAAAGTTGGCTACGAATGTATAGATAAAGAATAAGGTCGTTTATTTTCCCATTGTCTTAGCATACTGACCAATTTGTCTCTTTGCTTGAGAAGATAAATTCACAAACTCTAAGTTGAAGTGACGGTTGTCTCTTCCTTCCTTTATTGAGCCTTTTGTTTTAAAAGAGCTTTGTCCGGGAAGAGTGACGATTGCGTTGATTTGCTTACTGATATCAATACCCGAAAAAGAATGTGGGACATAGATTCCAGCGCCACCTTCGCTAATATCGGTAACTTGAACTATTTCTACGAAGTTATCGCCAATGATGTCCATTCTAATTGGATTATTCTTGCTAGGGATAATTTTATTGCTAGCGCCTTTTGAAGAGCCTCCGGCACCTTTTCTTCTTTTTCTTATATTGAGAGAATCTTGTACTGCACTGAGAAGGTCTTCTTGAGAGAATGGTTTACTCAGTAGATGGTTTACCCCTAAGGCCCTTACTTTTTCCTCAAAAAGGTCAGCATAACCTGAAACGCACATAAGTTTTACATCTGGAAATTGATCCTTAATAACTTTCATGAGGTCGTAGCCACTCATTTCTTTCATTCCTATATCAAGGATGCATAATTTTATGTCATGTTTTTCTATGAGGCCTGTGGCCTGCTTTGGGTGAGTTGTCGCATGGACTTCGAGCCCGCTATCTTCAAGATTCATGGTCATAATATCAAGGATTTCTGGATCATCATCTACGATTAAAATCATAATTTTGGGTCCTTTTATAATTTACTCTAATTTTATCACCATAAATAATTTGTTGGAAGTGACGTTTCTTTCCTACTCAAGATAATAGAGCAAATCACCCAGAAATTTTAAAATTAAAGGCCTGGTGGATCGAGATAGGCGTATTATGGGGGGGGAGTGGGAAGGTAAGCTTTTTTATATTTTGGGAAAGGCAATTCAAAATTTTCTTGTTACGAATACCTTGGCCATTTGGAGAAGTAAATTTTAGGTTTTCCAAATTACCCGAAGAATTAATTTTTAAAATACCCAAGGCCTTTCCTCCTTTTAGAAGGCGATTGCGATTAAGTTCCCTTTGAAAGCAGTCCTTTAAAAAGGGTTGTTGATAAAGAACGTTTCTTACTCTTGAGACATAAGAGGATATTTTCAAATTTTTGATATTAGGATTTTTAAAGTGGGCTATATTTTTTTTATAAACGGCCCTTTTTTTTAAATAGCTTTTCTTTGCTTTTATGAGTGATTTTGAGTGAACTCTTAAACTATCTAGGATCCTATTTTTTTGTTGATATTCCTTTTTTAACTTTTTAAGAAATTTAAGCTCAGCAGAATAAGCTTTTAGCTCTAGTTCATTGAGATCTGGAGTTTTAATGTTTAGAGCATGGGTATGAAAACTGATTATTGCAATGAAGAACAATAGAAACTTTTTCATAAAATCTCTCTTTTAAGATGGGTACCTAGACTTTTTATAAAAAAAGATTCTTTCTATCAAGTGGATTTCGCAAAAAAGGGTTGTTTTATGGAGATGCGGTAGGCTCTTGGGTTTTATTAAGAGCTCTATAGTTTTCATTCAAAAACTTTCTAAGTTGATTTTTTGTGGTCTCCCCTGGGCCATGAATAATGCCAATATACTCATTTTCTTTGGCAAGAGAGTATTGGGAAATATTCTTTTTTTCAACGACAGTAATATACAGCTCTGGCGGTAAGTTTAATTTAAGAACACAAAGGTTGGGAATAGGGAGCGGGGAAGTAAACTTGATATGCGTCTCAGACATAAATTGAACGTCAACTTCCCAATTTAAGTGTCCAATGCTGTCTTTGTAATTGCTATTAAGATAAACCTTTTTTGATTCTTTTACCTGACTGGTGTTTCCTTCTTTTCTTTCATAAACAGAACAGAGATCAAGCAGTCTATCAAGGTTAAATGGAGTATCCTTAACAATAAGTCTAGGATATTCGAGTTCTTTTAAAGCATAAGGGTCATCAGTATAATCATAAATAATGATAAAAGGCCTGTAACCTTTCATGCTACTTATTCTTTTTATAGCTTCCTTAATTGTTTTTAGATTATTTGGTTTTTTCAAAATGCCAAGCTTATTACCTGTTGTTTCTACGGAGCTATTAAAGCTTATTGTGATTATATCAGCTTTGGCCTCAGGAATGAGTAAACTTTTTGAGTCTATATTGGCATGAACAATAAGATCATAGGGGTACTCTTCAAGGTGCTTTTTCTTTTGCTTCAAAATTTCTAAATTATTATCAATCACTAAAACTTTTGTTTTCTTTTCAGTAAATATAAGAGGTTGTCTAGTTTGAACAAATTTTTGATACCTTTTCTTCGTATAGGGCAACATAACCTTTTCATAAAGGAGATCTGAGCTTTTTGTCATTGGGGCGATG
Source organism: Bacteriovoracales bacterium (assembly GCA_028346125.1). Classification (GTDB taxonomy): domain Bacteria; phylum Bdellovibrionota; class Bacteriovoracia; order Bacteriovoracales; family Bacteriovoracaceae; genus UBA7317. The sequence goes on along the minus strand of JAOMEV010000006.1, from coordinate 21,524 downwards.
GCATTAATAAAGTTCTTATTTTCCATGGAGGCCTTCTCAAGGTCCCATACAAACTCCATGTCATAAGATTGGTCAAATGAATGGGTAATGTTTTCTCTAATACGCCTTATTGGCTTTAGAAAAACTTTACTTTCTTTATTTTCAAATTGTGTATTGAGAACAACCCTGTGATGAGGGGAGAAGGGAAAATTTGTTTCCATATGGAGATAATCATTATCTAAGTAACCAATTCTAATTGATGTATCTACCTTGATTGATTTATTGAGAGGTACTTTAAAGTATTCAGGTGCCTGAATTCTTTCTCCAGTAAATTGAGAAAGCAAACATTGTAGGTAATAACCAAGGTTGTAAAACTCAGGGGCCTTTCTTTGAATAAAGTGTATTCCAGAAAGAAGAACTTGGTTTATAAGCTCTTCGTTGTCTTTAAGGTCCTTGATAAGGGCAATAACTGGAAGTTTTCTCAGCGGGTAGTGTTTATTTAAAAACGAGCTTAGCCTTAAGAGGGCCTTATTTGAATTTCCGGAAAAATCCAAAAGAATAACGTGAGGAAGATATTTATAGACCGAAAAAACTGAAGCACCAATTTTTTCATTTTCATCCCAGTAATGGTAGCAAGATTGGAAGTTGAGCTCAGGTCTGTTTTTTTTGCAATAGCCAATGAACTCCTGGAGATACCTAGGATCTTCACCGAAATAAAGGACTTTAACTCCCATTACTTCTTTAGGCACAAGTTTTCCCCCCGAAAAACTTAAAAGCCGAGTATAAAACCCGTATATGCTTCAAAGTGTTCACGTTAGCATTAGTTGCTGTTGATATAAAACAAATATTTTTTAACATATTGGTGAAAAAGAACAAGAAAATTTCCACGATGCGTCTTAATTTACATAAACTATGTAAGAAAAAGAGCAATTATTAAATGAATTCTATTTAATAATTCACTAAAGAATTAAATTGGAGACCGATTTGAAGGAACTTTTCTTCATTATGGGATTGATAACCAATTTTACCTTTCCTCAAAGACCTTATTTCAGCTTTTAGATTAGGAGGGATATTGATGCCTTCAATGAAGTGAAAATGAAGTATTCTATGTTTTTCAAAGCTTAGATAAGGGGGCTTAGAAACCAAAAGAGTTGCTCCATTTTTTGAAATTTCTATAATGACCCCTTTTAATGGTTTGTTCAGGTCAAAGCTTTTTTTAGGTGGGTCTTTGTATTCATGTAGGTTATTTTTTAAGAGTTCATTTTCCAGGAATAGGTCCGCTTGAGTGTCATTTTCGTCAGCAGGGGCGACTGCCCTTTCATTTTCATCCGTAAAGTTTTCTACAAGAGGCGCTTCATAAGAACCTTCATTGTCTGGTAGTGTAGAATCTTCATACGTGAGATTAAAGGACGTGGCCTTCCAGTTAAAGCAGTTTAAGTATTTTCTTGGGTATTTTCTTTTTTCATTGAGTAGGGCCAGTTGGGGAGTTTTCACCCAAAAACAATTGTCATCAGCATTTGAGATAAAAGAGGCCTTAAAGGTTAAACCAAGAAATGAGCTGCGAAAATAAATGAATTCTCCAAATGAGATATCTTCCTCTTCAATAAAGCTATTTCTTAAGGAGTAATCGTGAATTTCAATTTGCAGATCTATTTTTAATATTTTTCTTAGAGCACCCGTTTTAATAAAGCTTAGGCCTTTTTTGGAAAACCAAATTATAAAGACAACATCACTTTGTTGGGCCTTTAAAAGGACCTGTGAAATTTCTTTTGGGCATTTAGTTTTTCTCAGATTCTTCATTATGGATTAACTCCTTTTATCTTTGAAAACCTAATTTATTGGAGAAAGTCAATATTTAGGCCCTATTCTAGATTACAGTTTAACTTTAGGGCCAGTTTGTCTTAAAGAATATGTCGTTTTCTAACAATTTATTAAGTTTTATTTTAACTCTTTGATCAATCATTTAAATGGTTGAAATTTGGCCTTTTCTATCAGACACAGGTAATGAGCTTTTTTACTTTTAAGTAAAAATGTAATGGCTCTAAGAATTTTGCGGCGCGTGTTGATATCATGTGTTATATGGGTATGGTACATAGGGTTAAATGGTCTAACTAAGGGAAAACATTGGATCCAAAAAAATTTTTAGAATTCGTTAAGCGAATTGACGAAGATGAAAAGGAAAGAGAGCACAAGGAGAAGGATGCTTATAAAGAAACGTTTAAGGACGATAGTAATATCCTTGATTTTCTAAGAATTGCAGAAGAAGAGGCCATCGCGAAGGATGAGAGAACTGGTGTTATTAATTACCTGGAAATGTATAACCAGTTTGAAGAAAGGCAACTTAAGGTTGCAAGAGAAGATCGTTTGAAGGGCAGTAAAAAGAAGAAACCAAAAAAATCTCCCTTCTCCTAATTGTTGGAATAGTTATGAGTTTAGTTAAAGTACCGAAGCTTTCAGATATTTATTTTTTTTGTACACAGCTTATCAATAAAGGTGAGCCTAGTGAGGAAAATCTCCAGCTAGTTCAATCCAATATCCAAGACGTAAAAAGGCTAGGATCATTTTTGCAACACTCTTGGCCAATTGATAAGAGAACATGTGAGCCTGATATTCTGCCTTCTAAGGCCGCTTATTTAACCTACCATCTTTTTGAAGGGAACTTTTTCTCCCAGCGAAAATTCCTCTTTTCCTTATGGTGTGGAATAAGCATGATGAAATTTAATGATATTGTGGTCGATCAAAAAGTTGTAGATAAAAATATTAAAAAGGTCATGTCCCTTTATTCAAGAGAAAAAGGTCCGATGTTTTGTATGGACCTTCTTAAAGAGTTTTTCTTAAACTCTTTTCCAAAGAAGGACCCTTTTAAGTCTTTTGGGAAGGCCGGACAGCTTTTTCCAAGATTAATTTGAAGCTTCTCAATATCAAAGGCCCATTTTCGCTCGAAGAGCAGGTTTGTATTTTTAAATGGGGATCTAATATTTTTCCCTTTTTTAAAAAGTGAATTTCTTGCTTCTTTTCACAGTATTCAGCAAAAAACAAAGGCCTTGTCCACTTCCTACATTTTTTTTGGCTGGGTAAACATTTAAGAATTAACTTTTTGCTTTTAGACATAAAGCATTTTTTTTTGGTCATTTGGTTAAGCTTTAGCTCTATTTCCTGACAGGTTTCCTGAAAGTTTGACTTTTTGACCTTATCCTCTGCGAAATACTCTCTCTCAACTGTTATTTTACTTTGAGATAAAAGTTTCTTTGACAGGATTTCTAAGTCAAAATCGTCTTTGCTTATTTTTTCATGCAAAAGGGTGATAAGTTTAACATCTGAGGGAACGGGAATATTTTTTTGTTCCTCAAAAGATGAAAGGATATTTTTACACGAAAGAGTTAAGCTCAAAAGGAAATGGAGAAGAATTATATTTTTCATAACTAGTCCTTAAGCATAGGCCATACCTATTTCTACAATGGACACTTTCATTTGAAAATCTTAAAAAATAAAATAGATCTTAAATAATTTGGAGGGAGATTAATGAAGCATTTTTGGATTATCTTGTTCTTATCGCCTGTTTTTTTTTGGAGTTGCTCTGGGCCAATTACTTTGGAGAGCGAAAAGCACAATATTATTGTAAATGATCTCGATTGGAAAGAGAGCTTTGATCCAAGAGTTGCACTTCTCCAAATCCCTAAGAGTGACCTTCTTGTGGGCAGATGCACTGGCTTTTTAATAGGTAGAAACCTTTTGATGACGAATAACCATTGTGTGGGGGATGCTAAGACTGCAAAAAATACCAAGGCCATTTTTGGTTATGAGGCCTTAAGCTCAATCTCATTGTCAAAAAGGCTCTATTCTTTGGCATGTCATCAACTTGTTGCAACAGACTTAAAGCTTGATTTCTCTATTTTAAAATGTGCTGATTCTCCAGGAGAACTTTTTGGTTGGGTTACTCTTGCCGATAAAAGCCTTCAAAAGGGAGATGAGCTCTACGTCGTTCATCAGAATTGCGATTATTTCAATAAAGACAATTGTTATCCGACTAAAAAAAAATCTCCAGGAAAAGTTTTAGAGAATGTTCCATTTGGAAATAATATCAATTTTCTTCATAATGCTGACATTTTACAAGGATCTTCGGGAGCACCTATTTTTGATCAAAAAACAGGAAAGGTTATTGGGATTGTAAACGTTGAATATCGGCCACAGGGTTATGACAATGATGGAAGAGGTTTCATGAATGGCGCTATAAAGATGAAATCTATTTTGAAGTACCTTGCAGAGAATCACCCTCTTTTGAGAGAAGAGCTTAAGGGAGAAGAAAGGACTATTTCACCTAAAGAAATTAAAGTTTTGAGTCGCTACGAATTTGATGGAGATGGTGTAATTTTTAAATTAAAGGTTAAGGCCAAAGAGGATGCACTGCCTTTTATAAAAATGGTTTCTTATCACTTCAAAAAAGGAAATAAAAATCTTGTTGTAAAATCAGAAGATAAGGATAATTTTTTTTCGAGGTCTTTTAAGAGAAAAAATCCTCACTTTTCAGGTTTTGTAAATATTGAATTAATGAATGGAAATATCCTTACCAAGGAGTTTAAATTTTTGGCCAAAAATGAGGATATCTATGGGAAAAGAAAATTTGATGTGAATAAAGTTATTTTACTCAAAAAATTTAAGTTTGATAAAGCACTTGATCGGTACGTATTTTTTGTAAAAGTAAAAAGTGATGATATTTTTTCACCACAAATAAAGCGTGTTATTTATAAGCATAAAAACTTTGAGAAAACGAAGGCCAATAGAAAGAGAAAAGGGTTTTCTATCAAGTTGGTGACGCCCTATAGAGTAAATCCCATTCAAGTTATTTTTGAACTTTTTAATGGAAAAACTTATACGAAAGATATCATCTTAAAAGTCCACCCTAAGAGAAAAAAAGATGGAAAAATGGAAGGGTTAGCTCAAAGGGTCATGGTTGAAAAAGACGAAATATATTGGCCAGAATTTAAGGGGTCTCTTTATAAATTTAAAATATATTTAGAATCAAGAAATAATCTTGGTCAAGTGAAAAAGGTCGATTATATATTTGAAAATAAGAACGGTGGCGAAAACATTATGTTAACTTCTTGGGCAGAAAAATTAAACTTTTCAACACAAGTCATGAGAACACCTACTATAGGATGGAAAACATTAGGTGCTCGTGTCACTTTAAAAGATGGAAGAACCCTTGAGTTAAAGGGGGTTTTTATAAAGTAAAGGCCCTCTATATAAGGATAATCATTCCAAAGTTAATAGATCTCATTTTGGCCTTTTTGATAAAGTCTATGTGAGATCTTAGGTTGGAATTAGGTTGTCCAGAAAAATCTGATTGTTGCCATGAATATTTAACAAAGGCATTAAGGCCCATAGTCTTACTAAAGTAATATTCTGTACCTAATTGAAGTCCCCAGAATAAAGAGTCGAATGATAATTTTTGAGAATCTCCCATAAATCCTGCATCATTAATTGAGTAATCCTTTTTAAGGCTCATTTGATTTAGCCCTAACCCAACACCTAAATAGGGCCTTAGATTATTTCTTGTGAGAATAAAAACTTTTGGGCCAATTTCAATACCAAGCTTGCTGAGTTTTGTTCCTTGGTAATTATTCCAATTATTTGCTTCAAGAGAGTCAGGCAAATTAACATTGAAATAATTAGCTCCAATATGAATAGAGATAAAACGGTTTACGGACGTTTCAAGGCTTCCCCCAATGGCCATATCACTTTGAAATTCTCCTGTACTTCCTTTAAGGTGCGAGATCCCAAAATAAGGTGAAAATTTCAAAGTGCTGAACTTGTTCCAGTGTGGAAGAGTCTCTTGGTCTTGCTCAATTTCATTACGTAGGCTCACTGTACGGTATTTTTTGTTATTGTGATTTATTTTAGTGAATGCCTTTTTAAGTTTGTATTTTAGTTTCTTTTCTTCTTCCCATCTGATCATTTCTATTTCATCGGCGACCATTTTTTCATTTCTTCTTTCGAGACGCCGTCTTCTTTTTTTAAACGATCGAGGTGGATTGTGTCTGTTCTCTTTAGAGTAGACGCCATCAATATTAATTGGTTTTGATGAGTAGGTTTGATAGTTTCCAAAAGCATGTCCAGCAATAATGAAAAGACCAATAAGGGTCATGGTAAGTTTTAATTGGTTCATAGGACTGTCTCTCTTTTATTTAACGGGCATATTTAAACTGCATTGCACCCTTTTGGACAAAGGGATAGAAGACTTTATAGACACGAGTTTCATGAGAAAGAAACAAAAAAGTAAGGGATTACGGCCAAACTTTACAAATAGTTTTTTTGAATTAAATAAAATTTATTTTCAAATTAAAAGGTCAAAGAAATTGTTAAAGTTTTTACCAAGCGTCTTAAATTTATACACCTTAAAATGAGTGCTCCACTAAATTACTCCTTTCATAAAATAAAATCAAATACTTAGCTTTATGCCTAATTGGCATGGAACTTGCTTTATACATAGCATTAGAAAAAGAAAAAATTTTCAACCACATATAGTAAGGAGGAAAACTATGAAATCTTGGATGAAACTACTTTTTATTGCTACGGCACTAAATATGCCTCTTGTATCAATGGCCTACTTTGAAGATTCTTATCATGAGGAAGACTCATATCAAAACGATCGTGTAGAGCGTTCCTATGAGGAAGATTCTCGTTCTAGACCTTCTTATTGGGAAAGAAAAGAGATTCAAAGGGAAAGACGTGAAGCTTTTAAGCCTAGAGTAAAAGAATCAAAAGTTGAAACAGTTCTTGTTGAAGATGTTAGTTCTTCAAAAAAGGTAAATGTTTATACAAGCCCTGCAGAGCTAATGTTTGGTTCTTATCAAATTGGGGCAGATTTTAAGCTTACAAGAAAGACAACATTAGGTGTAAATGCATCTTTTCTAAACTCTACTTTTGAAGACACTGAAAGTGGACATGAGGTTGATCTTTTTGGACAATCTGTAGGTTTGAGATATAACCTTTTCTTTAATGGGGCTTTTACTGATAGCTTTCTTCTTCAAACAGAAATTGGAGCAATGAGAGTTGACTTTACTGACCTTACTAAAGTGAGAAATGGAAATGTTAGTGGAATTGCTAAGGCAGCGGGTCTTTATGGTCACTTAGGAGTTGGTTACGGATGGTTTTGGAAAAAACTAAATGTCCAGGTTTTAGGTGGAGCAAAGTATATCTCTAAAGATTTTGCCAACGGAACAGGAAAATGGTTTTTACCAGGAAAGGGAATCTCTCCTTGGGTAGGTTTAAACCTTGGACTTTCACTCTAAATAACAAAGTCATATAATAAAAAAAGGGTGCCTATGAGCACCCTTTTTTTGTGCCATTTAATATTTTTTCTTGAATGAGTTCGTTTTTTGATGCCTGGAATTTTTATTTGAAGGGCCTCTTTTATTATCCTGGTCCTTTGTCTCTTCGGGTTTTGGAATATATTTCACCGTTCTGCCAAAGTATCTTCTAAAAGTTCGCTGTTTTGAGCTTTCACTTTGGGCCGTTTTTCTCTGGTCATCAGGGATCATATTTTTGTCTGCACAAGGGACACAAATCCATTTCGCATGTAACAGAGAAGGGTTCTTATGACTATAAAGTTCAACATCTGGGCAAATCGCCTGACAGGCTTCACAGGTGTTTCTTTGCTTGTGATGAGTATGTGCCTTCTTTCTGGGCTGGAAGGATCGTTGTTTTGAAGGTCTATTTTTTTTCTTTTCAGGTTCAGTGGCCTTAAAGCCAGCCTTTTCCAGCACATCCTTTAAAAGACTCATCGCGTTTTCTTCTCCTCAAATTACTAAAAACAGAAGGTGGCATCATAGTTTATTTTGGTATATTTGCCAATGGAGAATTAGGTTGATTTTATGTGGTAAGCCTTTGGTTGACAGAAAGTTTGGATCCCTAAAAAAGAGAGGGTCGAGCCAAGTCCCGAATTTTTCCTTCCTGACCACGGTAGATAGGGAGATACTCTGTCGCAGCAATTAAGGTAACCTGTTCCCGAATTAATTTGACTCAGTATGTTCCTTCCTCTTCTTTCGTCCTTGGCGAATACGCTTGATGTCAAACCATAAGAGGTATCGTTCATAAGCTGGATGGCCTCTTCGTCATTAGAGACGCATTGGATTCCTATAATAGGGCCAAAACTTTCTTCATTCATGATTTCCATTTTATGGTTAACATTTTTTAAGATTGTCGGGGGAAAGAAGTATCCTGTTTTTTTGGGAACTTCTCCACGGAAAACAACCTCAGCGCCTTTTGAAAGGGCATCTTGAACCTGGTTCTCTAAGTAGGATACGTGATCTTTTCTTGTTAGGGGTCCCTGGGTCGTTTCAGGGACCATTGGGTCACCAGTTTTGAGTCCTTCCACACTTTTTTTAAATTTCTCAAGAAATTCTTTATAAACTTTTTCGTGGACATAAATTCTTTCGACAGAGCAACAGCTCTGCCCATTATTATAAAAGACACCTTCGCAGGCAGCTTCAGCGACTTGTGAGATATCATCCAGGTCGTCTGTTACGTAGAGAGGATCTTTTCCTCCAAGTTCTAGACCTACGGGAATAAGCTTTGGAGAAACCTGATTGTGGATAAAGGCGCCCGTTTTGTAGGAACCTGTAAAAAAGATTCCATCGAGGGGCAATTTTAGGAGAAGTTCTCCAACATCTTTTCCACCAATGGCCACTTGGAAAGCATAAGGAGGAAGTCCAATGTCATTAAAAATCTTTTGAATTTCTAAACCTGTTAATGAAGTGAATTCAGAGGGTTTGTAGACGACACAATTTCCACATATAAGGGCCGGGATAAAAACATTAACTCCAATGAGATAGGGGTAATTCCAAGCAGAAATGTTCCCGATAACACCCAAGGGCTCAAAATGTATTTCCTCTCCTAATCCTGGTCTTGAGTAATCTCTAGGGCTTAAGCTTTCTTCTGAGTTTTTGAGGAAAAACTTAATCCTTGATCTGGCCCCTCTGATTTCATTAAGGGACTCTTTAAAAGGTTTACCCATTTCTTTTGTAAGAGTTTTTGCCAGTTCCTCTTCTCTTTTATTGAGCTCTTCAGAAAACTTTTCTATATAGGAAAGACGTTCCTTAAGAGGAGTTTTGGCCCATTTCTTTTGATTTTCTTTTTGAAAATTAAAATTTTGTAGAAGTTCCTCTGAATTATTTGAAGGGATTTCAATGGCTTCTTCAGTAAAGGGATTATTTGATAACATTTACTTTTCCTTTCTTTCTTGGGCCCTTTTTAAAAAATTTTCTAGCAAAGGAGAAGGATCAATGACTTCTCCTTTTAGTGTTTTCGAGAACTCCGGATGCCACTGGACACCTAAAATGAAGTTTTCATTAAACTTTTTGTAACTGATGGCCTCTACCAGATTATCGATAGGGCAAACGGCTTCTATATTGAGGTCAGAGCCGAGTTTTTTCACTCCCTGGTGATGAACAGAATTGACTCTGACTTCCTTTGAGCCATTGTATAGTTTAGAAAGAACTCCTTCTTCGCTCAAAGAAATAGAGTGGTTGACTTTATCATACTCTTCCTGGCTTCTGTGTTTGAGAGGTGTCTTTGTTTCAATTGCCAAGTCTTGATAGAGAGTGCCCTTAAAAAAGATATTAATGAGTTGCATTCCTCGGCAGATACCAAGAATCGGTTTATTTCTCTCAAAGGCATACTTTAAGATTTTGAGTTCGAATTTATCCCTATAGGGGTCTCCAGGCCAGCGTTCATTTTCAATGGGTTTCTCTCCGTAGCTTGTAGGAGAAATATCTGACCCCCCTTGGAAAATAAAGCCATCGAGTTGATCTAAAAATTTTTGTAAGTGCTCTCCCTTGAGGTCGGGAATAAGAATTGGCATACAGTCGTAGGAGCCTACGTAAGTGGCCATATCTTTTTCTATATAGGCCAGTGACTTTTTACTAAAAACCTTTCTTGTCGGATCCGGATATAGAAAGCATGGTGTAAGTCCAATTTTAAGCATTTTTATTGATCTCCCTTAAGAGCATTCTTATAAATTTTTCTAAAATCGAATTCAGTTACAGGCCTAGGGTTTGATTGATGGCAGACATCCTTAATGGCAAGGGCCGCAAGTTTTTCAATATCCTTCTCTTTCACACCTTGACTAGATAATGTTTGAGGAAGACCTAGCGATTGGGTAAGAGAATGAACAAAGTTAATGAACCCTTCTGCTGTTTGGTCTTCAATATTAAGGTGTTTAGAAAGAAATTCCAGTTTATCTCCAGAAGTTTCTGCATTGTATTCCAACCCATATTTTAGCATGATGGCGTTGGCCAGTCCATGGTGGAGATCGAAAAGAGTTGATAGGGGGTGAGCCGTAGAGTGTACAACCCCTAACCCTTTCTGAAATGCCGTTGCTCCCATGAGAGCGGCCATCATCATTTTGCTTTGGGCCTCTAAAGAAGGTTTATGAGTGGCCATTTCGAGAGATTCCCCAATAAGTCTTATACCCTCTAGGGCCAATCCATCGCAAAGAGGGTTAAATCCCTTGGCCAGATAGGCCTCTATATTATGAGTAAGTGCATCCATTCCCGTTGCCGCGGTTACATGAAAGGGAAGGTCTAAGGTGAGTTCAGGGTCTGCAAAAACAGCTTTGGCCATTAAGCGAGGTGAAAAGAGAATTTTCTTTTCTTTACTTTTGTTATCAGCAATAACAGTGCTTCTCCCAACTTCACTTCCTGTCCCGCTTGTTGTTGGAATAGTTACAAAATAGGGGATTTCTTCGGTAACATATTTATCCCCACCAAGAGAGTCGTCAAAATCAAAGAGATCTCTTTCATGGTGGCATTTGAGAGCAATGGCCCTGGCCACATCCATGGAGGCACCTCCTCCAAGTCCAATGATAGAATCACAACTTTTTTTATGATAGGTTTCAACTCCTGATAGGACGTCATCTTTTATAGGGTTTTTATGGATTTGATGGTGACCTTCTGGTGCAAGACCTGAAGATTTGAGGTCTTCGTAGATTTTTTTAAAGAGTGGAAGTTTAGAAAGGCCCTCATCAGTTACGAGAAGAGGACTTTTATAATTTCTATCTTTAAGATGGGTCCCTAGTGTTTTCACAATACCAGGGCCAAAGAAGACTTCAGTAGGAAAGTGATAATTATAGTGGAGGTTCCAATTCATTTTTTTAACCTTTTTAGATTATTTCAAAATATCGTTTAAGCTCCCAGTCTGATACAGCATTAAGATGTTGCTGCCATTCCCATTCTCTCGTTTTACAAAAATGGCGGACAAAGTTTTCCCCGAATAGCTCAAGCGCAACTTTGGACTCTTTCATTTTCTGAGAGGCTTCTCCAAGGTGTCTCGAAAGTTTTCCAAATTGAGTTTCTTTGTAGCCATTTCCTTGTGTCGGAGGTGTTTTGAGAGGAAGCTTATTTTTTATTCCATAAAGTCCTGAGGCCAGGGATGCGGCCATAGCAAGATAGGGGTTCGCATCAGAGCCTGGAACTCTCATTTCTAATCGAGATGATTTTTCACTACCAGGAATGGCCCTTAAAGCACAAGTTCTGTTGTCAATTCCCCATGTAAGAGTCGTGGGGGCCCAAGCACCTTCCGTCAGCCTTTTGTAGCTATTAACAGTTGGAGCGTAAAGGGGAAGTATCTCTGGGAGGCAATGAAGAACTCCTGCTATATAGTGCTCCATCAAGGGGCTTATCTTATTTTTTGCTTGGGGGTCAAAGAAAATATTTTTACCGTCTTTCCATAGACTTTGATGAAGGTGACCGCTACAACCAGGATAATCATCACTCCATTTTGCCATAAATGAAGGAATGATTTCGTGAAAGTTTCCAATTTCCTTGAGGCCTGTTTTAAAAAGAACAGCTCTATCAGCAGCTTCTAAAATTTCATCATAAAGAATGGCCGCTTCGTAGACGCCAGGTCCTGTTTCTGTATGAATTCCTTCAAGCGGTACTTTAAAGAGATTCATTAAATCAAAAATATCGTTAATAAACTCTCTATTTCTACTTGCCCTAATGATAGAGTAGCCAAACATACCCCTGGTAATGGGGGTAGGGTTATGAAAACCAGCATCATTTATATCTTCAGAGTTTTCTCTAAAATTAAACCATTCGAATTCTTGTGCGAATAAAGGTTTAAACCCCAAGTCCATGGACTCTTTTCGTACTTTTTTCAGTAGCCCACGAGGGCAAATATCAAGAGATGCACCCTTATCATCTGTAAGATCAGCTAAAAAGAAAGGAACGTTGTCATCCCAGGGAACTTTTCTGTATGTATCAGGATCAATTCTCGCTGGGCTGTCTGGATAGCCTGTATGCCAACCTGTAAAATCTGACTCGTCGGTGTTTTCGTAGCATCGATCGTTGGCATCCCAACCGAGAATGACATCACAAAAGCCAAATCCACTTTGAATGGCAGATTTGAACTTTTCGATATGAATGTACTTACCTCTTAAAATACCGTCCATATCTGTTACGGCAAGTTTAATTTTATTAACTGAAGACTTTTCGAACTCTTTTAATATTTCATTTTGATCCATTGTGTATCCTTTTTTTAATTTATAGAAAAGGCCTCTTTATTTCTTTGATAAATAAATAACTCAAAACCTAGAAAAGGAATAAAAAGGAGAAATAAATAAATAATAAATAAAGTTGGGTTATAAACTGCCATTGAAATAAAACAGAGGAGAGAAAGAATGAGAGCAATGGCAGGAAAATAAGGATATCCCATGACTTTAAAAGGCCGAGGCATTGTGGGACTGTCTTTTCTGAGTTTGAAAAAACTAACCATTGAAATAAAATACAGAGTAAGGGCCCCAAAACAAGCTATGGTAATAATTTCACCAGTTTTACCGGTCAATAAAGCGATAATTCCTATAAGCATATTAACAATAAGAGAAAGGGCAGGCGTTTTATATTTTGGGTGAATTTTTCCTAGGAAAGAGGGGGCATAGCCCATTCTACCAAATTCAAAAGTTGTTCTTCCGGCAGCAAGAATAATGCCGTGGAAGCTAGCAATAAGTCCGAAAAGTCCAATCCCAACCAGAACTTTTAAAAGGTCTGAATTTTTTCCAAGAATTTGTTGGAGAGCAAGAGGAAGAGGCGCATCAGAAAGCTCTGTAGAGCCACTTTTGTAAACAATAGCTTCCCAACCTTGAATGCCAATAGAAGAAAAGTAGGTGAGAATACAAAGGAGAACTAATGTTATTAGAGCGGAGCTAAACCCCAATAGAATATTTTTTTGTGGGTTCATTGTCTCTTCTGCAACATTGGCCAGACCCTCTATGGCCAAGAAAAACCATATAGCAAAGGGAAGCGCCGCAAAGACACCACCATATCCATTGGGGAGAGCATTTTGTCTAAAGTTTTCCCATTCAAAATGGGGAATACTCAGAGAGCTAAAAAGAAGAAGTCCTACAACTGCAATGACGGTCACAAAGAGCTCAAACGTTGCAGCGAGTTTGACTCCTAAAATATTGATAAATGTGAAGATAAAATAGGAGATAACAGCAAAAGTAAGGGCATGGTGACCTGGAAATATACTATCCAGATAGGCTCCGATAGCAAAAGCTATGGCAGGAGGGGCAAAAATAAATTCTATATTTTGGGCCATTCCCCCAAAAAAGCCCCACCTGGGTCCGAGTGCTTTGTGAGCATAAATAAAAGCTCCACCGGCTTTTGGCATAGAACAGGCCAACTCAGTATAGCTGAACGTAAAAGTAATGTACATTAAGATGACGATTCCAGTCGCCAAGGCCATTCCTAAAGTTCCGCCTTGAGGTAGTCCTAAATTCCACCCAAAATACATTCCTGAGATAACGTAACCCACACCTAATCCCCAAAGCATAAGAGGGCCGAGTGTTTTTTGGAGTTTCGCCTGACTATCTGTGCTCAAGAGAGTTTCCTTAGTTGAGGTGAAAAAAATTTCACTTATCATAAAGGAAGGGCATTCAGACTGTCTTTCTTTTATCCCTTTTTCTTATAATTTTTTTCAAAGATTTCCGAAGGGATCTTTTTTATTTGGTTTTTTATCATTTTTTCAAAGACTTGAAGAAGAGGGGTGAATTTCGCAGGATTTCTTTCCCAGGAACTAAGAACTTCAGTGACCGCCTCAACAGTAGAAAGGCCTTCAGGAAGGTTAGATCTTCTAATTGTATATTTAGAAGGCCTTTCAGGGTTAATGTGAATAGAGGGAAACTTTTTTAAAAAGGAGTTTTTATGAAGGAGAAGTTTACATTTTCTCCACGTGCCATCCAGAACAATGAGATTGAAGGCTTCATCGTTTTCTTGGGGAACTGATGAAAATTCACTCGAATGATCCCCTGGAAAAAGAAGATAAGTATTACTTCTCGGATGCGGCAAAAATTGAAGAAGCTCGCTTTCTTCAAAAGTTTCACCAATAAAAAGGTGCGATTTTTGAAGAGAAAGGGAGAGAATTTTTGCTGTTCCTAAAGGGTGCTTTTTTTCCGAAGGGTGTTGAAAGATGAAGACTTCGTTGACATTATTAATTCTTTTAATGAAAGAGCATAGGCATGTCTTTTGAGGTCTCTGGCAAATGTAGCAATAGGATCTCATCATAGAAGCTATTGCTAGCATTCATTTCGCACTAAGACAAACTTTTCTGAAAGCTGGATTTTATGGAAGTAAAAACAGAATTAGTAATTAGGCTTTTAGTGGCCGTATTTTTAGCTTTTGTTGTTGGAAAAATTCTGGTGACTTTGTTTCGGGGATTTTTTTCCAATTTTTGGAGTTCTCCCGAAAAAAATAGAGTTGATATTGACCAAATGATAAAAAAGCAAGTGCGTATTCTGAAAGAAGCTGATTCTCAGGATGAAACTGGGAAATCCCAAAATAGTAAGGAAGAAAAGAAATATCAATCTTTGACAGAAAAAAAATATAGAGAACGTTTTGACACCCTCTCAGAGGGCGAAGAAAAAAGTAAACTGAAAAAGGCAATGGTATTTTTTGATAATTGCCAATGGGGAGAAGGTATATTTTTTAACAAGGTTAGAGAAAAGGTTGAAAAAAAGTTTAATACAAAGCTAGAAATGGGAGAAATTTCAATTTTGGCGCACTATTTTTTAAGAGAAGACTTTTTTTTAAAAACCGGAAACTCATATCCTTCAATTGATGAAATGGGAAAGCTTATGGAGCATGGGTTATTTCTCAAAAAAATCATTTCTGAAGCAAAATTAAGAAAGGGCACTTTAATAGGCCATTTGTCTAAAAGAGAAAGTCTTGAAATTCCACACCTTTCCTTAGGTATAGAGTATTTTATTTTAAGTAGAGAAAAAAAGGGGAAATCAACTGACAGTCTGATTCCCATGCTTTTAGGAGGGGATTATATTAAGAGAACATCTTTAGATAATTTTCCAGAAAGAAAAATCCACGAAATAATTCTGGATTATCTCATAGATGAAAAAGAGCGATCTTTTGTTCCAATATCCGAAAATATTCATAATTTGATTGATAATGCTCACATATTTTCTTGCTTAAGTAGAATTACCCACCCAAAGGGAAAAATGGATTTAAGCTCTGCTTTTAAGATTTTTAACCTTGAAACTAATGTTGAATTGGATGAAGTTAAGAAAGTCTATAAAAAACTTGCTAAATTAAAACACCCTGATCGCTTGTCATCATTGAATATACCCGAAAAATACATAGGGATTGCCAATGATAACTTTTCTACAATTCAGGAAGCCTATAAACTTATTCTAAACTTTAAAAAAAAGTGATTATAAAAACGCAATAAATTGAGGCAGCTAATATAATTATAGAAAATTAAAATTATTTAATTTTCTATAAGCCCTTTAAAACAATGCTTTTCGATAATTATTATTTAAATTATTCAAGGTCGTTGCCTTTGCCATGATAGAATGGGACTGTTACTTTAAAAGGCGTCATAGTTCGTGAAACTTTTTTGGCCAGCCACCTTTTTTTGTATTTTTCTTTTCTCTCTCTCTTTGAAAAGCGATTCATGGGAAATTCGTTCTCTAAAGAAAGTCTCGTATCAAAAGGGAGAACTTTATAAAGTAAGTGTGTCACCCCGTCTTAGAGACCTTATTCAAAAGAGTGTTAAGGCCATATCGAAGAGGCCCTTTTGGCTAAAAAACTATATGAAAAAAAATGATGATGAAGGAGCTATTCCTTGGCATAAAAATTTAGGTGTAACAAAAAAAGAATATAAGTTCATGATGGATGAAGGAAATGATCAATTCTCATTAAATAAACTGGGTGAGTCGAGTGTGTCGGTAGTCCAAGAAGAGGGGCTCTACAAGGTCTATATTGAAGGTCCGTCAAGCCTTGCTTTTCACTTCACAATTTCAAAAGACCTAAAAATAATGACCTTGAAAGGGTTCGAAGGGAGTGGGCAGTTTGATAGCAAAGGACGCCTGTTGGAACCAATTCTTTCAGGGCGTGGGTTGAGATGGAAAATTCATAATGTCTATAATTTACAACTCGCGCGATTAACTGGAAAAATAGGTGAAATTACTTATATAGAATTAGATAATAAAAGGGATTGTGCCTTTAGTATTAGGTTGAAAGGCGCAAATGAAGGTCGGGTCATTTTGAATTATCAATTCGTTGTTAAATATGCATGTGTCCATAATATTTAAATATAGTCGACAAGGTCATTGGCCTTTTTAAGTCCTACTATTTCTATATCGAACTTTCCATTGTATTCTTTGGCCGCTTTTTGAGATGTAATAAGTTTTCTGTAATGAAGCTGTTCCATTTCTTTCAGACGAATTTCCATTTGTCCGACAGATCGGACCTCACCAGTGAGTCCCACTTCACCTAAAAATACTATTGATGGGTCTATAGGTTTTGATTTAAATGAGCTTAAAATAGAGGCAATTAAACTCAAATCAGAATCTCTTGCAACGAGTTTGAGACCACCCACTACATTCAGATAAAAGTCCTGATCGCCTATAGAGATACCAAAATATTTTTCGATAACAGCGATGAGCATAGAGAGTCTATTGGAGTCAATACCCTGAGTTGTCCTTCTTCCATTTCCAAATTTGTTGTCAGCAACAAGTGCTTGGATTTCAACGAAAAGAGTTCTTGTCCCTTCTACCATGCAGGTGAGAGACCTTCCATAGGAGTTTTCTAATTGCTCTTCCAAGAAATATTGAGAAGGATTCAAAACTTCAGAGAGGCCACTTCCTGTCATTTCAAAAACACCAACTTCGTTTGTATTTCCAAACCTATTTTTTATCGCCCTTAAAAGACGATAGTGTCCAAATTGATCTCCTTCAAAATAAATGACTGTATCAACCATATGTTCGAGGATTTTTGGCCCAGCTATTGAGCCTTCTTTCGTAATGTGCCCAATAATAAAACATGTAATATCGTGGGCCTTGATGTGATTCATAAGTTCGTAGGTAACATCTCTAATTTGTGAGATAGTTCCTGGAGGAGATGTTAAATCTGGGGAAATTGTTGTTTGAATGGAGTCAATAACAATAAACTTGGGCTTCATTCTTTGGATATTAGTTTTGATTTTTTGCCAATTTGTCTCGTGGTAAAGATAAAGGTTTTTTGATTTGACATTGAGTCTTTTTGCCCTTGTTCCAATTTGGCCTAAGGACTCTTCACCGCTTACATAAAAAACTTTTTCTTCCGGAGCATTTTTACAAATATTTCCCATTATTTTGGTTAAAAGAGTAGATTTTCCAATACCAGGCTCACCTCCAATAAGAATAAGTGATCCTTGAACAAGACCTCCTCCCAAGACTCGATCAAACTCTCTCATTCCAGTGGGAAAGCGAAGGTTTTCTTTGAGAGATATTTCATCAAGAGTTTTGGGTTCTTCATCACAGGAGACTGTAGATATTTTAGCAGCTTTTTTATCCAAAAGAGTTTCTTCTAAAGTATTCCACTCTTTGCATTCAGGGCATTGCCCTGTCCACATAGGGGTTTGGAAACTACAGTTTTGACAAATATAAACTTTTTTCTTCTTCTTCACTGTAACCTTCTAGTTTTTGGTTAACAAGATAAGTAAGGGCCGTTTGCCGTTTGGAGCTATCTACTTTTTTTGCGGCCATGGCCAGGGCCTTTCGGCTTCCGACAAAGACGAGGCGTTTTTTGGCCCTCGTGAGCCCAGTATAAATGAGGTTTCTAAATAGCATTTTAAAGTGTTGAGTTGAGACAGGTATAATAACAGCTTCAAATTCACTTCCTTGGGACTTGTGTACTGTAATAGCATAGGCCAAGGTAAGCTGAGCTATATCTCCTTTTTCATAAAGAACTTCTCTTTCAGTCTTTCCTGATTTAAAGAGGACAAGGCATTGGCCCTCTTGAGAATCTATATTTAAAATTTTTCCGATATCACCGTTAAAAACACCTAGTTCGTAGTTATTTTTTGTTTGAATAACTCGGTCATCTTCCCTAAAGGTTTTTCCTCCAATTTGGATATCATTTTTACCTTGTGTGGAAGGGTTCACAGTTTCCTGAATGACCTGATTAAGATTAGCTGTACCCAATGATCCTCTTACTTGGGGCGAAAGGATTTGAATTTCCGTCTGAGGGCCTAGGATATTAGGTAGTGTTTTTGTATAGAGCCTCTTAATAGTATCAAGGGCCGTTAGTCCATAGTTAAGAGAGCTATGGGGAGGAATTTTTTTAAGAATATTTCTTAACTCGTCAACTTCTGATTCGGAATTAATAAGATGGTTGAAGTTTATATGAAGAAACTTTTTAGGAATTTGAAAAGAGGAAAAATCACTGACTTCTTCGACATTTTTTAAAACGACTTGTTCATTGTTTTTTTTACTTAAAATTCCTATGGTCTTATCTTCGCTTGTTATGAGAGAAGAGGTGTTTGTTTCAATTATTTTTTTAACAGTTTTTTTTGCCCTTGCGATAAAGTTTAATTGTTCCTTTGTTGCTTCCTCAGAGTCAATAAAAAGACAGTCCGTTTTGGATTTCCATAGGTCCGGCTTTTCAATGGGTGTGTCAATCTTGGGAAGGAGTCCTTGGTTGATTTGGTGTGCGTAACGGACGATATAGGATTCTTTTGCTTGTCTAAAAACTTGGGTGAGTTGAAATTTTGAAACAAAAGGACTTTTTAAAAGGTCATGAAGAACATTTCCTGCACCCACAGAAGGAAGTTGATCAGGGTCACCAATGAAAAGTATTTGCATGTTTTCCGGGACGGCCTTAAAAAGTGCTGCCGCAAGAGAAACATCGAGCATTGATGTTTCATCAATTATGATAAAATCGCCTTCGAGAGGGTCTTTTTCATCTTTTTTAAAGCCAAATTTTTCAGGCGAAAAGGCCAGAAGACGATGAATCGTTTTTGCCTCTATACCAATAACTTCTCCCATACGTTGAGCGGCACGCCCTGTAGGCGCTGCCAAGATAATCTTTTTGTTCATGGCCATCAAAAGGTGAACAATCACATTTGTCGTTGTTGTTTTCCCACAGCCGGGACCACCTGTAAGAATTGAAAAGGGTCTTTGAATAACTCCATAGACACTTTCTTCCTGTTCCTCACTTAGAGAAAATTGCTGGTAGGAGCAGTAGCTTTTTACCCAATCTTTTGCTTTCTCCATTTCCAATTCTCTTTTGCCTTGTGTATGGAGTGCTACTTTTTTAACGATAAGGTTTTCTTCAAAAAAAAGAGATCGAGCATAATAGCAATAAAGTTTAACTCCCGTTTTTTCATCAGGAATTTTTCGAAGGGCAATTTCGTTTTCTTTAATAAGGTTATCTATTTCTTTTTCGATTAAGTCCTGCGCTGCCAACTGAAGGATTTCTTGAGTTTCACCAAGAATTTGATCTTTGGTAAGATAACAATGTCCAGACTCTCTTGCATTGTTTAGAACGAACTTGACTCCTGCTTGAATTCTTTGGAAACCTTCAGGAGAGAGGCCCATTTTAAGTGCTATTTTATCGGCAGAAAAAAAACCAATCCCATAAATATCCTTTGCTAAACAATAAGGATTTTCGGAAACCTTTTTTATAGAATCTTCTCCATAGGTTTTATAAATCTTTACAGCAAAAAGTGTGCTTATCCCGTAGTTTTGGAGGAATAACATGACATCTCGAATGGCCCTATGGTCTTGCCAAGACTGTTTTATCGTGGCCAATTTTCCCTTGGCAATACCAGGAACATTCATGAGATCTTCAATGTTTCCTTCAAAAACGCTAAGGGTTTGATTTCCAAAATGCTTAACGATTCTTTGGGCAGTTTTAGGCCCTACACCTTTAATGAGACCGGAGCCTAAGTATTTTTCTATAGCAGCGGTAGATGCCGGTTTTTTTTCAATAATTTTTTCAGCATTAAACTGTTCTCCAAATTTTTTGTGATGAGTCCAACTTCCAAAAAATTGAAGACTTGCCCCAGCGAAAACTTTTACTTGATGGATAATTACGGTAACGAGTTCTTTTTGAGAGGAGAAGGGAGCGACTTTGAGAACCGACCATCCATTTTGCTCATTGTGGAAAGTGACTCTTTCAACGATACCAGAAAAGCTTTCAGGAGAGTGATTTTGATACAAGCTCTTTTACCTTTGTGGGCCTTTTATAAAACAAAAATTTTATAACAGGACCACTGAGGGAATGCACTAAAAAAGACTTATTTAAGGTTTTATCGGTTATTAACACGCTGAATTTTTTCAACTTTAAGATTTTTTTATTTGTGAGGCCATTTTACTTTACAGTGTCAGGAACGATTAGTTCTAAAATAGTAATATGATCTTGAAAAATAGGGATTTAGAGCAATTCAAGGAAGAGGAATATTTGGAAAAGACCTCTTCAATATTGAGTTACCCGGAAGTTTGTCTTTCTTGTGGAAAGCATTTTTCTTCTAGTGGAGAATTCGTTAAAGAGACAGTGCTTCTTCCAAGTGAAACTTTTTTTGATTTAGAAAGAAATGAAGTTGTTGATCATCGGCAGTGTGAATGTGGAGAGACTTTAACTGCTAAAAAAGCCGATCAAAGAGGAAAAGCTTCTAAGGACAAAGTACAACGCAACGAGTTTCAGAATCAATTGATTTTCTTAGTCAAGAATGGCATTCCTATGGAAAAGGCTCGAAACCTTCTATCTCGAAAAAGAAAATTCTAGTGGTCGTTGTTTTTTTTGGTGTCAGTTTGGCAGTCTTCTTTTAAAAAAAAATTTCACTTGTGTAATGATTGAGCCTCTCCAATTTTTTGTTAAAATGTTTTAAGTATCTGTTTTTATTGTGTTTTTTCTCAAGACTTATAACCTTTTTATCCTTCGATCTAAAGTAAGAACTTTCCTTTTAATTTGGAGGTTCAAGTTTTTCTGTTTGATAGACATTTGTTAGGTTAAAAAGGTTAAAAGAATTTTTTTGAGGAGGAATAATGAAAAAGTTATTGAATTTCCTCGTAGTCTTTTCTCTTTTTTTATGTGGATTTTCCTATGCCGCGGAAGGCAATGATAAAAAAAATGATAAGACTGCTGGGGGGAGTGTAGAAAAGTCTTTTGAAAGGAGGCCTGCGAATCCAGGGGCTCGTTCAGGTAGAAGCACTGTTAACCGAAGTAGACCAAGGAACAACAACAGAAGTACTGTTAACCGAAGCAGACCAAGGA